>CAKZMC010000119.1 GCA_937128055.1 uncultured Actinomycetes bacterium | reverse complement strand
TGCGGGAAGGTGGCCACCACCCCGCCGGAGATGTCGCAGAGGATCTCCGACTCGCGGAAGACGGCCTCGCCGGTGAGGCAGCGGCCGACGTTGCAGTAGATGGAGTGGGGGATATATGAGCCGGGCCCGTAGGGAACGAACCCCACCCCCGGCATATAGACCTCGGGCTTCCCCAGGTCCGATGCCGTGTAGCCCGCGGCGTAACCGAGCTCGCTGGTCATGATGATCTCGGCCAGCTTCTCCCGCACGTGGGGCGCCTTGTGGATGTTGTTCACCTCCGCCGCCAAAGCCGCCGTTCCCAGTATCACGTCGCCTATGGCCGGCTTGCAACCCGAATAAGAGTGGCGGTGGAAGAGGGCGAAGAGGAGGGCGAGGACTCCCCCATGCAGGTGTTCCCCCGCCAGGAAGACCCTCTCCCAGGGGACGAAGCAGTCCTCGAAGATGAGGTAGGAGTCGGTGGCGCCGGGGGTGAAGCCCCGCTTGTAGATCTCCCTCGGCCGCAGGTTGTGGATGGTTACCACGTGCTTCAAGCCCTCCCAGTCGCCGGGGACGGCGAAGGCCACGGCATAGTCGGAATCCTCGGGGCGCAGGGCGCGGGTGGGCACGACCAGGATCTCGTCGGCCACCGAGGCCTCGGAGATGTGGAGCTTGCACCCCTCGACCACGATGCCGTCCGCGAGCCTCTCCTTTATACGCAGGTAGGCGCCGGGGTTTTTCTGGTCGGCAGGGCGCTTCATGCGGTCCCCCTTAACGTCCGTCTGGGCGCAGCAGCCCACCAGGTCCTCGTCCTGGAAACGGATCAGCCACTTCTTGAAGTTCTCGTGGTAGGAGGTGGCGCCACCGTTCCCCTTGTCCGCCTCGTAGGAGACGTTGTAGATGGCGTTCACCGCGTCGATGCCCATGCAGCGCTGGATACAGCCCCCGACCTTCTGGCAGAGGAAGCGGGTCATGTCCTGCTTCTTGTGCAGGTCATCCGTGTTCTGGTGGATGTGGGTGAAGCGGTTGATCTTGTGGCCGGTGAGATGGGAGGTCGCGGTCATCAGGCCCTCGTTCTCGGGCTTCAGCGCCTCGTCGAAGGTCGTACCGATGACGTTGAGGCAATCCATCTGCAGCTCACAGTCGCGGTCGATCTTCTCGCCGTTGAAATAGACGTTGCGGCCCATCTTGGCCAGTCCCTTGATATACTCTTCCTTGGTCCTCATAGCCTTACCTCCCTTGGTTCTCCCGCATATACGGACCTTCGGCCCGCGCCTACCGCCAGTCTCCAATATGTCCAGGTGGCGGCCGTGCCAAACCTTTGCCGCGCCGCGGATCCGTTCCCTCCGGGTGTTCAGCCGCAAGGGCTTGAGGTCGATAAATCTCACGTGCCGAAGGTCGCAACCTGACTGACCTGGAAGCCGATGTGCTCGCCATACTGGCAATAAGGAAACGGGCGAAGAAGCGGAAGCGCATAAGGCAGGCTTTGCAGGCACCCAGCAAGCGTACCAGTTAAAAAAAAGGAGTGATGGCAATGCCGGGAAAGAAAAAGGGCGCGCGCGCCGGGGGAAGGAGCAGGTCGAGGGTCCTCTATGAGATAACCGCCCTGGTCGTCATCCTCATGATCGCCAGCGGGCTGGTCATCTTCTTCTTCATCAACGGCACCCTCAACCGCATGATGGACAAGAGTATCGACAAGCTGGTCGAGGAGGAGGCCGAGACCATTCATACCGGCTTGAAATACCTGGCGGAGAGCCTGACCGAGGAGATAATGAGCGATATCAAGCAATACAGCGTGGAGGATACCGTCCAGATGCTCTTGACCTCCATCGAGGAGAAGAAACCCTCCCCCGTGATGGAAATGGCCAACGAGAGGTTGCGGAAACAGGTCGAAGAGGGGGTGCTGGGGGTACGGCTGAACATCGCCATGGCGCTTCCCATGCCCCCGGTGATACCCGAGGCCACCATCCTCCTGTCCACGGACGAGAGCCTTAATTACAGCCCCGTGCCGCCGGAGGTGCTCGCGGCCATCGAGGAGGCGAGCTCCGGGGGCGAGGAAAGCGCCTACTTCGAAGGCGGGATTCCCGCCCTCGGCCTGGAGGAAGAGACCCTGGTGTCGCTGTATAGCATGTCCAAGATCGACCCCATGTACAGGGGTTTCTGGGGAGCGCACTTCGTCTCCATGCACGAGGCGGTGGCGGACATCAACGATTTCTACGACAGCGAGAGGAAGCGGGCGAGCCTCATCGTGGGGCTGATCGTGGGATGCTCGGTGATCCTGGTCATCCTCATCACCTTCTTCGTGCTGAGCATGCTCATCCGCAGGCAGATAACGGCGCCCATAGACGAACTCTCCGCCGCGGCCGAGCAGGTCATGGAGGGCGACCTGGACGTGGAGATAGAGATACGCCAGGGCGAGGAGTTCGAGGGGCTGAAGCGCGCCTTCAAGGAGATGGTGGAGAGCTTCAGGAAGTACATCGCCAAATCGGTGGGCGAGGAATAGGCGGGCGGCCTTGCAGGATCCGCCGGGGATGGCGGTGAGGGGATGGGCCGGCGTCTTCGCTATGCCGGGGATGTTTGGGTTTGAAGCCGCCTTGGCGACGGCCTTCGCGGAGGATAGACCGGTTTACCTTGAGGACGGCCCTTGATACCGGGGAAAACCCCGGCCTGCATGAATGGTAAAGGGTGAGGGTCATGCCTGCTGCGGACACGAAATCAAAGGAGGGGTGGACGGCGGAGAAGCTGCGTTCCCTCCCCTTTCCGCAACTGGAGGAGCTGTACCGCACCCTCCCCGCCCCCTCCCTTCAGGAGATGTGCGGCGGATACCGGGGAGGGTATATCGGGTGCGAGCAGCGCATCTCCGACCGGTTGTGGAAGCTGGTGGCCTGGAACCCTCTCGCCGGCGGCGTCTGGCAGGGCAAGAGTTTCGAGCCCCTCTCGGAGAGCGAGGGACGCGGCTTCAACGTGCTCAAGCTGTACGGGCGCACGGTGCGCAAGTGGCCCATGCGCACCACCATGTCCAGCTCCTTCATCGACGGCGGCGAGGTGTTGCTGCTGGACTACCCCTTCTACCTGTCCGGAGCTTGCGCGGTGATGATGACGGACGAGGTCCGCAAGGTGAGCGACCGTCTCTACCTGGGCATTGGCCACTGGAGGCTCCTGTTTCCCCTGGCCTCGGTGTGGTTCACGCTCTCCGGCCCCGCGGGGCCGTTCGACCCGGGCGGCCTCTCCTTCAGGAAGCGGGTGAAGTACCGGGCCTGACACCTTACGTATGGCCTGGCGGGTGGCGTGGTATAATCTACGCGGGATCGCGTCGTCTGGTCGGTAGGCGAGATCCAGGGCGCTTTCGATGGCATCCGCCGCGGGGTTGTTCGCCACTCCGGGTCATCTCGAAGGAGGTAGGGCTATGGGGGTCATCGGTTGGATCGTGATCGGGGGAATCGCGGGCTGGCTGGCTTCGATCATTACCGGCACCAACAAGAAGTTCGGCATCCTCTACAACATCCTCATCGGCATCGCAGGCGCTTTCATCGGGGGGCTTGTCTTCGGCTATGTAACCGATCCCGATAAGGCCTTCGACTTCGGCATCAAGAGCCTGCTGATCTCTCTCGGCGGGGCGGTGGTATTGCTTTTCGTGCTCAAGCTCATCTTCAAGGAGACCCTGTCCGGGGGCGAGAAGTTCTCCCTCAGGAGGAAGAGTTAGCCCTGACCGCCGGGGTAGGAACAGGGCCCGGTAAGGTTGTATAATTCAATGTATATTTACGAGAAAAGGGCTTTGGCCGGCTGAGCACGGGTGCCATGAGCGGCTGTGAAAGTTCTGTAGCCAGGGGAAAAACAGGGGTCGTATCTCTCACGACAATTCCTTGGCCTTCGAGGTTGTGCGTTGTCTGGCGAAGCTGGGAAAGGTGGTGATCCTCGCATCAAGGATGCTATAGGTGTGCTGAAGGAGATCTCCGCGGAAGGGGGGTAATAAGATGAGAAAGTCCAAGTTCCTCGTCCTGTTCATGATCCTGGCCTTGGTGGCAGCTGTTTTGCTGGTCGGCTGCGGCAAGAAGGCTGAGGAAGAGGCCGCCGAAGAATACGAGCCCATGGAGGTCGTCCAGCTGGACAGCGGCCGCATACGCGGCGTGGTGGGGGGCGACGGGATATCCACTTACAGGGGAATACCCTACGCCGCTCCCCCCGTGGGCGAGCTGCGCTGGAAGCCGCCGCAGGAGGTCGAGCCCTGGGAGGGGATCAGGGACTGCATGCAGGATGGCCCCGCTTGTGCCCAGGTGCCCTGGCCCTATGAGTTCGCCAAGGAGTTCTACAGCTTCCCCGACCAGAGCGAGGACTGCCTGTACCTGAACGTGAAGACGCCGGCCAAGAGCGGGGACGAGAAGCTCCCCGTCATGGTGTGGATCCACGGCGGGGCTTTCGTGCTGGGATCCGGCTCCCAGTCCCTTTACGATGCCCACAACCTAGCCGCCAAGGGCGTGGTGGTGGTGAACATCAACTACCGCCTCGGCCCCCTGGGGTACATGGCGCATCCCCTGCTCTCGCAGGAATCACCCGACAAGGTGTCCGGGAACTATGGCCTGCTCGATCAGATCGCGGCCCTGAAGTGGGTGCAGAAGAACATAGCGGCCTTCGGGGGAGACCCGGAAAACGTGACCGTCTTCGGGCAGTCCGCGGGCGGGGCGAGCGTCTGCTGCCTCCTCGCCAGCCCCCTGGCGGAGGGGCTCTTCCAGCGCGCCATCGTGGAGAGCGGGGGCTTCTTCTCCATGGGGTTCCTCGTGACCAAGTGCGGCGACACGCTGGCGGACGCAGAAAAGGCGGGCCAGTTGATCTCGGCCGAACTCGGCTGCGACAAGGCGGGCGACGAGCTAGCGGCGCTGCGCGAGAAGAGCGCCCAGGAGATCCTGGACGCCTTCCAGAAGGTGGTGGCGACGCTGCCGGGCGCCCTGGATACGGGGCCCATGGTCGATGGGTACGTGCTTCCCGATAAGCCCCAGAACATCTTCGCGGCCGGCAAGCAGCACAAGGTACCCCTGCTCATCGGCACCGTGGCCGACGAGGGCAGCATGTTCGTGGGGCAGCAGCAGCTGACCCCCGCCCAGTACAGCGAGCTGTTGAAGAGCATCTTCGGGCCCCTGGCCGGCGAGGCCGCCGCGCTCTATCCGGCGAGCGGCGCCAGCGCCACGCCCGCGTACGTCAAGCTCTTCACCGGCCTGGGAT
>CAKZMC010000118.1 GCA_937128055.1 uncultured Actinomycetes bacterium | reverse complement strand
GAACGGCCGAGTTGGTCGCAGCGCAGCCTGCGGAGCGAGACCATTACTCGGCGTCCCGGGCCGGAAGAAGGAAGGGTTTCTCACGTGCGGGGGATGGGTGCGGCGAAGGCCCGTCCAGAGGGCCGAGACCCCCTCCATCCCCAGGAACAACCCCTCCCAGACATAAACGCGGTTTGACCCCACGATATGTCTTACGAGATCACTGCGGGGGGGCGCGGCCCCTACAACCATACCCCTAGTGTCGCCAGGGTTCAGGGCCTGGTACCTTCGGCTTCCAGCCAGCGGCGCGCTTCCCTCAGGGCCTCCTCCACGCGAGACGGCGCCGTGCCGCCCTCAATATCCCTGGCCTTCACGCAGGCATCGACCGAGAGGCGCCGGTAGACGTCCTCGTCTATGCTTTCTTCCATTTCCTGGTAATCCTTCAGGGGAAGCTCCTCCAGCCCCACGCCTTTCTCCAGGCAGAGCCTGACCGCCCTGCCGGCTATCTCGTGCGCCCGCAGGAAGGGTATGCCTTTCTCCGCGAGGTAATCGGCGAGATCGGTGGCGTTCTGGTAACCCTCTCCCGCCGCCTCCCCCATCCTTTTCCCGTCGAAGGCGGCGCTGCGCAGGGCGCCGGACATGACCTGCAACATGGCCTTCAACTGGTCGACGGCGTCGAAGACACCCTCCTTGTCCTCCTGCAGGTCGCGGTTGTAGGTCAACGGCTGCCCCTTGAGCATGACGAGGAGGGATACGAGGTGGCCGAACATTCTCCCCGCCTTACCCCGCACCAGCTCCGCCACGTCCGGGTTCGCCTTCTGGGGCATGAGCGAGGAGCCGGTGGCGTAGGCCTCGTCCAGGGCCAGGAAAGCGAAGCGTGGGTTGACCCAGAGCACGACCTCCTCCGCCAGCCGGCTGAGGTGCACGGCGATGAGCGCGCCCGCGTAGAGGAAATCGGCTACGAAGTCGCGGTCGGAGACGGCATCCATGGAATTGCCGGTTATGCCCCCGAAGCCCGCCTCCTCCGCCAACAGCGAACGGTCCAGCGCAAAGGTCACCCCGGCGAGGGCCCCGCTTCCCAGGGGAGAACGGTCCATGCGCGCCCTGGCCTGCGCCAGCCTTTCCATGTCCCGCTTTAACATCTCGCAATAGGCCAGCAGGTGATGGGAGAGCAGCACGGGCTGCGCGGGCTGCAGGTGCGTATACCCCGGCATGACCACGCCCAGGTTCTCCTCCGCCTGGTCCAGGAGGCAGGCCATGAGGTCCGTCAGCCGCCGGCGCAGCACGGAAGCCTCGTCCATGAGGTAGAGGCGGAGGTCGGCCGCCACCTGGTCGTTACGGCTCCGCCCGGCGCGCAGCTTGGCGCCCGTCTCGCCCAGCCTTTCCACCAACACCCTCTCCACGGCGCTATGAATATCCTCGTCGTCTTGGAAGGGGAAGGTGCCGGCATCCAGCTCCCCCTTCATGCGCCGCAGGGCATCGACGATCACCTCGCACTCCTCTGGCGCGAGCATGCCGCATTCCCGCAGGGCCAGGGCGTGTGCCTCGCTTACCCTGAGGTCATAGGGAGCCAGACGGCGGTCGAAGGGCAGCGAGGAACTGAAATCGTGCGCCATCCCTTCGGTCTCCTTCTCGAACCTTCCTCCCCAAAGTTTCATCGGCCTTCACTCCTTGCCGAACGCCTTCGCGCGGAACGATGTCCCGCCATCACCGGAAGATCCGCCTTCCCCCCACGTACCCGGGAAAAGGCTCCCATGCTCATTTCCGTTCGCCCGCCCCTGTGCCGCCCTCGCCCTGCTTCCTTCCCCATACCTTCAAGGGTAGGCCCCACAGCTCGATGAAGCCCTCGCTGGCGCGGTGGCTGAAGGCGTCGGCGCGGTCGTAGGTGGCCAGGGAGTAATCGTAAAGCGAAAGCTGCGAGCTCCTTCCCACCACCGTGCAGTTCCCCTTGAACAGCTTCACCCTCACCTCGCCCGAAACCACCCACTGCGTGGCCTCCACCGCCGCCGCCAGGGCGGAACGCAGGGGGTCATGCCAGAGACCGAAATAGACGAGCTCCGCGAACTTGCCCTCCAGCACCGGCTTGAAATGCGTGGTCTCCCGGGTGAGGGTCAGGGACTCGAGGGCGCGGTGGGCCTCGATGAGGATGGTGGCCGCCGGCGCCTCGTAGATCTCCCGGGACTTGATACCCACCAGCCGGTTCTCGATCATGTCAATCCTTCCCACCCCGTGCTCGCCGCCCAGGCGGTTGAGGCGCAGGATGAGCTCCACAAGACCCATGCCCTCCCCGTCCAGCGCCACGGGCCGGCCGCCCGAGAAAGTCACGTCGAGGTAGCGCGGCTCGTCCGGCGCCTCCGCGGCAGAAACCGTCCAGGAGAAGGCGTCCTCGGGGGGTTCCGTCATGGGATCCTCGAGCACCCCCGCCTCGCAGCTGCGCCCCCAAAGGTTCTCGTCCACCGAATAGGGGCTATCCCGCGTCACGGGAACCGGGATGCCTCTCTCGCGCGCGTAATCCATCTCCTCCTCGCGGGACATGTTCCACTCCCGCAGGGGTGCGATGATGCGCAAGTCGGGCCCCAGGGCCATCACCGTGAGATCGAAGCGAACCTGGTCGTTCCCCTTCCCCGTGCACCCGTGCGCGACGGCGGAGGCCCCCCGGCGGCGAGCCTCCTCCACCAGCGCCGCGGCGATCAGCGGGCGCGCCAGCGACGTCGCCAGGGGATATCTCCCCTCGTAGAGGGCGTTGGCCTTCAGCGCAGGCAGCACGTATTCCTCGGCGAACGTCTCCCGCAGGTCCAGGGTCACCGCATCAACCGCCCCGATCTCCAAGGCCCTGCGCCTGATGGCCTCCAGGTCGCCAGGCTGCCCCAGGTCCGCCGCGAGGGCCACCACCTCCATACCATATTTTTCCTGCAGCCAACGGATGGCCACAGAGGTATCCAATCCGCCCGAATAGGCCAGTACCGCCGTTTCCTTCATCTTCTTCTCGCCTCTCCTTACCTTGGGCCACCGGAGGCCGCTTCGAGCTGACCCTCTCACCGAGGGTTGCACGGTGGCGTCGCCCCCGCCGTTCACGTCCCCGTTCCGCCTTTCGGAGATCCCTCTCCGCTCACCCATAAAAGATAACAGCCGGCGCGCGGCTTGCCTACGCCTCCGCGTCATCCTCCCGAAAAGGACCGTCAGGATCGCGCCCGCGCATCTCCCCGTGCGCCGCTTCGCGTCAAACGCCAGGGAGGCCGCCCGATTTGATCCACGCTGCGGCCAGCTCATCGGCCCTGTGGCCTTCCCTCACCACCACCAGGATGGTGTCGTCTCCGGCCACCGTGCCCGCCACCTGGGGCAGGCGCGCACGGTCCATGATGACCGCCATGGCGTGCGCGTTGCCGGGAGCGGTGCGCAACACCACCAGGTTGCCGCTGGCCTCGACGGAGAGCGCGTACTCGCGCAGGCCTCGCAGCAGCTCCTCGCCGTCCGGGGGGATCTCCCCTCCCCCGGGCATGGCATACCTTCCGCCGGGCAGGCGGATGGCGCCCATCTCGCGCAGGTCCCTGGACACGGTGGACTGGTCCACCACCACGCCCCGGCTGGAAAGCAGCTCCACCAGCTCGCCCTGGCTGGAGGGGCTCCTGCTCTCGATCAGCTCCCGGATCAGCTCTCGCCTGCGTTTTCTATCCAAGTCTCTCCCTCACTCTCCCACGAGGAGATGGAGCAGGGCAGCCTGTGCGTGCACGCGGTTCTCGGCTTGCTCCCACACCAGGGACCGCGGCCCGTCTATTGCCTCGTCGGTTATCTCCTCGCCCCGGTGCGCGGGAAGGCAATGCAAGACCACCACCTCCGGGCTCGCGGCGTCGAGCAATTTCCGGTTGATCTGGTAAGGCCTCATCTTCCGCAGTTTCACGGGGTCCTCTTCCTGTCCCATGGATGTCCACACGTCGGTGTAGAGCACCTGGGCGCCGCTCACCGCCTCCCGTGGGTCCTCTACCACCCGCACCGACTCCTCGCCACCCAGGGCGCGGGCGTGCGCCAGGACGGCGGCGTCAGGGTCGTGCCCCGGAGGGCAGGCGGCCGTGTAGGACATCCCCGCCAGCGCGCATCCTAGGGCCAGGGAATTGGCGACGTTGTTCCCGTCCCCCAGGTAGGTGAGGCTCAGACCCCGCAGCTCGCCGAAATGCTCCTTCACCGTCAGGAGATCTGCCAGGATCTGGCAGGGATGTTCCAGGTCGGTCAGGGCGTTGATCACCGGTACCTCCGCCGCCTCCGCCAGCTCCTCCACCTCCCGCTGCGCAAAGGTACGCAGCGTTATCGCCTGCACGTAGCGGGAAAGCACCCTCCCCGTGTCGGCTATGGTCTCCCCCCGGCCCAGCTGCAGGTCGGAGGCGAGAAGGGGTATGGGATGGCCTCCGAGATGATGCACCGCCGCCTCGAAAGACACCCTGGTGCGCGTGGAGGGCTTCTGGAAGATAAGGGCTACCAGCTTGCCCTGCAGGCTGCGCCTCAGATTCCCCTCGCGCAGGGACTGCTTGAAGGAGGATGCCTCCTCGAGCAGAAGCAGCAGCTCCCCTGCCTCCAGATCCGCGACGCTCAGGAAATCCCTTCCCTTGAGACCCACTTTCTCTCTCCTTTCGACTTATGGCCTCCCTCAGGCCGCGAGCAGCTCCTCCAGCACCGCGAGCAGGCCGTCCACCTCGCGGGTGGATATGGAGAGGGGCGGGAGGAAGCGCAATATCCTCTCCCCGATATTGTTCACCACGTAACCCTTCTCAAGGCAGGAAAGGGCCACCTGGGCGGCATTCTTCCCCTCCAGTTCCACGGCGAGCATGAGCCCCAGGCCGCGCACCTCGCATACGCATCCCGCCCTCCCCTGCAGCTCTCGCAGGCGCGCCAAGAAGTACTGCCCCACCCGCGCCGCGTTCTCCACCAGCTGTTCCTCCTGCAGCACGGTAAGCACCGCCAGCGCCGCGGCGCACACCACGGGATTGCCGCCGAAGGTACTCCCGTGATCCCCGGGCGAGAAGCCCCTTGCCACCTCCTCCGTCGCCAGCAGGGCTCCGATGGGCAGCCCTCCGGCCAGTCCCTTGGCCACCACCATCATGTCCGGCACCACCCCGAACTGCTCGTAGGCGAAAAGGGATCCCGTCCTGCCCATGCCGGTCTGCACCTCGTCCAGTATGAAGAGCGCGCCCCTCTCCCGGCATACCTCGCTCGCCGCTTTCAGGAAGAGCGGGTCGGCCACGTAAACACCGCCCTCCCCCTGTACGGGCTCCAGCAGCACGGCGCAGGTACGCTCATCCACCGCGTCCTTCAAGGCCGCCGTGTCATTGTAGGGCACGTGCACGAACCCCTCCGGCAGCGGAAGGAAGGGCTCCGCCTTCTCGGGCTGCCCCGTGGCCGCCAGGGAGCCGTAGGTGCGCCCGTGGAAGGACCTCAAGGCCGAAACTACCTGGAAGCGGTCCTCGCCGCGCACCGCGCGCATGTATTTTCTGGCCAGCTTGATGGCCGCCTCGTTGGCCTCCGTGCCGCTGTTGCAGAAGAAGACCCGATCCGCGAAGCTCACGCGCACCAGCATCTCCGCCAGCTCGGCCTGCGGAATCATATGGTAAAGATTGGAAACATGTATGAGCTGTGCGGCCTGGCGCGCGACGGCGGCGATAATCTCCGCGTGGCAGTGGCCGGCCACACAGGCCCCGAGCCCGGACACGAAATCAACGTACTCCTTTCCCTCGTGGTCCCAGAGCCGCGTCCCGTATCCGTGCACGAAGAGCACGGGAAAGCGGCGGTAGGTGGGCATCAGGCACTCTGCGTCCACCTTCCGGACCCACTCCAGGTCGTGATGCATGTACGATCCCCCTTTCCTCGACGCAATCGTCTCAGACGCCTTCTCCCGCGCGCACCATGGTCCCTATGCCGGCATCGGTGAAGAGCTCCAGCAGGAGCGCGTGCTCCACGGTGCCGTTGATGATGTGGGCGCGCCGCACTCCCGAGCGCACCGCCTCGACGCAGCTCTCCAGCTTGGGGAGCATCCCGCTGCTCATGGCCTCGCTCGCCATCAGCTCCTCCGCCTCTGAAACATCCAGCTCCGGCAGTAGGCTCTCCCTGTCTTCCAGGTCGCGGTAGATCCCGTCCACATCGGTGAGGTAGATGAGCTTGTCCGCCCGCAGGGCGGAGGCCAGCGCCCCCGCCACAAGGTCGGCGTTGATGTTGTAGCTCTGCCCTTGCTCGTCCACGCCGATGCTCGCCACCACGGGTATGTACTCATCCCGTATGAGGTTATGCAGGATCCCCGGGTTGACCCTCTTCACCTCTCCCACGAAACCCAGATCTACCTCGCCTTCCTCCCCCCGGTGGAGGCGTTTAGCAGCCACGATGAGGTTGCCGTCCTCGCCGGACAGGCCCACCGCCAGGGTGCCGTGGCCGTTGATGAGGGAGACGATCTCCTTGTTCACCTTGCCCACCAGCACCATCTTGGCCACCTCCATGGTCGCGGCGTCGGTCACCCGGTGCCCGTCCACGAACTGCACCTCGAGGGAGAGCCTCTCCATGTAATGGGTCACCTGGGGCCCGCCCCCGTGCACGATGACGGGGTTGATGCCCACATAGCGCATGAGCACGATATCGGAGGCGAAGCTCTCCTTGAGCGCCTCGTTCTCCATGGCGTTGCCCCCGAATTTGACCACCACTGTTTTTCCATAATATTCCTTGATATAGGGGAGCGCCTCCATGAGCACCCTCGCCTTTTCCCTGGCCGCTTCCATGTGCTCTCCTCCAGTCGTTATATAACCTGCGTGTCCTCTTCTCTGCGCGACCTTGCCCTGTGCAACCTTATCTCCGTGCGTCCTTTCCTTTCCCATCCTCCGCGCCTTCGCATATTCTTTCGCAACCTTCCGCGCTCTTCGCGTATTCTTTCCCATCCTCCGCGCCTTCGCGCCCCCGCGCGGCCCCGGCCTCCCAGGCTCTCAGGTGTGGTACTCCGCGTTTATCCTCACGTATTCGTAGCCCAGGTCGCAGGTGAGGACCTCCCCGGACGCCTCCCCCCTGCCGAGGTGGATGTCCAGGTCCACCTCCTCCGCCGCCATGACCCCCTCGAGGGCCGCGGCGTCCGCAGCCACGGGGCTTCCGGCCCCGGCCACCTCTATGCCGCCGAAGAACACCCTCACCCCCGCGGCGTCCAGGTCGGGAAGGGCCGCACCCAGGGCTTGCACCACGCGCCCCCAGTTGGGGTCGCGGCCGAAGAACGCCGTCTTCACCAGGGGTGATTCCGCCACTGCCCTGGCCGCCAGAAGCGCCTCCCACGCGTCCTGGGCGCCGTGCACGCGCACCGAGATGAGGCGCGTGGCACCCTCGCCGTCGCTGACTATGGCGCGCGCCAGGTGCCGGCATAAGGGGTACAGGGCCTCCTCCACCTCCTCCGCCCGCAGGCGCGTGCCGGACTCCCCGCTGGCCATGGCCAACACCATGTCGTTGGTGCTGGTGCACCCGTCAACGGTGATGCGGTTGAAGGTGCGGTCCGCGGCTCGGCTCAGGCCTTCCGCCAGCTCCCGCGGGGGCACCTCCGCATCGGTGGTGAGGAAGGCCAGCATGGTAGCCATGTCGGGACGGATCATGCCCGCACCCTTTGCCATGCCTCCCACCTTGAAACCGCCGAAATCCAGCGCAATCTCCTTGGGATATTTATCCGTGGTCATGATGGCCTTGGCCGCTTCGCCGCCTTTTTCCCGGCTTAAGCCGGCGGCCGCCTCCCTTATGCCTCTGCCTACTTTTTCCATATCGAGGTAACTGCCTATCACCCCGGTCGATGCCACTGCCACATCGCCCTCCCGGATGCCCAGGGCCTCCGCGGCCATCGCCGCCATGGCCACCGCGTCCTCCCTCCCGCGCTCCCCCGTCCAGGCGTTGGCGTTCCCGCTGTTGGCCACCACCGCCTGGAGGTGCCCGTCCCCGAGGTTCTCCATGGTCAACAGCACTGGGGCCGCCCGGAAGGCGTTGCGCGTGAAGACTCCGGCCGCTGGGCAGCGCTCATCGCAGGCGATGACACAGATGTCGAGCCCGCCGCCGGCCTTGAGGCCGCAGGAGGCTCCCGCCGCCCGGAAGCCGAGCGGCGCGCACACCCCACCTCGCGTCTCCTCGCCGCGTGATATTCTGGCCAACGTCTCCCTCCTCACCGGCTCGTTATCTCCCATCAGGGAAATATGCCCAGGGCCTGCAGCCCCTCCTCCTCTCCGTAGCCGAGCATGATGTTCATGCACTGCACCGCCTGCCCGGACGCCCCTTTCACCAGGTTGTCTATGGCCGCGGCCACCGTAAGGGCCCCCTTGTCTCCGTCCAGGTGCCACCCCAGGTGGCAGTAGTTGCTGCCCGCCACGCACTTGGTTTCCGGGAAACGCCCCTTCTCCAGCAAGACGATGAAAGGCGCTCCGTCGTAGAATCCCCGGTATACCTCCTCCACCTCGCTCTCCGTGACCGCACCGGCCAGACGCACGTAGCAGGTCGCAAGGATGCCCCGGCTCATGGGCACCAGGTGGGGCACGAACATCACCCTGACCTCCCCGCCGCAAAGGCCGCTTAGCACCCTCTCTATCTCCGGGGTGTGTCGGTGGGAACCTACGCCGTAGGGCTTCACGCTTCCCTCCGCCTGGGCGAAGTGCGCCGCCAAGGAAAGGGTTCTCCCCGCCCCCGACACCCCCGACTTGGCGTCGATGACGGCGCCGTCAAGCGCATGGCCCCTAACCGCCAGGGGCGCCAGCGCCAGGAGCGCGGCGGTGGGATAGCAACCGGGGACGGCCACAAGCCTCGCCCCGGCGATCTCCCCGGCATTCAGCTCAGGGAGGCCGTAGACCGCCTCCTGGAGGAGGTGCTGCGCTACGTGCTGGACCCCATACCAAGCCCGGTACAACTCGGGGTCACCGAGCCGGAAGTCAGCCGAGAGGTCAACGACCCTCGCGCCTCCCTCCAGCAGCGGGGGTACCACTTCCATGGCCTTTCCGTGCGGAAGCGCCACGAAATGGATGTCGGCCGCGTCAAGCGCCCTCGCAGCGTCGAACTCCGTGAATGTGACATCGCCGTATGCATGCAGGTGGGGATACAGGTCCTTAACCCTCTGTCCTGCATATGTGTGCGCCGTTACATAGGCGACCTCCGCATGGGGATGCCCGTGCAGGATGCGCATCAATTCCGCGCCGGTATAGCCGGATGCTCCTATTATGCCTACTTTCATGCCGACCGTCCTTTCCACATGATATTGCATATTAATGCATACTTATGTCTTCATGTCAACCCTCGTGGCAAGGGGGGTGTTGCGGGAGAGGATGAAGTCGGCCTCGGAGGAGTCGCGGGCGCCTGTCCGTCGCGCCCCGTACAGGTGCCTGAGCGCCATGGGCAGGCCTTACTCTCCTGCCTCGCGGAGAAGAGGTTGGCGTAGCCGGGTCCTCGCTCCTCGAGCTTGGCCTCGATCCCCGCCCGCGTCTTCACCTGCTTCGCCCCAGCGGCCCGGAGGCCTGGCTTACCTGGGTGTTTTCTCCTAATAAATGTACGAATCAGCCCGCCATTAGGAGGGTTATTGCCCCTGACGTCCCTCTCCATGACCTCTATTCCGCCATAGGGGTCGTAGGAGTAGGAGAGGAAACCCTTTGTAAGGTAGGAGCTTTCCCCAAAAGTCATACACCGGTCTTTGGAAGCCCGTATTTCTTGTCCGCGGCGGTGTAAAAATGTACACATTATGGCGGAATAAAAATGTACATAGCAATCCAAGCTAATAGGATAACG
>CAKZMC010000117.1 GCA_937128055.1 uncultured Actinomycetes bacterium | reverse complement strand
ACGCGGTTTGACCCCATGATATGTCTGTGAAAGGCAACGAATGAGGCGTGATCCCAAAGTGTTGCCTCCTACGCGTGTTGAGGGGGTGTGGTATGGTAATGGGCGAAGGGTGCGGCGAGAGGTAGGAGGTGGGCTGATGGGATTTTTCGAGGGCAAGACGGCCGTGGTCACGGGGGGCGGCTCCGGCATCGGCAGGGCGCTGGCCCACGCGCTGGCGGACGAGGGCTGCCGCGTGGCCATCACCGACATCGTGCCCGAGCGCATCGGGCAGGTGGTGGAGGAGCTCAAGGGCAAGGGGGTGGCTGCACGCGGTTACCGCGTGGACCATTCCAGGCTGGACGAGGTGGAAGGGTTCGCCGAGAGGTTCCTCGCCGACTGGGATCACGTGGACATCCTGTGCAGCAACGCCGGGGTGGGCCTGGGGGGACGCTTCATGGAAACCTCCATCGAGGACTGGGAATGGGTGTTGGGGATAAACCTGTGGGGAACCATCCACACCCTGCGCGCCTTCGTGCCCCACATGATCGAGCGCGGGGGCGGCTCCATCCTCATCACCGCCAGCGACGCGGGGCTGGTGTCCATCCCCGGCATGGCCGCCTACCAGACAAGCAAGTACGGGGTGGTGGGGTTGGGGGAGACCCTGCGCATGGAACTCTACGAGCACGGCATCAGGGTGAGCATGCTGTGCCCCGGCTTCATCAACACCAACATCATAAGGAATGGCAGGATTTACCTGTACAACAAGGAAGGTAGGAGCACCAGGCCGGAGATCGAGAAGTTCTACGCCACGAAGGGCGTGGACCCCTCGGTGGTGGCCGCCGCCGGCCTGCGCGCGCTGGAAAAGGACATCGGCATCATGCTCACGCCCTGGTCCCACTCCGGGCCCCAGTACCTGCTGAAGAGGGTCTCGCCCCAGCTCTACCACCACCTCTTCCGCTTCCTGTGGAGGAAGGGTATCATCCACCGCATCTTCGGCGCGCGGCCCTGACCGCGCCGGTGAGCCCCCTCGCAAGGATTCCGCGCCGCGCACCGAGGAACCGGTTGCATTACAATAGAGCTTTGACGAGGCCACCCGCTGGATTTATACGACGGCAAACGCCGCACCGGCAGCGGTGTCCGGCGGCAGAGCGATCCATTCGTGGGCTGACTGGTAAATGATGGGAGAGGAGGTCACAGCGATGAAGGTGTTGACTTTCGAGTACAGCATCCCCCGCTACCTGATCACGGGCGCCCTGGCGGGCAGGAGGCCGCAGGTTCTCTTCTCGCGCCTGGCGCCGGTGCAGGTGAGGGAGGTACCCGAGCCGGAGCTCCCCGGCGAGGACTGGGTGAGGATCCGGCCCCGCCTGGCCGGCCTCTGCGGCAGCGACCTCAGCATCATCAGGTGCCATGAGAGCCTCACCCTCCAGCCCCTCGCCTCCTACCCCTTCGTGCTGGGGCACGAGGTATGCGCCGAGATAACGGGACTGGGACCGGCGGTGGAGGGCTTCGAGGTCGGGGAGAGGGTGGCGGTGATGCCCTGGCTCGCCTGCCGGGAGCGGGGCATCGACCCCCCGTGCCGCATGTGCGCCCGGGGGAGGCCGCAGCTGTGCGAGAACTTCACCGAGGGCAGGTTCGCCCCGGGGATGTTCATCGGCTCCACCGCCGGCGTCCCCGGTTTCCTCAGCGAGGCGAGCGTCGCTCCCTCCCACAGCCTGGTGAAGGTGCCCGAAAACCTCAGCGACGAGAACGTGGTCATGGTGGAGCCCTTCTCCACCTGCCTGCACATGGCCATCGCCAACGACATCCGGCCCGGTGAGACGCTGCTGGTCTTCGGCTGCGGGGTGATGGGCCTGTGCACCATCGCCGCGTTGCGCGCCCTGCACCCGGACTGCCGCGTCCTGGCGGTGGAGCCGGACCCCTTCCACGCCGGGCTGGCGCGGGATCTGGGAGCGGAAGAGGTGCTCACCCCCGGCGGCAAGAGATTCTACCGCCGGGTCGCCGAGCTCACCGGTGCCAAGATGCACACCCCCCTGGGGACGGCTCCCCTACTCATCGGCGGCGCGGACCGCGTCTTCGACGCCGTGGGAAACACGCGCACCGTGCACGCTTCCCTCCGCATCCTGGCCAACGGCGGCCAGTACAACCTGCTGGGCATCGCGCCCATCGGGAGGGTGGACTGGACGCCGGTGTGGCTGAAGGAGCTCACCATCAGAGGCATCTACGGATCCCAGTACGACACCTGGCAGGGGATCACCGCGTTCGACTTCGAAATCGCCATCCGGCTCATGGAGGAGGGCAGGGTGGACCTCTCCCGCCTGGTGACCCACAGGTTCCGCCTGGAGCAGTACCACGAGGCGTTGGACGTGGCCCTCAACAAGGGGAAGCACCACGCGGTGAAGGTGGCCTTCACCCCCTGAGGCGGCTTCTCGGATGGCGGAACGGCTACGCTTGCCGCCTTTACCGACGAAGGCGGCAACGGTAGAATCCGTAAGGAGAAAAGTTCTCATCACGAGGAAGGCGGGTCGCAGGCAGTGGCGGGGATAGTGGGATTTTCTGCCAAAGAAAGGCTGGACCGGGAGCAGGGCGACCGGCTGCTCAAGGCCATGGCCGGCGAGGTCTTCGATTACCAATCCAGGAAACAACGTCTCTCCGGGCAGGGCCACGTTTTCCGCTTCCCCGACAACGACGCCGAATACGTCCTGCACCTCTACGAGCAGGAGGGGCCCGGGGCATTCCGCGAGCTCAACGGCTCCTTCCTCGTCGCCCTATACCATGTCGACTCGGGGAAGCTGGTGCTGGCCACTGACCGCCTCAACTCGCGCTACGTCTTCTACTACTGCAACGGCGGAGAGATGGCCTTCGGGAGCCAGGTGCGGCCTCTGCTCAGGCTCCCGGGCCTCCCCCGCGAGCTGGACCTGCAGGCGGTCTGCGAGTACTTCACCCTCGGGCGCGTGCTGGGAAACCGGACCTTCCTGCAATCCGTGAGAACGCTCCCGCCAGCAAGCGTCCTCTGCCTCGACGGGGACAGGCCTCAGGTCAAGCGCTACTGGAGCTGGGAACACGTGGATGAGTTCAAGTCGAAAAGGTTCTATATCGCCGCCTTCTCCGAGGCCATGAAAAAGGCCGTCGAGAGAAGGACGAGGGGCGGCCACCGCCTGGGGCTCCTCCTGAGCGGGGGCCTGGACTCGAGGACGGTGCTCCACGCGGCGGAGAAGGGCCGCATCTCGGCCGCCTTCACCATCGCCGACTACCCTAACCGGGAGTTGAAAACGGCTCGCAGGATCGCCGCCGCCCGCGGTTGCCGCCATGTCTTTCTACAGAGAGACCTGGATTACTACCGCAGGATAGTCCACGAAGCAGTGGCCATAGGAGACGGCATGTATCCCTGCCACCACGCACATAACCTGGGCTTTTTCGACACCATACGCGAACATGCCGACGTGCTTATTCATGGGTTCGGTTTCGACGTCCTCTTCAAGGCGTCCACCGTCCCCCTCACGCGGCTCAATCTCATGGGGCACGGGGTGAGTATACCCGTCCCCGATATCATGGAAGACGCCTCCCTTGAGGAGGTTGTCTCGCGCATCCTGCAATACAGCTTGGTCACCACAAGCCAGGATATCTTCATCATGCCACCGGGGGAAGTGACCGACCTCCTGAGAAATTCGGTCGAGGCACTTCACGGGGACCCCCAGGCAGCGATGGCGGTCCACGAGGCCCGCAGGGTCCCCGACTATCTCGACTCCTTGCTCGACCTCCGACAGTTCAGCGGCTTCTTCCACGTGACCCATAACCGCGCGTATATGGACGAGAGGATGGTGTCTTCGGATAATGACCTCTTGGAGTCAGCGCTTTCCATACCCACGCGATTGAAGACGGCAAACCGGTTGATAAAAGGCATCCTGCCCAGGATTTCGCCGAGAGCCGCGCTCGTCACCAACGCCAACACGGGACTGCCGGCGGCCACCCCGCCGTGGATCGAGGCCGCCCTGCTGTCCCTGGAACCGGCGGCGAGAAAACGCGCCTTCAAACCCGAACCCCCGCCTCATCCCGCCTTCACGAAAGGATCGTGGTCCGATTACGCGGAGCTGATCCGCCACAACCGGAAGTTGAACACCCTGATGCTGGCGACCATAGAAGACGAGGGGTGCCTGGACCCGCGCATATTCAACGTGGACCGCATCAGGGAGATCTTCTTCGACCATATCGAGGGCAGGGAAGACCACTCCGAGATGCTGTTCCTGCTGCTCACCTTCGGCCAATGGCATAAAGAATACGGAAAGGCATAGCGTTCGGGGGCGGAAAGCCGGAGCCCGGTTGCCCATATTCCTGGCACCTCCCAGGGAACAGATAGAACGGCGGCGTCCGCCTTAAGTCCCCGCTTCCTCCGGGCTGACAGCCGGCGGCAGGAACCTCACGCCGCATTATACGCGGTTGTCATCCACGGGCGCGGCAAGGGGTACCCTTCACGGAAGCCGTCACGCTGATATCATTATGGGAAACGATATGACTTGCTTGGTGGTCACATGGAAAGCAACAACACGCAGTTCCGCCAAGATTACGACCTGGACGAGCTGCGGCTCGTGAGCCCCCCGGGGCGCGACTTCCGCATGCTGGTCACCCCCAGGTTCGTTCCCGCATGCGGCGAGCGGGACTACGAGGGGTTCTCTTCCGATCTGCTGCTCAACCTCTGCCGTAGCGCCGGGCTCTTCGTCGACGTGGGCGCCCATTACGGCCACTATACCCTGCTGGTGGCGAAGGCGTTCCCCGCGTGCAGGGTTCTGTCCCTGGAGCCGGTGCCGGAGAACTACGCCGTGCTGGAGCGGAACGTGGCCCTCAACGAATTGAGAAACGTAGAGCTCCACAATGTCGCCGCCTCCGAAGGCGAGGGCCTTCGCTGCCTCAAGATAAAGGAGGCCTCGGACAACTACGGGTTCCACGACCATCCCCTCACCCGCACCCTGAAGGAGATCGAGGTGCGCACGGTGAGCCTGGATGGATTCCTCCAGCCGCCGCCCGGCTTACCCGTCATCGTCAAGGTGGACACCGACGGGCACGAGCCGTACGTGTTGCGAGGGATGCGAGGCCTCCTGGAACGAGATGCCGAGGTGAGCCTACTGGTGGAGTTCAATCCGAAATGCCTGCGCAAAGCGGGCTACCAGCCCGTCCAGTTCCTGGAGGAGGTCTTCGCCCTCGGCTTCGATGTCTACGCCATCGACGACAGGGAGAGGATGACCTACAAGATGGCGGAGGAGAGCCTCGAGCGCTGGGCCGACTACCTGCCCGGGGGCGACGAGACGGCGTACTGCAATCTACTCTGCCTCAAAAAGGAGAGGTCCCTGAGCGTCTGCTTCTTCTCCCATTCCTCCCAGCTCGGCGGCGCGGAGAGGAGCCTCCTGGGGCTGGTCTCACGGCTCATCGAGGACCACGGCGTGCTGTGCACCGTGATCCTGCGCGAGGACGGCCCGCTGCAGGAAAAGCTGCAACAGGCGGGGGCCGCGACCGCAAGGGTCGATTACCACTGGTGGTGGCACCCGGAGGACATGCCGCCGGGACAGAAAAGGGAGCTCTACGAGAGCAGCGCGGGCAACGTACTTCGTTTCCTCGAGCACGCGCTGGGCAAAATAAACCCCGACGTGATCGCCACCTTCACTACCACCATCCCCTGGGGCGCCATCGCCGCCGCCTTCCTCGGTAAACCGCATGTCTGGTTTGTCCGCGAACTTTACGGCTATGGCCAACCCCTTAAAGCCCTTCTCCCCCGCGAGGAGGCCATCCGCTTCATCGAGCAGCTCTCCTCAAAAATCGTGGTGAACACGCGTTTTGTGAGGGACACGCTCTTCGGCGGCGAAAAAAGCGGGGATGTCGTGACCGCTTACACGCATATCGAGATCCCCCCCGGCAGCACCGAGGGACGTGGGGAGAGGTGTTTTGAAAGGGAGAACGCCATTAAGCTGATCCTGCTAGGAGCCGTCTATGAACTCAAAGGGCAGATGGACGCCGTCCTCGCGGTAGGGGAGCTGGTCCGGAGGGGGAGGGACGTGGAGCTTTTGCTCGCGGGCTTCTGCGACACGGAATACGCAGAGGAGGTGAGGAGCACGGTAGAGGAGGAGGGGCTGGAAGGGCATGTCAGGTTGACCGGATCTGTCGAAAACCCCTATCCCATCATGGAGCAGGCGGACATGGTGCTCTCATGCAGCAGGGGCGAGGCGTTCAGCCGCTCGGTGCTGGAGGGGATGCTTTTGAAGAAACCGGTCGTGGCCGCCCGCAAGGGCGGGACGCTGGAGTTGGTGACGGAGGGCTTCAACGGCCTGCTCTACGAACCCGGAGACCACGTTCAGCTCGCCGACCGCATAGAATACCTGGCCGATCACCCGGAGGAAGCGAGAAGGCTGGGCGAGAACGGTCTCGAGTTCGTCACCAGCACGCTCACCGTGGAGGGCTACAGCGGCAGGATATATGAGCTCTTGCGGAAGGTGAAGGACGAGGCCGGCCCCGAAAAGCGGCCTGTCGTGCCCGCTCGCGGCGAGCTCGCGCTGCTGCGCGGTTTGCGGGACGTGGCCGCCGCCGCTAACCCCGAGGTCACCGCGCTGGTGACGGAGCTGGGGAGCTCTCTCGCGGAAAACAAGGGGCGGGTCATAGACCTGCACGGCAAGCTCAGGTTCAGGGAGAAGCAGGCGGAGGACCGGCATGCCGCCCTGCTTTTCCGGGAGGGGCAGATAGCGGAGCTCGAGGCCGTCCTGCAGGCAAGGGAGGAAAAGATAGCGGAGCTCGGCGCTCGTATAGCGGCCCTGGAGGACATCATACGCCGGATCGAGGGGCGCATGATCATGCGGCTCGCGGACAGGTACCAGCGTCTGGTGGAGAGGCTTCTTCCCGCCGGCACCGGGGGGCGCCGCTGCTACGAGTGGGTGATGGATAGATTGAGAGCGGAAGCCAATGGGGGCTGGAAGGGTTCGCGGCGGAGGCGCAGGTAGTGCCCGCGGGAGGGCATAGCGCCATGCAGAACGTGCCGGGAAGTCTCCTTACCCCTGACCCTAAATCGTTTTAAGACGGGCAGTTCACCCCTGATGCGGCAGGAGGATCACCTTTATCGACTGCGACGCCTCCGCGACCAGCCTGAACCCCTCGCCGGCCTGCTCCAGGGGGAGGCGGTGGGTGACCATCTCCTCCACCGGCACCCGCCGCGCCCTGATGAGTTCCATCGCTATCATGATATCCTTCGGGCTCCCGCCGTATGACGGCAGTATGACGATCCCGCTCCGCCAGAAGTCGTTAACGGGCACCGCCAGGTCGACACCGGGCCTGGTCGGCGCGAAGCAGAGCAGCCTGCCGCCCCGGTCAAGGGACTTGAGGGCTTGCTGGTAAGCGGAGAGCTCTCCGGCGCACACGATGGCCAGATCGGCCGGCCTTCCCTCGTTGAGCTCACGCACGCGCGCCGGGACGTCCTCGCTCGCGGATACCGCCGCATCCGCCCCGAAGCGCTCCGCGGCGT
>CAKZMC010000116.1 GCA_937128055.1 uncultured Actinomycetes bacterium | reverse complement strand
CGGAATATGGGAGGCGGCGATGCTGGCGGGGCACCACCGCCTGGACAACCTGGTAGCCGTCATGGACAACAACGGGATGCAGATAGACGGGCGCTGCTGCGACGTGGTGAGCCTGGGGGACCTGGCGGCCAAGTGGCGTTCCTTCGGCTGGGAGGTGCTGGAGGTCGACGGCCACGACGTGGTGGAGATCTGCCGGGCCCTGGACCTCGCCGACGGCTCCGCTGGCCCCTGCATGATCATTGCCCACACCGTGAAGGGCAAGGGGGTTTCCTTTATGGAGAACAACCTGGATTTCCACGGCAGGGCGCCCACCCCGGAGGAGGCGGAGAAGGCGTTGCGGGAATTGGAAGGCCGCTGATGCAGTACCGGGAGATGCGCAACACGCGTGACGGTTATGCGGAAGCCCTCCTCGAGCTGGGGGAGAAGGACCCGCGCATCGTGGTGCTCGACGCGGACCTGGCCAGATCCACCCAGACCGAGAAGTTCAAGCTGCGTTTCCCGGGGAGGTTCGTGGATTGCGGGGTGGCGGAGCAGAACCTCATGGCCACCGCCGCGGGCCTGGCCGCCACGGAACACATCGTCTTCGCCTCCACCTTCGCCATTTTCGCCACCGGTAGGGCATACGACCAGGTGCGCAACACCATCGCCTATTCCGGTTTCAACGTGAAGATCTGCGCCAGCCACGGCGGGATCACCGTGGGCGAGGACGGCTCCTCCCACCAGGCGCTGGAGGACATCACCCTCATGCGGGCCATCCCGAGCATGAAGGTGGTGGTCCCGGCCGATTATCACGAGACCAGGGAGGCGGTGAAGGCCGTGGCCTACGTGGACGGCCCAGCCTACGTGCGCATGGGAAGGCCGAAGGTGCCGGTGCTCTTCGACGAGGGTTACGATTACCGGTTCGGGAAGGCCCTGGTGATGCGACCCGGGCGGGACGTCGCCCTCATCGCCTGCGGGTTCATGGTGCACAAGGCGCTGGAGGCGGCGGAGGTCTTGGCGGAGGAAGGCCTGGAGGCGGAGGTTGTCAACCTGCACACGGTGAAGCCCCTGGACCGGGAGGGTATCCTGGAGGTGGCGGCGCGCACGGGCCGGGTGGTAACCTGCGAGGAGCACACCGTGGTCGGCGGCATGGGGAGCGCGGTGGCGGAACTTTTGGCGGAGGAAATGCCCCTGCCCATGCGCATGGTGGGGATACGGGACCGCTTCGGCCGCTCCGGGTCCGTGGAGGAGCTGGTGGAACACTACGGCCTCGACGCCCGTCACATCGCCGAGGCGGCCAGGGAGTTATGCGGTCATAACGGAGGCGGCACGCGGAAGGCGGCCGCCGGCAGGAAAAGGAGATGAGCCGTCTTGATCAGGATGAGAAGGGTGACCAAGGTGTACAAGGGCAACGTCTATGCCCTGGAGGATATCACCCTGGACATAGAGAAAGGCGAGTTCGCGTTCCTGGTGGGGCCCTCCGGTTCGGGCAAGACCACCTTTATCAAGCTCCTCATCAAGGAGGAGGAGCCCACCAGCGGGCAGATCTACATCGCGGATGCCAACATCAACCAGTTGCGCAAGTGGAAAGTGCCCTACCTGCGGCGCAAGATAGGATGCGTGTTCCAGGATTTCAAGCTGCTACCCCACAAGACGGTGTTCCAGAACGTGGCCTACGCCATGGAAGTCACCGGGAAGTCACACCGCCTCATCGAGCAGCAGGTCCCCGAGGTGCTCAAGCTGGTGGGCTTGGGCCATAAGCTCGACGCCTTTCCCGACGAGCTCTCCGGGGGAGAGCAGCAGCGGGTGGCCATCGCCCGCGCCTTCATCAACCGCCCCCCTATCCTGCTGGCCGACGAGCCCACGGGGAACGTGGACCCCTCGCTGGGGGCGGGGATCGTGCGCCTGCTGGAGAAGATAAACTCCACGGGCACCACGGTCATCGTGGCCACCCACGACAAGGCCATCGTAGACAACTTCCGCAAGAGGGTGATCGCCCTGGAGAACGGGCGCATCATCCGCGACCAGGACAGGGGCGTATACGGATATGAATAAGGCAAAATATTTCGCCGCCGAGACCTGGGCTTCCCTGCGCAAGAACATCATCCTCGCCGTGGCGGCCATCGCCGTGGTGGCCGTGTCCCTGGGCATCCTGGGCCTGGTGGTGATGGGCTGGAACATGTTCAGCAACATGATCAAGAACGCGGAGCGCAAGGTGGGCGAGGTGGATATCTACCTCTCCGACCTCACTTCCGCCGAGGAACTGCAGACCATCGAGGCCTTCTTGGTCTCCATACCCGAGGTGGACGCCAAGTCGGTCTATTACAAGAGCAAGGACGAGGCACTTGCCGAATTCAAGGAGAGGTTCAAGGACCAGCCGGAGCTATGGGAATACATCGACGAGAACCCTCTCCCCAACTCCTACGAGCTGATGACCAAGGATCCTAAGGACGTTGGCATGGTGGTGGGGAGGATAGGCAACGAGGCCCCCTACCGCGAGCGCATCGAGGACATCAAGTCGGCCAGCTCGGCCATCGAGAAGCTGGAGAACATCTTCGACAAGTTTCGCCAGATCGGCATAGTGGCGGTGATCTCCCTGGCCATAATAGCCATACTCCTCGTGTCGGTGACCATCCAGGTGGCCATCTTCGCACGCCGGCGAGAGGTGGGGATCATGAAGCTGGTGGGGGCCACCAACTGGTTCATTCGCTGGCCCTTCATCCTGGAAGGCATACTGGAGGGATTGGTGGGGTCCTTCATCGCCATCCTGGTAGCCCTTTCGGTGAAGGTCTGGATCCTGGACAAGCTCATGGAGAACCTCCATTTCCTCCGCCTCTCCCTCTCCTCGGGACTGCTGCTGGTGCTTATCCCCTGTATACTGGTGGGAGGGGTGATCATCGGGGCCCTGGGAAGCGCCTATTCCCTGGGGCGCTTCCTGGAGGTCTGAGCAAGCCCGGGCTACCGGGGAGAGCGAGGAGGTCTTTCCCGTGCAGGTCGATCATGTCAGGAGGGACCGCCTTATAATCGTGGCGGCCGTCACCCTTTCCCTTCTCCTGGTGGGCGCATGTTTCACCGTTCCCTATCTGCTTACCTCCTCGCGCGACAAGCCCTCGGGTGAGGAAGCCTCCACGGACTTGCGCGCCGCCGGGGAGGACCTGGAGAAACTGGAGGACATGCTGTGGGGAAGCGATGCCTACCGCGAGGCGCAGACCATCGTCAGGGCCAATTACGTGGAGGAGGTTGAATCGGGCGAGCTGTTGGAGGCGGCTGCCAAGGGCACCAGGAGGATGGCCGCGGAAGGGGCGGCCGAGGACGCTCTCCTTACCCGGGGCATCCAGGCCATGATCGATTCGCTTGACGACCCGTTTTCCTCTTTCATGACCCAGCGGGAACTGGAAATGCTGGATACGCAGCTTTCGGGGCATTTCTCCGGCGTCGGCGTGGCCATGCAGAAGGTGAAGAACGAGATCAGGGTGGTCAACGTCCTGGAGGGCACGCCCGCCGAGGAGGCGGGGATCAAGGAGGGGGACATCATCAGGGAGGTGGACGGAAGGAACGTCACCGATCTCGAGCTGGACGAGGTGGTGATGCTCATACGGGGCCCGCAGGGGTCGGTGGTCAGGCTGGGGGTAAGGAGGCCGCCCTCGCCGGAGACGATCTTCTTCGACATAGTGCGGCGGGATATAGAGATACCGGTGATGAAGACGGAGATCAGGGAGGACGGGGTCGCTTACCTGAGAATATCCGACTGGACGGAGGACGCCGACGCGAAGATCGATCAAGCGCTGTCCGACCTGAAAGCGCAAGGAGCAACGGCGCTGGTTATCGATTTGAGGTCCAACCCAGGGGGTTACATGGAGCCGGCGATAGAGGCCGCGGATCTCTTCCTGCGCGGAGGGGTCATCGTGTCCTCGCGGGGGCGCACTTCCGGGGTGAACAGGGAGTACAAGGCCGACGAGGCGGTCTCCTGGGACCTGCCCCTGGTGGTCATGGTGAACAGGGGCTCGGCGAGCGCCTCCGAGATCTTCGCCGCCGCCTTGAGGGACAACGACCGGTGCCGGCTGGTGGGGGAGACAACTTTCGGCAAGGGCTCCATCCAGAAGATCTTCCGCCAGGGGGACGGGACCGGCATACGCCTCACCATAGCCAGGTACTACACGCCCAGCGGCGTGAACATAGACGAACAGGGCATCGTTCCCGACGTCTCCGTCAAGAACCCCGTGGTGGGGGAGACGGACCTGCAGTTGAAGAAGGCCCTCGAGATCGCGCGCTCCTCCGTGTAATCCATGGGAATACCCCGTTTTTCCCGCATGCCTTCGATTGCGCGCGGTTTTCCGCGGGGCTTTTCCCGGGAAGGCCGGGGACGGCCGCATGATTTCTAATATTTCTAATATCAGTCGATGCGGCTGCGGCGAATATGGCGCTGATAAGGTACCGAGGAATCTCGGGCGGGATGGGACCGGTGGTCGGCGGACCGCGGGAGAAGGGGAAGGAGGATGGGATGTTACAGGCCATCAACGGGATGATAGGGAGGATTTCCTACAAGGTGACGGAGTTGACGGCAAGGATATCCGCCGGCAGGACCAAGGACCTGGTGGTGCACCACGAGATCCAAGGCGTCACGCCGGAGATGATAGACTGGTGGTGGGACCACATCGGCGACACCGAGAGGTACCGCCTGTGGCACCCCAAGTCACACCAGTTCTTTACCTGGGAAGCGGGCGCGGATGGTGCGCACGTGGGAAGGGGACACCGCGTGGTGGAGAAGATAGCGGGCATACCGACGATGCTGCGCATCCGCTGGGAGGAAGAGGACACCGTGCCCGTGGATAGGATGTACGGCCACGTTAACGTGGGAAGCATCCTGGACAGCAAGGAAATCCCATAAGTTGGCTGGTGCACGAATACGAACAGGCGTGTTCTGGGACGAAGATGAGGTCTACCTTCCGGCTTCCAGCCAGGGCCCCCTCCTGGTTCGTGAAGGGGCTCGAGAGGCATAACCGTGAGGAGATGGCCGCTCTCCCCTCCTTTCTTCCGCGTCTGTACGAGGAGAGAGGGCGCCCCGGAGAATAGCGCCGCTCCCCGCCCCGGCTCGCCGTTCTCGGGGGACCAGGCCCCCGGATGTGGCGGCGACATGGAGCGGAGCACGACGGGACGCGCATCAGGCGGACCGGGGGACCAGCACCCGTAAGACAACGAAAACCCTTCATGGGAAGGGTTTTCGTGATTCTTGGTGGAGGCGGGGGGAGTCGAACCCCCGTCCAGAAACCCGACCACGTGGGCTCTACGAGCGTATCCGCCGCTTTATTTTCGCCCCCGGCACGCCCGGCGAAAAGCTTGCCGGCGGCTATCCCGTTGGGGTAGTCCCTCGGCCTCTACGGGAGTAGGACCTCGGCAAGCCCGCTGTGCGACGCCCCTTCCCCGGTCGCGGGCCTCCCGGGGAGAGACGGGCCGCTTTACGCGGCCAGAGCCAACTCGCTGTCGGCGTCTATTGTTTTTCCCGCTTGCTGACGGGGCGCGGGCCCCCGGCTCGCTCCCACTGCGGCCGCCGATCCCTGTCGAAACCGGTTCGCCCCCAAGTTTTCAATGTCCATCCCTCAAACACTATTTTACTACGAATGGAGACCGGTAGGTATGCCGGCGCCACCCCGTGCCGACACCCTCAAACCTTGCTTCGCTTCCCCTTACCGCTGAACTCCCCTTGCCCTATCCTCGCCTTCCTCCGCCGCCGCGCCCGCCCCGTGGCCCCGCGCGCCGCCGCTTCTCCCTTTCCGCCGCGCTTCCTTGCCCC
The DNA here is from genome assembly GCA_937128055.1 of uncultured Actinomycetes bacterium. Classification (GTDB taxonomy): domain Bacteria; phylum Actinomycetota; class Geothermincolia; order Geothermincolales; family RBG-13-55-18; genus JACIXC01. The sequence continues at coordinate 14,424 of CAKZMC010000116.1, read as the reverse complement.
CAAACCTTGGCCCCATAAGGCGCGGGCCCACGTACCTCCCGGGCATCCCCTTGCCGTCGCCTTATCTTTTCGCCGTGGCCATACACCCCCGCGCTGGCTCTCCTCGTCCCCTCTCACGGGTAATTACCTTGCGGCGGCGGTTTTTTTAGATCGGCTTCATGTTCGTTGGGTTTGCGAACTCACGGGCGCCTCACGGGCCATATAAAGGTGAGGGGTGCAACGAGGGGAAGCGGGGGAAGGCCTCTCAATCAGGGCTCAATGGACCCGCGTCCGCGGGCGGATTTCAGGGTCCTCTCGAGGTCCCGCTGCACGTCGCGTTCCATGATCTCGCGGCGGCGGTCAGCTCGGGCCTTGCCCCGGGCCAGCCCTAACTCCAGCTTGATCTTGCCTCTCTCGTTGAGATAGAGGCTCAGGGGGACCAACGTGTATCCCCTCTCCGCCACCTTGCCCTGCAGCCTGCGTAGCTCGTCCCGTCGCATGAGCAATTTCCTTTCTCGCAGGGGAGGGTGGTTGAAGGCGCCGCCGTGGCTGTAGGGGGCGATGTGCGTGTTTTCCAGGAACAGCTCCCCGTCCTTGAAGCGCGCGAAGCTGTCACGCAGGGAAACCCTTCCTTCCCGGACGGATTTCACCTCCGTTCCCAGCAGCGAGATGCCCGCCTCGAACCTTTCCTCGATATGGTAGTCACGCCGCGCTTTGCGGTTCTCGGCGAAGGTGCGTATGCGTTTATCCTCGCTTCTCTTTGCGCTCATGGGTTCATCATAACCCAGTTCGCCTGCGGGGTCAGCAATACGTTGCTTTCCCTGCTGGTGCAAGCAGGGGCAAGGGTCTATAATTTCACATTGTTCGCCCGCTTGCGGTGACGGCAAAGGGCGCGAACGGAAACGGGGACCGCTGCGCAGGACGGCGCGGGAAGTGGAGACGAGGGGCGGCGGCCGGCGTCCGACCGGGGAAGGCGCGGTCTTGCGCCGATAAGTCGAGAAGAGCGGGAACGGGGGCGGAAGCGCCGCGGGCGCAGGGCCATGAGGGGAAGGCGGGAAGCCGCAAGGGAGAGCAGACGCCTAAGAGGCGTCGGAAAGAGGAAAAGGGAAGACGGTGTGAGGAAGGCATGCCCAGCAGCTTGACCCGGGACATCTATCTCATCAACAACTCCTTCGGATCCAACATCTATCTCATCACCGGAAACGGTCTCACCCTGGTGGATGCCGGATTTCCGGTAGACCTTCCCGCCATCCACCTGGGATTGCGGCGTATGGGAGCCAAGCCGAGGGACCTGGACCTCATCGTGGCCACCCACTACCATGGCGATCACGTGGGGCCGGTGGCGGGCTTGCAGAAAAGATACAGAGTGCGCACGGCCATCCACGAAGACGACGCCCCTTTTGCCTGCGGCAAGATCCCCTACGAGCGTTTTGAGGTGGAGACCTCGAAACTCATTTTTTATACGGCCCTTTGGCCCTTCTTCCGCTACCGGCCTTTTACCGTGGACCGTCCGCTGCGGGAGGGAGACTTCCTGGACCTGGCGGGAGGCCTCGAGGTCATCCACACCCCCGGGCACACCACGGGCAGCATTTGCCTCTACCAGCAGAGCAGGGGGATACTCTTCAGCGGCGACCTGATCCGCAACGAAAACGGCGTCTTGGAAGGGCCGCCGCCGCAGTTCACACCCGATCCTGAGGCGGCGTCCCGCTCGCTGGAAAAGATCTCCGAGATCGATTTCGAAGTCCTGCTCCCCGGTCACGGGGAGGCCATTCTCGGTGGGGCCGGCGAGCACTTCCGTTCCTGTATCCGCAAGGGTAGACTCTGGCCCCTGACGCTTTCATAGCCTACAAGATCCTGCCTCTAGGACAGCGGAAATTACAAGATCATCCGCAGCGCCTCCGGCTGAACCGCACCATGCCGGCCCGGGAACGGCCGAGTTGGTCGCAGCGCAGCCTGCGGAGCGAGACCGTTGCTCGGCTTCCCGGGCCGGAAGAAGGAGGGACATGCACCCCATCAGGCCGGGACCGGGGGTCGGGCGAGCGACATCGCAAGCGGCCTCCTGCCCGTTCGTGGCTCAGGGATAGAGATAGCGGCAGTGCATGGCTCATGGAAGAAGGAGCGGTGTGCGCGAGGCCGCGCGTCGCGGAGCGAGCCCTATCCCCCGGCCCGGGCCGGAAGAAGGATGGATCTCCACCCGCTTGCGGGGGATGGGTGCGGCGAAGGCCCGTCCAGAGGGCCGAGACGCACTCCATCCCCAGGAACGACCCCTCTCAGACATGAACGCGGTTTGACCCCAAAGTATGTCTGGGGAGGGGCGGAGCCTCTCCCTTGGTCTTATAAAAGGCAACGAATGAGGCACGACCCCGGGGTGTTGACGGGCGGGCGGTCTGACGCTAATTTCGCGCATGGTTTACAATAGGCGCGGTGGTGCGCTGCGAGTATGGTTTACGGAGATGGCAGGAGGAAGGGTTTGGACGAGGCGCCCATAGGCATATTCGATTCAGGAGTCGGGGGGCTTACGGTGATGCGGGCGGTCATGCGCAGGTTGCCCGCTGAATCCATCGTTTATTTCGGGGACAATGCGCGCGGCCCCTACGGTCCACGCGAGATACCGGAGATCCGCCGTTTCGCGGTGGAGATAGCGGTGTTCCTGGAGTCGCTGGGGGTGAAGATAATCGTGGTCGCCTGCAACTCGGCCACCTCGGCAGGGCTCCTCGAGGTACAGCGCAGGTGCGGCGTGCCGGTGCTGGGGGTAGTGGAGCCGGGGGCCAGGGGAGCCGTACAGGCCACCCGCAACCGGCGCATAGGGGTGATAGGGACCGTGGCCACCGTCCGCAGCCGCGCTTACCAGAGGGCTATACATGCCCTGGACGCCGGGGCGCACGTTCATTCGCGAGCCTGCCCCACCCTGGTGGATTTCGTGGAACGCGGCGAGGTGAAAGGACCGCGCGTGGAGAAAGAGGTGTCCAGGTACCTGGCGCCTCTGGCCAGGAGGGGCGTGGACACCCTTGTCCTCGGGTGTACCCATTACCCCCTTTTACGGCCGGTCATCGAGGGGGTGATGGGAGACGGCGTGCGCCTGATCAGCTCGGACGAGGAAGTGGCCAGGGAAGTTGAGGAGAACCTTGCCCGCCGCGGCTACCTGCGGGAGAGCAGCCGCCCTTCCGCCTACCGTTTCATGTGTTCGGGCGACGTGGAACAGGCCGTGGCCCTGGGTCGAATATTCTTAGGCCCCGAGGTGGAGAAGGTGGAGAAGGTGGAGCTTCCCCTGGGGAGCGTGGGAAGATGAGGTTGACGGTACTGGGCGCCAGCGGCACCTATCCGCGGCCGGGCGGGGCCTGCAACGGATTCCTGTTGCAGGAAGGAAACACGCTGCTGGTGGTGGACCTGGGGAACGGATGCCTCTCCAACCTCCTGCGATTGGTAGATTTTACCGAATTGGACGCTGTGTTGATCACCCACATGCACGTGGACCATTTTGGCGACCTCTACCCGCTCTATTACGCCCTCCGCTTCCACCCGGACAAGCCCTGGGGGCTGCGCCTCATCCTCCCGCAAGGGGGGCTTGCGCAGATGGGGTGCCTGCTGGGCGACGACGCGAGGGATTTTCTTCCCCGCGTCTTCCGGGAGGAGCAGCTGCGGGAGGGGAAGACCTATCGCGTGGGAGATATCGCCGTGCGGGCTTTCCCCACCCGGCATTTCGTGGAGGGTTACAGCGTGCGCCTGGAGGGAGAGGGCTGGAGCATGGCCTATTCCTCCGACACTACTCCCAACCCCGCCCTGGTGGAGGCGGCGCGTGGCGTGGATCTCTTCGTGTGCGAGGCCACCCTTCCCTCTTCCTACGAGGAGGAAGCCGCGCACGGGCACCTTACCTCGACGCAGGCGGCAGCGGCGGCGGCGGAAGCGGGGGCAAAGCGGTTGCTCCTTACGCATATATGGCCGACCTTCGATCCCGGGCAGCTCCTCGCGGAGGCGAGCGAGGTGTTTGGGGGGGAAGCAGGGGTGGCCCGCGAGGGGATGCAGGTCGAGCTGGGAGGTGGGGGCGTTGGATAGGCGGGACGGCAGGAGGCCCGACCAGATGCGCCGCATGAGGATGGTGCGCAACTACATCGCGCATGCCGAGGGCTCGGCCATGGTGGAGATGGGCCGCACCGTGGTGGTATGCACGGCGAGCCTCGAATACCGGGTCCCCCAGTTCCTGCGCGGCTCGGGCCGCGGTTGGGTGACGGCGGAATACGGCATGCTGCCGCGCTCCACCCGGGAGAGGATGAACAGGGAAGCGGTGGCGGGGAGACAGGGCAGAACGCTGGAAATACAGCGCCTCATAGGGAGGTCGCTTCGCGCGGTGACCGACATGGAGGCGTTGAGCGAGTTCACCATGTGGATGGACTGCGACGTGATACAGGCCGATGGAGGCACGAGGACCGCGGCCATCAACGGCGCTTACGTTGCCTTGCACGAGGCTTTCCGGCGCCTGGTGTCCGAAGGCAGGCTCGACGAGATACCCCTGAGGGAGGCGGTGGCGGCGGTGAGCGTGGGGGTCGTCAATGGAGTGCCTCTCCTGGATCTCGATTTCGACGAGGATGCGGCCGCCGAGGTGGATATGAACGTGGTCATGACGGGGGATGGGCGGCTGGTGGAAGTGCAGGGGACGGCGGAGAAAAGGGCCTTTTCCCGCGATGAACTGGACGACCTCCTGGGGCTGGCGGAAAAGGGGATCGAGAGGATCATGCGCCTGCAGCGCATGGTGCTGCTCGGCGAGGAGGGAGAGGCGGTGCTGGAGGAATGAGGCGCGTGAGGGCGCGCGCGCCGCTCGCTTGCCGGCGGGAAGGACACCGGGGTCGCCGCCTGACGGGGGAGGAAAAATGAGGGAAGCACGCCTGCTGCTCGCCACGCGCAACCCCGGCAAGATAGGGGAGATACGGAAGGAGCTCGCCGGAGCGCCCGTGCGCCTGCTTTGCTGCGATGACCTCGCGGGGTGGCCGGACCTGCGCGAGGACGGGGAGACCTTCGAGGACAACGCCATAGCCAAGGCGGCGCAGCTGGCACGCTGGGCCGGCCTGCCCGCTCTGGCGGACGACTCCGGCCTGGAGGTCGACGCGCTGGGAGGGGAGCCAGGGGTGAGGAGCGCCCACTTCGCCGGCGAGCACGGCGACGACGCCGCGAACATAGAGCTTCTCCTGCGCAGGATGCAAGGACTGCCACGGGGGAAGAGAAACGCGCGCTTCGTGTGCGTCCTGGCCCTGGCCTCGCCGCGGGAAGAGCGTTTCCTGGTGCGCGAGACCTGCGAGGGGAGCATCGCCCTCGCCCCGCGCGGCAAAGGCGGTTTCGGCTACGACCCCGTCTTCGTTCCAGGGGGGGAAAGGCGGACCATGGCGGAGCTCTCCCTCGAGGAAAAAAATGCCATAAGCCACCGCGGCAAGGCCCTGCGCCACATCCGTGCTCTGCTGGAGGCGGGGGAGCCGGTCTGGCTTTTCGCGTAGCTGGCTGGCGTGCATATGCGGGATGGGTTGGCGGCGCCCCCTCGCTCCCGAGGCAACGCAGCCGGCCTACCATGGAGAGGAACTGAGGCTGGCTGTCCGCTCCCTCGCGCGCGAGACCCATGCCCTCGCCGTGAGCCATGTCCGTGAGATGAGGCGGCCGTGCGTGCGAAAAAATGCGAGCGGGGCTTGCACCCCGCCTTTCTTCTGGAGCGGGAGACGGGCCTCGAACCCGCGACCTAGAGCTTGGAAGGCTCTCGCTCTTCCAACTGAGCTACTCCCGCCCGGATTTGCCTTCTGCGGCCTTTCCGCAGGGTTATTCTAACATATTTCGGAGGCTCCCTTTTCCGCGTTCTCAGGACCCTCGTTTCTCCGGGCGCGAGGCCGCAAGCATCCGCCGTGCAGGTTGCGTGCTGGCTGCCGCTCCTTATCCTTTCCGTTCCCCTGCTGGTATAATCGACCCGTCGGGGTGTGGCGCAGCTTGGTCAGCGCGCATGCTTTGGGAGCATGAGGTCGGCGGTTCAAATCCGCCCACCCCGACCAGATTTTACGGGTCTTCGTGACAAACGTTCCTCGCCGGATGCTGCGGCGGGAGTGGCGTCCGGAAGTGCCGGCGATGCGCAAGCGAGGGGGTGCGGGCGATGATCCTTGAGAGGGGGTGGTTCATTCCCACCCTGCAGATCGGCCCCGAAGACGTCTTCCTGGTCGAGGACTGGGAGGAAAGCCCTGCCGGCCCCTACCGGGCCGTGTTCCATTTCACGCCGGAGGATTTCCGCACCCTCTACGTCGACAGCGAGGGGGGCGGGGAGGTGGCCTCCTCGTTTCACCGCTGTGACCGCGTGCTGGTAACCGCTATAACCTCCCTCCGCGACGGCTCGCTATGGACCCTTGAGTGGCGCGGCGCGGAGGGGGAGGACGTGCGTGTCGAGGTGGCCTACAGGGCGGACGCGACGCTGCGGGCCATCAACCGCGTCGCGCCTCATGTTCCGGATGCCATTGCCCGTAACCGGGCGTACTGCCGCCTGCTGCCGCACCTCGCCGCGCCCATCATGGGGACCGATCCCAGGCAGAAAATAGCGGGGGTGACGGAGCTCGGCCGCCGCGTGCGCTTCCGCCTGGACGAGGTCTACCGGGTGGTCGACGCCGGCTGCCGCTGGGGAGAGCGCGACCTCGGGGCCTTGAGCGAATGCCGGTACCGGCACGACATGGGCGATTTCCGCCCCGTATCACGTGCGATGGTCATCTACCTGGCGCTTTATATGGAATAAAATGGGAACCAAGAAAGGCAAGGAAACGCCGCGTTCACGGGGAACGGATGGGAGGGCGAGCGCATGACAAGGCCTTCCCGCAGTGACCTGGAAAACATCTTCCATTACGTGGGCCTGGTCCTCATCGCCCTCGGGCTTTGCATGCTCGTGCCCCTGATCGTCTCGCTGGTGGCCGGGGAGTGGGCGAGCGCCCTGGATCTCCTCATCTCCCTCTGCCTGACCGCGGGGACCGGGAACCTACTCTTCTTCCTCTTGCGGCCCCGCGGCAGGGTGACCTGGAACCAGGGCCTGGTGATCGTGGCCCTCTCCTGGCTGGCGGCGATGCTCTACGCTGCCCTGCCGCTCTACCTGAACGGGCATTACGCCTCTTACCTCGACGCCTGCTTCGAGTCCATGTCCGGGCTGGCCACCACGGGCCTCACCCTGGTCCACGACCTGGACCACATGGCCTACGGCATGAATTTCTGGCGCCATTTGATCATGTTCCTGGGGGGGCAGGGGATCGTGGTCCTGGTGGTTTCCTACTTCATGGCCGGCTCCAGCGCCGCCGCCCAGCTTTACGTGAGCGAGGGGAGGGAAAGCATCCTGCCGAACGTGGTGGAAAGCTCCCGCTTCATATGGCGGGTCAGCGTGGCCTACCTGGCCGCCGGCACTCTCTCCCTGGGGATATGCCTGATGCTCGAGGGCATGGCGCCGGTGCGCTCCTTTTTCCATGCCTGCTGCCTCTTCATGGCCGGCTTCGATACCGGAGGGTTTACCCCACAAGCCCAGAGCGTGCTCTATTACCACAGCCTTCCCGTGGAGCTCATCACCATGGCCTTCATGGTGCTGGGGATGCTGAACTTCGCGGTGCAGTACGAGGTCTGGAGGGGGAAGCCGCGGGAGCTCGCGAAGAACATCGAGACCAGGACCCTTCTCGCTACGCTGGTCTTGACACTGGGGCTGGTGCTGGGGGGCCTTACGCTTGCCGGTGCCTTCGGAGGGTTCGCCGCCGACCTCCGCCGCGGCGTCTACCAGCTGATCTCGGGGCACAGCGGGACCGGTTTTATGACCGTGTACGGTCCCCAGATGGGGGCGAGATGGGGAGAACTGGCCCTCTTTGCCCTCATCGTGGCCATGGGCTTGGGCGGGTGTTCCTGTTCAACATCGGGCGCCATCAAAGCCATCAGGGTGGGGATAATGGGGAAGGACATCAAGCGGAGGGCGAGAAGGGCCCTTTCTCCCGCGTCCGCGGTGGTGGTGGAACGCTTCCACCACATCAGGGAATACGCCTTGACCAGCGACCTTACCTCCACGGCCTTCCTTGTCACCCTCCTTTACCTTGGCCTCTATATCCTGGGCACCGTGGTGGGCCTGTTCTACGGGTATAGCCTCACCGCCTCCGCCTTCGAGTCGGTGTCGGCCGCGGGCAACGTGGGGCTCACCACGGGGGTCACCTCCTTTACCATGCCCACCCTCTTGAAGGTGGTGTACATCTTCGAGATGTGGGCGGGAAGGCTGGAGGTGCTGGCGGTGATCCCCACGGCGGTTTTCATGGCCGGGCTTTTCGGGAGGAAGCGATGAAGAAGGCGCTCGCCATCGTGTGTGCCCTGTTCCTACCCGCGCTCCTCGCGTGCCTGTCGCTGTCTCCCGCGCGGGCGGAGGGCGGGGAGCGCGAGGTGGACAGCGGCACGCTGCTGCAGGAATGGGAGAGCTATGACGGCGAGGAGGTCATCTTCCGGGGCGAGGCGGTGGGGGACGTGCTGAGGCGGGGAGAGTTTGCCTGGGTGATGGTGAACGACGACCACTACAGCACGCGCGCCTTGCACGAGTCGGGGGAGCTGCGTGGCGGCAACAGCGGCGTGGGCGTTTGGATGCCCGCGGAGGAGGCGGAAAAGATTGGACGGCTGGGACGGCACGGCAGCCTCGGGGACTACATAGAGGTGAGGGGGACATTCCACGCCGATTGCGCGGAGCACGGCGGCGATTTCGATATACACGCCTACGCGGTGCGGGTGCTGGAGGCGGGCTGGGAGGTGGACACCTCTCCGAGTACGTGGAAATACCTCGGCTTGCTGGCGGCCGCCCTTTTCGCGCTGGCCACCACGGTGCCCTTTTTCCTGCGGCGGCTCGAGGACCGCAGGAGCGCCCGGGCCCTCCTGCGGCGGGACTTGGATTAAACCAAAAAAATGGGGTGAGGGACGGGACTCGAACCCGCGACCTCTGGGGCCACAACCCAGTGCTCTACCGCTTGAGCTACCCCCACCGCGCGATTCTGGCACGCCTGGGAGGACTCGAACCTCCAACCCACGGATTAGAAGTCCGTTGCTCTATCCTTTGAGCTACAGGCGCATCGATAAATGGTCACGCCAATGGCCACGATTATTATATACCAAACCCTGCAGTTTACGGGGACTTGCCAGGCGGCTTACGCCGCGGGAGATAGCTGCGCCGGGTGAGGCTGGCATGCGGCGGGACGGGGGAAGGATTGGGCGCGGTTTTCAGGCCGCGGGAAGGCGACGACCCTCGCTTTCGCTTGCCGGCACGGAAAGAGGCCGGGCAGACAGCGCGGTTTATTGCCTTGCCCCGGTGCCTGTAGTAGCATAATTATCGCTCCCGAAACCCGGGCGAGAGTGGCGGAATTGGCAGACGCGCTGGACTTAGGATCCAGTGGTTAAAACCGTGGGGGTTCGAGTCCCCCCTCTCGCACCACCTGTTCAAGCCCCCGATAAGCAAGAGGGATTTTTCGGGCTGGCGGCGGGGAGCGGACTTGCGAGCAGAATTCCAGTGAGAAAGCGGAAGGAGCAACGAAGGTGACCGTGAAAGCCGAGATGGAGGAAGTGGAGAAGAACAAGGTGCGCATCCGGGTAGAGGTGCCCGCGGAGGAGGTGACCAAGGCCATCGACCGCGCCTTTCGCGATATTGCCCGCGAGGTCTTCGTGCCTGGCTTCCGCAAGGGCAAGGTGCCGCGCCGGGTGCTGCAGGCGAGGCTGGGCATGGAACCCGTGTGCGAGGAGGTGAAGCAGGCGAACCTGCCGGCCTATTTCCAGGAAGCCCTGGAGCAGCTCGGGATCGAGCCCATCGACGAACCGGAGATAGACGTAGACGCGATAGAGGTGGCGGAGGGGAAGCCCCTCAGCTTCGAGGCCACGGTGGAGATCCGTCCGCGCGTTGAGATATCGGATTACAAGGGCGTGGAGGTGGAGCGGCCCGACGAGGAGGTGAGCGAGGAGGAGGTCCAGCGAGCCCTGGACAACCTGCGGGAGAAGTTCGCCCAGCTCGAGGTGGCGGAAGGCAAGACGCTCTCCGACGGAGATCACGCCCTCATCGACTTCGAGGGCACGGTGAACAATAAGCCCATCGAGGGTGGGTCGGCCAAGGATTTCATGCTGGAGATAGGGACGGAGAACATCTGGCCAGAGTTCAACGAGGAATTGAGGGGAAAGCGCAAGGGAGACATCCTGGACATCAAGGTGAAGATGCCCGAGCACTTTCCCGACGAGGAGATGGCGGGCAAGATAGCCTCCTTCAAGGTTCTCGTGAAGGAGGTCAAGGTGAAGAAGCTGCCCGAGGCGAACGACGATTTCGCCAAGGAAGCCAGCAGGTTCGACACCATGCAGGAGTTGAGGGAGGACATCAGGAACCGCCTGCAGAGGTTGAAGAGCGAGCGGGCCAGGGAGTCGGTGCGGCTGCAGGCGCTGCGCAAGATCGCGGACCGCCTGGAAGTCGATATCCCCCAGAAGATGATAGACGACCATGTGCAGCGACGCAGGCAGGATCTGGAGGCGAGGCTCTCCACCCGCGGCATATCGCTGGAGGACTACCTCGAGGCCGTGAGCTACACGGAGAAGCGCATGGAGGAGGAGTTCGGCGAGGAGGCCGAGCGGCTCATCCGCAACGAGCTCGTCCTGGAGGCGGTGATCCGGGAGGAGGGCCTGGAGGTGAGCGACGAGGAGCTCGCACAGGAGATCGAGAGGAGGGCGGACATCATCGGCATCAAGACGGAAACCCTGCGTTCCGCCCTGCAGGAGAGGGAAGGCCTCGAGGAACTGCGCCGGGACCTGCTCATGGAAAAAGCCCTCAAGTTTTTAGGGGAGCATGCCGTATTTGCCGGTGAGGGAGGTAAGGGGGCTTCCGCCGTGAGCGAGGAAGCGGCCTTAGCCGCGGGCGAGGCAGCCGGTGCCCCTCCGGAGGGCGGAGGGGAATGAGCGGCGAAGTGGAGGGACCGCCCCCGGCGGGTATAATGCAATTAGGCGAAAGGACCGTTGGCGGGGAAAAAGGATGATGTAGCATGGCGACCAGCCTGATACCCATCGTGATAGAGCAGACGAGCAGGGGCGAGAGGTCTTTCGATATCTATTCCCGGCTGCTCAAAGACCGCATCATCTTCCTGGGCACTGAGATCGACGATCACGTGGCCAACGTGGTCATGGCGCAGCTGTTGCACCTGGAGTCGGAAGACCCGGAAAAGGACATCCATCTCTACATCAACAGCCCCGGCGGCATCGTCACCTCTACCCTGGCCATCTACGACACCATGCAGTACGTGAAGGCGGACGTTTCCACCATCTGCATCGGCCAGGCAGCCTCGGGAGCGGCGCTGCTGCTGGCCGCGGGGGCGAAGGGGAAGCGCTTCGCGCTGCCCCATTCGCGGGTACTCCTGCACCAGCCGGCGGGGGGCGCCAGCGGGCAGGCGGTGGACATCGACATCCACGCCAGGGAGATACTGCGCTTGCGTGACCTGCTGGACAAGATCCTCTCCAACCACACCGGGCAGCCACTGGAGAGGATACGTGCGGACACCGACCGCGACTTCATCATGACCGCCCACGAGGCCATGGATTACGGGGTCATTGACTCGGTGATAGAGAGGAAAGAGGAGGAGGAGGCAAAGGTCAAATAGGGCGTCTGCCGCTTGTCGGCGGCGCCGGGCTTGGCGAACCGGCCGGTGGGCGGAAGCGGGCGGCGCGCAGTGGCTGGATGTTTTCGCAACTGCAGCCCAAAAGGGTGAGGAAGGAGAGGTTTCCGTCCGATAACATGGTTGAGGACGTACGCGAGAGGCGGCCGCGAGCGGGCGGATGAAGGGCCGCCGGCATCGCGAGCCCGCGGGGCGCGGAAGGGCGCGGAGGGCTTGCAGGAACGGGGCTTTAAAGGGAGACGGCCACGGGTTGCGTGGATGGGAAGCGGCACGGAGGTTAGGATCACATGGCGAAGTTCGGAGAGGGCGGCGACCTGCTGAAATGCTCGTTCTGCGGCAAGAGCCAGCGGCAGGTGAAGAAGCTCATCGCCGGCCCCGGCGTTTACATCTGCGACGAATGCATCGACCTCTGCAATGAGATCATCGAGGAGGAGCTGGCGGAGACTCCCGAGCTGCGCCTGGAAGAACTTCCCAAACCATCCGAGATCTACGCCTTCCTCAACGATTACGTCATCGGGCAGCATAAGGCCAAGAAGATCCTCTCCGTCGCCGTCTACAACCATTACAAGCGCATCCAGGTGGGGGCTTACGCGAGGGACGACGTGGAACTGCAGAAGAGCAACATCATCCTCATCGGGCCCACCGGCTGCGGCAAGACCCTCCTGGCCCAGACCCTGGCGAGGGTGCTCAACGTGCCCTTCTGCATCGCCGACGCCACCACCCTCACCGAGGCGGGCTACGTGGGGGAGGACGTGGAGAACATCCTCCTCAAGCTCATACAGGCGGCGGACTACGACGTCAAGCGGGCCGAGACGGGGATCATCTACATCGACGAGATAGACAAGATAGCCCGCAAGTCGGAGAACCCTTCCATCACGCGGGACGTTTCCGGCGAGGGTGTGCAGCAGGCGCTGCTCAAGATCCTGGAGGGCACGGTGGCCAGCGTCCCGCCACAGGGAGGGCGCAAGCATCCCCACCAGGAGTTCATCCAGATCGACACCACCAACATCCTCTTCATCTGCGGCGGGGCCTTCGCCGGGCTGGAGAAGATCGTGGAGAACCGCATCGGCAAGAAGGGCGTGGGTTTTGGGGCGGACGTGCGCAAGCCGGAGGAGAAGAACATCGGGGAGATCCTCGAGCAGGTCATGCCGGAGGACCTGCTCAAGTACGGCCTTATCCCGGAGTTCGTGGGCCGCCTGCCGGTGATCGCGGCGTTCCACGGCCTGAACGAGAGCGACCTCATCCGCATCCTCACCGAGCCCAAGAACGCCCTCGTGAAGCAGTACAAGAAATTCTTCGAGTTCGACGGGGTGGAGCTGCGCTTTACGGAGGGCGCGCTGCGCGCGGTGGCGCGCAAGGCCATGCAGAGGACCACCGGGGCGAGGGGCCTGCGGGCCATCATGGAGGAGTGCCTCCTGGACGTGATGTACGAGCTGCCCTCGCGCAACGACATCATCCGCTGCGTGGTCACCAAGGACACCATCGACAAGGGCATCGAGCCCACCCTGGTGACCTCGGCCAGCGACTACAAGGACGAGGAGAGCGCCTGAAGGCTCTTCCGGGGAGCCCCTCATCATTACCGCAAGAGGGCCGGGGAAGGCACATCCGCATCCCTGTCTCTTTTATTGATAGTGCCTTTTAGTTTTCTATAATTGATATTGTTTTGTACATCCTGCACACGGGCTGTGGCGACGACTTAAAGCCACCGGATCTTTGCACCCTTTGCAGCGGGTGAGCGAGGGGGGTGATAGGGAGAGCATGGTTGGGGGAGCGTCATGATACGGAGCTTTATGCCGTGGGGGAGAACGCGGGTGGAGGTTGCGGTAGTGAGGCAGGAATCCGTAGCCTCATACGCATACCGTATGAATGAAGGTTGAGGCGTCACTCCATGAGAGAGAAGGTAAAAATGGACAGGGTTGCATGGGGCAAGAAAGCGGTGAGGCCGTTCGTCCTCGCATGTCTGGCACTGTTTTTTGCGTCGTTGACGTGCTTTGCAGGCACAAGCTCCTTCCTCGGCGGGAAGGCGGCGGCCGCAGAGGAAGAACGAGGCGAAGAGGCGGCGGACGACTACCTTTCCCGCCTGCTTTGCGAGTACGGGTCGGCGCAGGAAGACGACTTCGAAATTGTCTGGTACATGGCCGAGGGCTGCACCGCGGGCGGCATGGAGACCTGGCTCACCATGCTGAACCCGGAGGAGGAGCCGTCGGTTTTGGATATCGACTTTTTCACCACGGAGGGGCGCGTGCAGGGACCCCGCGGCATCGAGGTGCCGCCGCTTTCCCGCTGCACCTTGAACGTCAACGAATATATAAAGGACTGTATAAAGGACTGCTACGACGTCTCCATGGCGGTGATGTGCGAGGAAGGGGTGGTGATCTGCGAGCGCTCCATGTACGGACCGGGAAAGGCCTAGGGGCACTGCGGCCCGGGACAGATGGCTTACTTCCTGGCGAAAGAGGATGGCGAAGGATTTCCGTGCGGGTTCTTCCCCGAGGGCTGCACCGCGGGAGGCATGCATGACTGGCTGACCCTGGTGAACCCCACCGAGGAGCTGGTCCTGGTGGACATAGGGCTCCACACCACGCAGGGCCCGGAGGAGGCGGGGATCGAGGACCTGCAAGTCTCTCCCCTCTCCCGCCGCACCGTACTGCTCAACGACTACCTGCCGGGCTGCTACGACCTCTGCGCCGTGGTCTTCCTCAAGGAGGGGTCATATGTGTTCAGCGAGCGCTCCATGTACGGCCCGGGAAGGGTCTGGGGGACCTGTTCCGCCGGATTCCAGCTTGCAAGGCTGTAGAGA
>CAKZMC010000115.1 GCA_937128055.1 uncultured Actinomycetes bacterium | reverse complement strand
TGGTCTCTCAATCTTTTTCAACCCGGAAAGCGCCTACTGAGACGATACAGCATCCCAGAATTTTCGCCGCGGAGCAGGACGCCATACGCGGCAGCTCGCAGGCAGGGCCCTACCGCCGCCGTGCACGTTTTCCGGCAAGGCGGCGAAGCGGAAGCCCTCGTTTGCGCTATAGCCTCCATGGTTGACGGTGCATATAATATTTACGTCGTCGAAGGAGCGAGAGAAGGACGGGGATTTACATGGAGAAGTTCGCTATGGAAAAGGTCCGCAATGTTGCCCTCTTCGGACATAACGACGCGGGTAAGACCTCCCTTGCCGAGGCCATACTCTTCAACGCCGGCGTGGTCAAGCGCCTGGGGCGGGTGGACGAGGGCAACACGGCGAGCGACTTCGACCCCGACGAGCACAAGCGCGGCATTTCCGTGAACACCACCCCCCTCACCTTCGATTGGAGGGGGTACAAGATAAACCTCTTGGACACGCCGGGTTTCGCCGACTTCATCGGCGAGGTCATCTCCACGCTGCGGGTCATCGACGGCGCCGTCTTCGTCATCTCCGCCGTCGCCGGCGTGGAAGTCCAGACGGAGATCGTATGGAAGATGGCCGACCAATACGCTTATCCGCGCATCGTTTACATCAACAAGATGGACCGCGAAAACGCTAGTTTCCAGCGTTGCCTGGACCAGCTTGCGGCCCTCTACGGAAGCCGGGTGATACCTTTTCAGCTGCCCATCGGCGAGGAACACCAGTTCCGCGGCGTCGTGGACCTCATCGCCAACAAGGCATACGTCTACGGCGACGACGGCAAGCCGGAGGAGGCTGACGTGCCCGCGGACATGGCCGACGCGGTGCGCGCCGCGAGGGAGAAGGTCATCGAGGGCGCAGCGGAAGCCAGCGACGAGCTCATGGAGAGGTACCTCGAGGGGGAGGAGCTCGCCGACGAGGAGGTTCTCTCCGCCCTGCTCGCGGGGGTTTCCAGCGGATCCCTGGTGCCGGTGCTGTGCGGCAGCGCCACCCACAACATCGCGGTCGACCTTTTGACCACGGCCATCGTCAACACCCTCCCCTCCCCCGCCCGCCTCACCGAAATCCGCGGCCACAAGAAGGGCTCGCATGACGAGATCTCCTTTCCCGCCGCCCCGGACGCTCCCCTTGCCGCCCTGGTCTTCAAGACCATCTCCGACCCCTACGTGGGAAAGCTCTCATACTTCCGGGTCTTTGCGGGGACCTTCAAATCCGACAGCACGGTCTACAACCCGCTGCGGGACAAGGAGGAACGCGTGGGCCAGGTCTTCCTGGTGCGCGGCAAGAACCAGATCGCTACGCGCGAGATACCGGCCGGGGACATCGGCGGCGTGGCCAAGCTCACCGACACCTCCACGGGCGACACGCTGTGCGACCGCGATAACCCCATCGTCCTGCCGCCCATCGCCTTTCCCGAGCCCATCATGTCCCTGGCCGTGGAGCCCATGACCAAGGGCGACGAGGATAAGCTATCCGTGGCCCTCACCCGCCTCAGCGAGGAGGACCCCACATTTTCGGTGCGGCGCGACAGCGAGGTGAAGCAGACCATCATCTCGGGCATGGGCGAAGCGCACCTGGACATCATGATGGAGCGCATGTCCCGAAAATTCGGGGTGAACGTGCACACGGAGCCGCCGCGCGTACCCTACAAGGAGACCGTGCGCCGACAGGCCCGGGCCGAGGGCAAACACAAGAAACAGACCGGTGGCCACGGGCAGTTCGGCATCGCCTGGCTGGAGATCGAGCCCATGGAGAGGGGCTCCGGCTTCGAGTTCGTGGACAAGATCGTGGGCGGCGTCATCCCCAAGCAGTTCATTCCCTCGGTGGAAAAGGGCGTGCGCAAGGCGATGGAGGAGGGTTACCTGGCCGGGTACCCCGTCGTGGATCTGCGGGCTACGGTGTATGACGGCAAGTACCACCCGGTGGACTCCTCAGACATTTCCTTCCAGATCGCCGGCTCGCTTGCCCTGAAGAACGCCATGGCCGAGGCGGAACCCTACCTTCTGGAGCCCATCGTTAACGTGGAAATCCTGGTTCCCGAGGCCTACATGGGGGATGTCATCGGGGACCTGAACGCCAAGCGGGGACGCATCATGGGCATGGAGGCGGAGGGCGGCCTGCAGCGCATCCGTGCCCAGGTGCCGCTAGCGGAGATGCTCCGTTACTCCATAGACCTGCGCTCCATCACCGGCGGCCGCGGAACCTTCCGTATGGAGTTCTCGCATTACGAGGAGGTTCCCTCGCACATAGCATCCAGGATCATCGAGGCCGCGAAGGCGGAGAAGAAGGACTGAAGGGGCCGCCGGCTCCGCTCCTGCCGGCGTCCCGCTCTCCTCAAGCGCCTGCGGCCCTTGGCGGCGGTCGTGAGGGGTCCGGCAGCGCCGCCATCCCGCGCGGGCGAGCGATTGCGGCGGCGTGAGGCCGGGAGGGCCGCTATCCCTTTGCCCCCTCTTCCAGCCTCTGCAGGGATTCCCGCAGGCGGAGGTAGTTTTCCTCGACGGACTCGGGCATGACCTTGCTCCCCGCCAGCACGGTCATGAAATTCGCGTCTCCCTGCCAGCGGGGCACCACGTGCAGGTGCAGGTGCTCGTCGTAACCGGCGCCGGCTGACTTGCCCAGGTTCATGCCCAGGTTGAAGCCATGGGGGTGCATGGCCTCCTTTATGGCCCGCACCGCCAGCGCGGCCAGCCGCATCAGCTCCTCCCGCTCCCTATCCGCCAGCTCCTCGAGCTCGGCCACATGCCGGTAGGGGCTGACCATCACGTGCCCCGTATTGTACGGGTAGAGGTTCATGATGATGAAGCAGTTGGCGCCACGGTGGAGTATGAGGCTGCTCCGGTCATCCTCTCCCGGCTTGCTGCAGAAGATGCACTCGGCCTCCCTGTTCTCCTCCACCCGGCTGATATAGCCCATGCGCCAGGGTCGCCACAGCCTTTCGAAGATCATTCCCATTCCGCCTTCGCGCTACGCTCTTCCACCATGCCGCGCACGCGCTCCAGGAAATCGCGCACGGGAACGCCGCGCACGTCGCGTCCGGAGCGGTCCCTCACCGCCACCGTCCTCTCCTCGACCTCGCGGTCCCCCACCACGAGGGCGAAGGGGACCTTCATCGTCTGCGAGCGCCTTATCTTCATGTTTACCGTGTCCCGTTCGCCGTCCACATCCACCCGCAAGCCCCCTTCCTCCAGTAGCTCGCGCACCTTCTCCGCGTAAGGGAGGTGGCGGTCGGCTATGGGTATCACCACCGCCTGCACCGGCGCAAGCCAGGGGGGAAACTCTCCCGCGTAATGCTCGAGGAGCACGCCGTAGAACCTCTCGATGCCGGCCAGCACCACGCGGTGTATCATGACGGGCCGGTGAGGCCGGTTGTCCGGTCCCGTGTAGGTGAGGTCGAAACGCTCGGGGAGGTTGAAATCCGCCTGCACCGTCGGCCCCTGCCACGACCGGCCGATGGCGTCCTTGAGCTTCACGTCGATTTTCGGCCCGTAGAAGACCCCCTCCCCCGGGTCCATCGTGTAGTCTATCCCCATTTCCTGCAGGGACGCCTGCAGCGCTTCAGTGGCCTTCTCCCAGAGCTCTTCGCTTCCTACCGACTTCTCCGGCCTGGTGCTCAGGTAAACCTCGAATTCCGTGAAACCGAAGGTCCGCAGGGAATAGAAGGCGAAGTCCAGGCATTCCTCCACCTGCCCGCGCAGTTGCTCCTCGCTGCAGAAGATGTGCGCATCGTCCTGGGTAAAGCCCCGCACGCGCATCAGACCGTGCAATACCCCCGACCTCTCGTAGCGGTATACCGTGCCCAGCTCGAAGTACTTGAGGGGCAGATCGCGGTAAGAGCGCGGGCGCGTCTTGTAGATGAGCACGTGCCCGGGGCAGTTCATGGGCTTGACCACGTACTCCATGCCGTCTTTCTCGAAGGCGTACATGTTCTCGCTGTAATAGTCCATGTGCCCCGAGGTTCGCCATAGCTTCCCGCGGAAGAGGTGGGGGGTGACCACCAGCTGGTAACCGCGGCGGCGATGCTCGTCCTTGAGGAAATCCTCGATGACCCCCCTCAGCACCGCCCCCTTAGGGTGGTAGAAGACGACGCCCGGCCCCGCCTCCTCGTGGAAACTGAAGAGGTCCAGCTCCTTTCCCAGCCTGCGGTGATCCCTCCTCTCCGCCTCCTCGCGAAAATGCAGGAATTCGTCGAGCTCTTCCTGGCTTTCGAATGCGGTCCCGTATACGCGCTGCAACATGGGCCGGCTCTCATCGCCCCTCCAGTACGCCCCCGCCAAGCTGAGCAGCTTGAAGTGGCGCAGGCGGCCGGTGGAGGGCAGGTGCGGCCCCCGGCAGAGGTCCACGAAATCCCCCTGGCGGTGCACGGTGACCTCTTCCTCCTCCATGTCCTCCAGGAGCTCGACCTTGTAGGGTTGACCCAGCTCGCGGAAGAGCTGCAGGGCTTCCTCCCTGCGCCATCTCTCCCTGCGCAGGGGGAGTGCCCTTTTCACGATGTCCCGCATGCGCTCCTCTATCTGCGCGAGGTCTTCGGTGGTCAGGCTGCGCGGCAGGTCGAAATCGTAGTAGAAGCCGTCGCTCGTGGCCGGTCCTATGGCCAGCTTCCCCCTTGGGAAAAGCTCCATGACCGCATGGGCCATAACGTGGGATGCGGTGTGGCGGTAGACCTCCTTCCCCTCCTCGTCTTCCCAGGTGACCGGCTCCAGCTCCCCTTCCTCGACGGGTTCCTCCAGGCCCAGCAGCCTGCCGTTCAAGCGGGCGGCGAGTAACCTCTCATCCGCCCCCTTCATCACCTCGTGCAGAAAGTCCCGCAGGGTGGTCCCTTCCGCGACCTCGTAGATGCCACCCTCATACGTGACCTTCAAAGCGCCCTCCTATTCGCCCTTGACGATTATGTCCAGCTCCAGGTCATCGAGGTCCTTCACCGCCTCGTCGCTCAACATCTGCACGCGCATCACGACGTCCTGCCCCTTCTTGCGCAGGTCTTCCCCGAGGAGGGCGACCACCTTCATGGCCTGCGTTATGCCCACGCGCCCGCGCGCGCGCAAGCGGGCTCTGTCTCCCGAGGAGATGATGCCCTCCAGCCGGCGCAAGGCCTCCGCGCCTCCCTCGGTATCCAGTATCTCTATGGGGCTCGCGTGTATGGACTCCACCTCGCGGCGGATCTCCTCCGCTTTCTCGCTCTCCTGGCGACGCCATTCCTCCTCGCTGACCAGCAGGGCTTCCAGCTCCTCGAACTGGAAGCCGCAGCGCAGGCAGAACGAGGAAGCCACGGGGCTCAATTCCCCGCAGTTGGGGCAGCGGAGCTTCCAGCCTTGATGCTCCTTCCTTAAGCGCTCCGCTTCCTCCTCCGCCTTGCGTGATGTCTTCGGAACCGCAAAGCGCGCGTAGCACAGCGAACAATATGTGGCGTCATCCGGGTTTTCCGCCTGGCAGTGAGGGCATTTCATCTCCGTACTCCCATCTTCCTGTGACGGCCGCCCGCGCGACCTCCCGACCGCGTCCAGCCAAGCATAAATTGATTGCGCGGTCCCGCGCAGTCACTGCAGACCCGCGGTTCCGCGCCACTGCTCTCCCTCTTTACTTGCCAGCCTCGCTGCGGCAAGCCCGACGGCTTTACTCTGGTGGGCGCGGAGGGGATTGAACCCACGACCTCTTCCGCGTCAAGGAAGCGCTCTCCCTCTGAGCTACGCGCCCGCAACGCTAATATTTTGCTGTATTTTCGTGCTCTTCGCAACAGCATCCGGCAGCTGCCCCTCACCCCGTGTCCTGGCCACGTCGCCGCCTTCCTCCTCTCCCTCCCGCCTTCGCCCCACCCTCCGTCCTCTCCCGCATCATCGCCGCGGGAACGGGCTGCGGGCCGGTAAACATTACCGGCTTTCCTGCCGATTTCTTGACCATGAACGGTCGCGGAAGGATGAATATATACGAGAGCGTTTCCCGCAACCGCCTTCGTCTGGCGGCGATAATCTCCACCTTCTCCCTGGCCATCATGGCCCTTTCCGCGGGAGGCTGCTACCTGGTCTACCGCTTCGCCGGCCTGCGCTATTCCTTCTGGCTGGTGCTGTTGCTCTTCTGGCTCCTCTACTTGCTTTACGCCGTTCTGCGCTACGCGCTCTGCGGGCTGTGGGTGTTCCGGTCCATCAACGTCCTCCCCCCGCGGGAGAACGATCCGCGCCTGGAGGACGCCGTGGCAGCGGTGAAGCTGGGGTGCGGCTTGACCGCGAAGGTAAGGCTCTTCGAGATCCCCAACTCCGACATCAACTCCTTCTCCATCGCCTTTCCCGACGGCTCTCACGGCGTCTTCGCCACCCGCGGCGTGGCGGAGAAGCTGCCCGCCCGCGAGAGAGAGGCCGTCATAGCCCACGAGCTTGCCCACGTCATGGCGGGGGACTCTCTCCTCTATACCGTCATGATACGCCTGGTGGGACCCGGCTCCATGCGCAGGATGCTCTCCGGCTTGTGGGGAAGCTCCGGCAGGTACTCCCTCGGGGAGGTGGGCCCTACCTCGCTTTTCGCTATCACCTTCGCCGTACTGATCTCCAACGCCCTGAGAAAGTCATATACGCCTCAATCAGCGCAAGCCCTGCCCCTCGCCGCCGTGCTGCTTCTTTTCCTCTCCCTCGCCTCCCTGTTGCCCTTGATGATGCACTTGCTGCTGCGCCTCTTCTTCGACCGGGAACGCGAGTACGCGGCGGATATGCAGGCGGCCTTCATGACCCGCGACCCCGAGGCCGTGTACCTCGCGCTCAAGGATGCTGCCGAAGACGTGCGCGACCTCCTGCTCCTGCCCGCGCGCCTGGACGCGCTGCTCTTTCACCCCGTGGTGGACTACGCCAGTTACCGGCCGTTCCGTACCCAACCCACCATGGCGGAACGCATGCAGCGCCTGCACCGGTCTTTCCCCGCCCTGGCGACATGACGGGGCATCATGTGCGGCCTTCGGTGAACGTGACCTATGGAAAATAATGGAGCCCTCTTGCGGGCTCCGCGTTCTTGGAGGCGGCGACCGGATTTGAACCGGTGATCAAGGTTTTGCAGACCTTTGCCTTACCACTTGGCCACGCCGCCCCTGCGTTCCCTCCGGTATAAAGGGTAGGCCCGAACGCGCCTACCCCCTAAGCCTGGAGCGGAAGACGGGACTCGAACCCGCGACCCTCACCTTGGCAAGGTGATGCTCTACCAACTGAGCCACTTCCGCATTCCTGACGTCACTAATTCTATCAAAGCCCCTGCGGGCCGCTCAAGGTTCCCTCCGCCCTGCCTGCTCAGCGCTTGGCTTCCTTCTGGAGCACCTTGCTCACGATGATGAGACGGCTGGCGCGGTCTCTCAGCGCCCGCTTGAACTCGACGACCATCCTCTCGAAATCGGGCTCGGGCCGGTATGCGTAGATGGTCTCCGACCCGTCCCCCGTCCTCAGCTCCCGCACCAACACCCCCTTTTCGGCCAGCTTCTCAAGGTAAGGCTCGATGTCCGAGCCCAACCTGCCGATGCTCATGGCTATGCTGGTGGGCGAACCGACGGTATACGGGTTCTCGTGGAAGAAGAGGATGAGATCCCAGCTGATGAAGGAGTCTATATATTCCTCCACAAAAACGCCGATCTGCGGGTCGAGATTCTCGAAGTCAAGCATCTGCGCCTACACCTCTCCCCCCTGAGCTCCCGCCCTTCCTCACTTGAAGAACTCCTCGGCTTTCCTCACCCGGCGCGTCACGTAGGGGTTTCCGCTGAGTATGCCCTCCCGTCCTTCGAAAACGGATTCCACCTTAACGCCCGTGGGGGTGATGAGCATGCGCCGTATCCTCTTGTCGTGGTCGGATGCCCTGTGCTTGAGGACGAACAGGGCCCGGTCGATGCTCGAGTTGATCTCAACGTAACGTAGCTGAATGATGGTGTCCACGATATAGGAAAGGCCCGCTTCGGCCACGGACATGTTGCCGGTTATATAGGCGTCTTCCTGTGTGACCATGGCCGTTATGTCGTAGCGCAGGAGCCCGTTGAGGAAAGTGTACATGATCTCCCTCAGCTCCACCGCATCCTGCGTGATGCGCTCCAGTTGGGTCATGGAGTCCACGAAGACGCGCCGCGCCGAGATCTCCTCGATGGTGCGGTCGAATATCCCTCCCGGCTGCTGTATCTCCCTCAGGAAGACCGCGGGAGTGGTGAAGATGGTGCGCAGCTTGTCCTCGCGCTCGTAATCGCGCAGGTCGAAACCGAGGGAGATGGCATCCCGGTAAAGCTGGCGGGGGAACTCCTCGAAGGTTATGATCAATCCCGGTTCGCCGTACTCGCTTATCCCCTTGGAGATGAACTCCATACCCAGGCAGCTCTTCCCCGTCCCGGGAGCGCCCTTGATCACCGCCACGGAGTTGAACAGCAACCCGCCGCCGAGCATCTCGTCAAGGCCTGCGATCCCGGTGGGTACCCTCTGGGCTTCCTTCCCGGAGCCTTGCTCATCGACCATCTCTTACGCCCGCCCCCTTTCGGTCCGGTCCGGCACGATTATTTTACAACAGAACCCTCCGCGGCGTCCCGCCCCGCGGACGCGCCCCTCCCGCCATCGAACCGCGTCGCAGCCGCCCTCCGCGCAAGAGGAAGCCGCGCCCGAATCCCACATAGGTGTCGGGGCGGCCCGATA
>CAKZMC010000114.1 GCA_937128055.1 uncultured Actinomycetes bacterium | reverse complement strand
CCATGGAGGAGGGCCTGCGCTTCGCCATCCGCGAGGGGGGCCGCACCGTGGGGGCCGGCAGGGTGATCGCCATCGCGCGGTGAGGACTACCCGCGGGGCGATGCCCCGCGTGATGTGTAGCGAGGAGGATTATGGCCAAGCAGAGGCAGAAGATAAGGATAAGGCTCAAGGCCTACGATCACGAGATCATAGACCGCTCCGCCAGGCAGATCGTGGAGACGGCGAAGCGCACGGGAGCGTCCATATCGGGGCCAGTGCCATTACCCACGGAGAAGCACGTATATTGCGTGATCCGTTCTCCCCACGTCAACAAGGATTCGCGGGAGCATTTCGAGATGCGGGTGCACAAGCGGCTCATAGATATCCTGGAGCCCACCCCCAAGACGGTGGACTCGCTCATGCGCCTTGACCTTCCGGCGGGGGTGGATATCGAGATCAAGCTGTAGCCTTGCGGAACGGGCGGTCGGCGGCGGGAAGCAAGGGCCGCCGCGGCGCTGTCAAGAGGTGGGTGACTTGAAGGGAATTATCGGAAAAAAGTTGGGAATGACCCAGATCTTCACCGAGGGCGGGAAGATAGTCCCGGTCACGGTGGTGGAGGCGGGGCCCTGCACGGTGACCCAGGTGAAGACGGTGGAGAAGGAGGGTTACGGTGCCGTGCAACTGGGCTTCGGCGAAGTGAGGGAGAGAAAGGCGAGCAAGCCCCAGCTCGGACATTTTGCGGGAAGGGGCCTGCAACCGCTCAAGCACCTGGTGGAGATCAGGGTGGATGACCCCGAAGCTTACCAGGTAGGCCAGGAGGTGACGGTAAGCGTGTTCTCCCAGGGGGAGCGCGTCGACGTGATAGGCAGGTCAAAGGGGAAGGGATTCGCCGGCGTGATAAAGCGCCACGGTTTCGGCGGAGGTCCCGGCTCCCACGGGGCCCACTTCCACCGCGCCCCCGGGTCCGTCGGGGCCTGCGCCACCCCCTCGCGCGTCTTCAAGGGGTCGCGCATGCCGGGGCGCATGGGAGGCGAGCGCGTCACCGCCCTCAATCTGGAGGTGGTGGACGTCAAGCCGGAGCGCAACGTCCTACTGCTGCGGGGCAGCGTGCCGGGCCCCAACGGGGGCCTCCTGGTGATCAGGGAATCGGTGAAGGGACGGAAGAAGCGCGGGAGGAAAGCGCACGTTCTCACCTGATCTTTTGGAGAGAAGCATGAAGACGGTTCCGGTCTATAACATGGAAGGCGAGAAGAAGGGAGAGGCGCAGCTGAAGGACTATTTCTTCGGCTGCGAGGTGAACGTGCCCGTAATGCACCTGGTGGTGCGGCGCCAGCTCGCGGCGGCGCGCAGCGGCACCGCCTCCACCAAGGGCCGCAGCGAGGTGAGGGGAGGAGGGCGCAAGCCGTGGCGCCAGAAAGGAACGGGCAGGGCGCGGGCAGGCTCCATACGCTCCCCGCTGTGGAAGGGCGGCGGAACGGTGCACGGTCCGCGACCGAGGTACCACGGGTTCAAGGTCAATCGCAAGGTCCGCAGGCTGGCCCTGCGCTCCGCCCTCAGCGTGCGGGCGGGAGAGGACCGGGTCATGGTCCTGGAGGATTTCACTTTCTCCGAGCCCAAGACGAAGCTGGCGGCGTCCATCTTCCAGGCGCTGGGAATCGACGACAATGTCCTGCTGGTCCTGCCGGAGGACGACGAGAACGTGATCAAGTCCATGCGCAACCTGCCCCGCGTCGAGGTCATCAGGGTGGATTTCCTGAACACCTACGACGTTCTCGCCAACGACAGGGTGATCTTCACCCTGGCATCCCTGGACAAGCTGCAGGAAGGTGTGGAGAATGAAAGATCCGCGTGACATCGTCATTCGCCCGGTGATCTCGGAGAAGAGCTACACCCTCCTGGATCGCAACAAGTACACCTTCGAGGTGCACCCCAAGGCCAGGAAGACGGAGATCCGCCAGGCGGTGGAGGAGATATTCAACGTGAAGGTTACGGGGGTCAACACCATCAAGGTCCCGCCCAAGCCGCGGAGGCGGGGATGGACGTCGGGGCGCACCGCGGCACGGAAGAAAGCCGTGGTGACCCTCGCCCCCGGGTACAACATCGAGTTCTTCGAGGGCCCCCTGGGTTAGGGAAAGGCGGGATAAGGAAAGATGGGCATCAAGAGATATAAACCGACCTCGCCGGGGAGGAGGTTCACCAGCGTATCGGATTTCTCGGAGATCACCAAGAAGGAGCCCGAGAAGAGCCTCCTCGCGCCCATGAGTTACAAGGCGGGGCGGAACAACAAGGGACGCATCACCACCCGCCACAAGGGCGGCAGGGTCAAGAGGTGCTACCGCATCGTGGATTTCCGGCGGGATAAAGATAACATCCCAGCGAAGGTGGCGGCCATCGAGTACGACCCCAACCGCAGCGCACGCCTTGCCCTGCTCCATTACGAGGACGGGGAGAAGCGTTACATCCTGGCTCCCCTCAAGCTGAAGGTGGGGGACCGGGTGATGTCGGGGCCGCAGGCGGACATCAAGCCCGGGAACGCGCTGCCGCTTTCCGCCATCCCGGTGGGCACCACCATCCACAACATCGAGCTCAAGCCGGGGGCGGGAGGAAAGATGGTGCGTGCCGCCGGAGGGGCGGCGCAGTTGATGGCCAAGGAGGGGGAATTCGCCCATATAAGGCTCCCCTCCAGCGAGGTCCGGCTGGTTAACATCAACTGCCGCGCCACCGTCGGCCAGTTGGCCAACGTGGAACACGAGCTGCTCAACGAGGGGAAGGCGGGGCGCGGCAGGTGGAAGGGCAGGCGACCCGCGGTGCGCGGCACGGTAATGAACCCCGTTGACCATCCGCACGGCGGCGGCGAGGGGAAATCCTCCGCGGGGCGCCATCCGGTCACGCCGTGGGGCAAACCGACCCTCGGATACCGCACGCGCAAGAAAAACAAGCCGTCCAATAAGTATATCGTACGTCGCAGGAAGGGCTGAGAGGTAGGGAGGTAGCCTTGGGCAGGTCTTTGAAGAAAGGTCCCTACGTAGACGAGAAGCTCTATTTCAAGATAGAGGACCTCAACCGGCGCAACGAGAAGCGGGTCATCAAGACCTGGTCCCGCCGCTCGACCATCTTCCCGGAGATGGTGGGGCACACCATCGCCGTCTACGACGGAAAGAGGCACGTGCCGGTGTACATCACCGAGAATATGGTGGGGCACAAGCTGGGCGAGTTCGCGCCCACGCGACGCCGCACCAAGCACGGGCACGCGCACGAGAGGCCTACTCGCCTGAAGTAAGCCAGCGAGAGGAGTCAGGAGGAGACAAGGAGTCACATGATGGTGGAAGCAGCGGAGGAGGGCGTGAAGGTGCGCGCCGTGGCGCGCTACGTGCGGGTCTCGCCTTTTAAAGCCCGCCAGGTGGCGGATCAGATAAGGGGCAAGGATTTGGAGGAGGCACGCTACATCACCCGTTTCTCCCCCAAGGGCGCGGCGCGCCTGGTAGGGAAAGTCCTCGAGTCGGCGGCGGCCAACGCGGAGAACAACAACGGGCTGAGCGCCGAAGACCTGGTGGTGGTGGACTGCCACGTCGACGAAGGCCCCACCCTGAAGAGGTGGCGCCCGCGTGCCCTGGGACGCGCCACGCGCATCCGCAAGCGCACCAGCCACATCACCGTCATCCTGGGCGAGCGGGAGAAAGAGGTGCCGGAAAAGAGGCGTCGCGGGAAGCGCGCGCGTTCCGGCTCGCGAGGGAAAGGATGAAATAAGCGTGGGTCAGAAGGTTCATCCGTACGGTTTCCGCCTGGGGATCATCTATCCCTGGAAGTCCCGGTGGTTTGCCACCCGCGATTACGCCGATCTCCTGCAGGAGGATCTCGCCATACGCCGCTATATCAAGGAGCACATGAGGCGGGCTGCCATATCCCGCGTGGAGATAGAGCGCACCACCAAGCGGGTGAGGGTGGACATCTTCACCGCCCGGCCGGGCATCGTCATCGGACGGCGGGGAGCCGAGGTGGACCGCATCAAGCGCGACCTGGCCGCCATGACCGGCAAGGACGTGCAGGTGAACATACAGGAGATAGACGCCCCGGAGCTGGACGCCTTCCTGGTGGCGCAGAACGTGGCCGAGCAGCTGGAGGGGAGGGTTTCCTTCCGGCGGGCGATGAAAAAGGCTGTGCAGAACACCATGCGCGCTGGGGCCAAGGGTATAAGGATTTCCTGCGCGGGTCGGCTGGGAGGGGCGGAGATGGCCCGCACCGAGTGGTACCGCGAGGGGCAGGTTCCCCTGCAGACGCTGCGCGCCGATATCGATTACGGGTATTACGTGGCCCGTACTACCTTCGGGGTCATCGGGGTCAAGGTCTGGATATACAAGGGCATCATCGGGGAGCCGGATCGCAAGCTTCGGGAAAAGCCCGTGGAGGAACCCGGAGGCAGGCTCGAGGCGGGCGCGACGTCCGTCGTTGGGGAGGAACCCCGGAGCGAGGAACCGCCGCCGGAGGAGGAGCGCGAGGCCGTCCCCGGTGAAAAGGATGAAGAGATCGCAGACGAGCAGGAGGTATGAAGCAGATGCTGATGCCTCGCAAGATAAGGCACCGCAAGGTCCAGAGGGGCAGGCTCAAGGGCCGCTCCAAGGGGGGCACGGAAGTCCACTTCGGGGACTACG
The DNA here is from genome assembly GCA_937128055.1 of uncultured Actinomycetes bacterium. Lineage (GTDB taxonomy): Bacteria > Actinomycetota > Geothermincolia > Geothermincolales > RBG-13-55-18 > JACIXC01. Next base: position 3,664 of record CAKZMC010000114.1, on the reverse strand, counting down.
GCCTGCAGGCACTCGAGCCCTCCTGGGTCACGGCGCGCCAGATAGAGGCGGCCAGGGTGGCCATCACCAGGCACGTCAAGAGGAGCGGGAAGGTGTGGATCAACATCTTTCCCGATAAGCCGGTGTCCAAGAAGCCCGCCGAGACGCGCATGGGGAGCGGCAAGGGAAACCCGGATCACTGGGTTGCCGTGGTCAAGCCGGGGCGGGTGATGTTCGAGCTCTCGGGGGTGCCCGAGAACGTGGCCAGGGAAGCAATGCGGAGGGCGGCTCATAAGATGCCCATGAAATGCCGTTTCGTCAAGCGGTTCGCAGCGGGTGGTGAGTAAGATGGCGAAGGCGAGGGAATTACGCGGATACTCTTACGAAGAGCTCTTGCAGAAGTTGAAGGAGGCCAAGGAGGAACTCTTCAACCTGCGCTTCCAGGAAGCCACCGGCCAGCTGGACAACACCGCGCGCATCAAGGAGACCAAGAAGGACATCGCGCGCATCTGCACGGTGATGAGGGAATACGAGATGAGCGAGGAGGCGAGCTGAGCCTCGTGGGAGAGGAAGGAATGCCGGGGATGGCGGAGAGAACAAGCCGGAGAAAGGTACGCATGGGCACGGTGGTCTCGGACCGCATGGACAAGACCATCGTGGTCAGGGTGGAGACCCGCATGCCTCACCCGCTCTACGGGAAGATCGTGGGCCGCAGCAAGAAGTACAAGGCGCATGACGAGGAGAACCAGTGCAGGGTGGGAGACGTGGTGCGCATAATGGAAACCAGGCCGCTGTCCGGCAGCAAGCGCTGGCGCCTGCTGGACATAGTGGAACGGGCGGAGTGACGCTGGCGGTCGCGATTCGGAGGTAGAGGATGATACAGGCGGAATCGCGAGTGAAGATAGCCGACAACACGGGCGCACGGGAGCTGCTGGTGATCAAGGTCCTGGGTGGCTCGGCGAGGCGCTACGCCTACGTGGGCGACATCGTGGTGGGGACGGTCAAGGTGGCCACGCCGGGAGGGTCCGTGAAAAAGGGCGACGTGGTAAAAGCGGTGGTGGTGCGCACCAAGAAGGAGCGCCGGCGCAAGGACGGCTCTTATATTAAGTTCGACGAGAACGCGGTGGTCCTCATCAACGAGGCGCGGGACCCCCAGGGAACGCGCATCTTCGGGCCGGTGGCCCGCGAGCTGCGCGAGAAGAAGTTCATGAAGATCGTCTCCCTGGCACCGGAGGTCCTATGAGGGAGGCAACCCCAAGGAGTGGCGTAAGATGGCGGGATTGAAAATAAAGAAAGGCGACAGGGTGCAGGTGCTCGCGGGCAAGAACCGGGGGAAGCAGGGCAAGGTCCTGCGCAGTTTCCCCGACCAGAGAAGGGTGATAGTGGAAGGAGTCAACCTGGTGAAAAGGCATTCTCGCCCCAGCAAGGAGAATCCACAGGGCGGGATCATCACCAAGGAGGCTCCCATCCACGTGTCCAACGTGGCCCTGGTCTGCGGGTCCTGCGACCGCGTGGTGCGCGTCGCGTACCGCTTCGACGCGGAGGGGAACAAGAAGAGGTTCTGCCGCAAGTGCGGCGCGGACATCGATTGATAGGAAGGACGCAGGTCAAGGAAGGAAGCATGGCTCCACGGTTAAAGGAAAGATACCGGCAGGACGTTGTCCCTGCGCTCAAGGAGCGGTTCGGCTACCGCAACGACATGGAGGTGCCGCGCCTGGAGAAGATAGTGGTCAACATGGGGGTGGGAGAGGGAGCCCACGACCCCAAGGCCATCGACGGCGCCATGAAGGACCTGGCCAAGATCACCGGGCAGAAGCCGAAGCTCAACCGAGCCAAGCGGTCGGTGGCCGGCTTCAAGCTGCGTACCGGGATGTCGGTGGGGTGCAAGGTCACCCTGCGCGGAGACCGCATGTACGAGTTCCTGGACCGGCTCATATCGCTGGCCATTCCGCGCGTGCGGGACTTCCGGGGGTTGAACCCCAAGTCCTTCGACGGAAGGGGTAACTTCAACTTAGGCCTGGACGAGCAGCTGGTATTTCCGGAAATAGATTACGACGGCATAGACAGGGTGAGAGGCATGGATATAACCATCGTGACGACGGCGAAAACGGACGAGGAGGGGCTGGCCCTGCTGGACACCCTGGGCATGCCCTTCCGCGGTAAGTGACCAGGAGGCGGCATGGCGAAGAAATCGCAGGTGGCCAAGCAGAAGAGGACCTCCAAGTTCCGCACCCGTTCCTACAACCGGTGCAAACGCTGCGGCCGGCCGCGGGGATATTTCCGCAAGTTCGAGCTTTGCCGGGTGTGCCTGCGCGAGCTGGCGCACGAAGGGGAGATTCCCGGGCTGACCAAGTCGAGCTGGTAAGGAGGCGTTAGGCGCATGACCATGACGGACCCCATTGCGGATATGCTGACCCGCATCCGTAACGCGAGCGCCGCCCGCCACGAAGAGGTGGAGATGCCTTCGTCGAGGATGAAGCTGGACATAGCGGGGATACTGAAAAGAGAGGGCTTCATCGCGGATTTCGAGGTGGTCAAGGGAGAAAGTCGCGACACCTTGAAGCTGCGCCTGAAGTACGGCCCCAACCGCGAGCAACTGATCAACGGCATCAAGCGGATCAGCAAGCCCGGGCTGCGGGTATATACCAAGAAATCGGAGATGCCCCGGGTGCTGGGAGGGCTGGGGATAGCCATCATCTCCACCTCCAAGGGCCTGCTGACCGACAGGGAGGCGCGTGAGAAGGAGGTGGGCGGGGAGGTAATCGCCTACGTGTGGTGACAGCGGGGCGAGTGCCTGCCCGTGGCAGGTGACGGAAGATACCGGAGGTTGAAATTGTCGAGGATAGGAAAGGAACCCATTCCCGTCCCGCCGGGGGCGGAGGTGAGGATAGAGGGCAACCGGGTGCAAGTTAAGGGGCCCAAGGGGGAGCTCTCGCAGGACTTCCACCCGGACATGATCATCGAGGTGGAAGAGGGGTCCGTCACGGTACGGAGGCCTTCCGACTCCAACCTCCACCGTTCCCTGCACGGGCTTACCCGTACCCTGATCGCCAACATGGTGGAAGGGGTCACAACCGGCTTCGAGAAGAATCTCGAGATACACGGCGTGGGCTACCGCGCGGTGGCCAGGGACAGGGATATCGAGCTCTCGCTGGGTTTTTCCCATCCCATCCTGGTCAAGGCCCCCGAGGGCATCGAATTCGAGCTGGTGACGCCCACCAAGATAAGGGTGAAAGGCGTGGACAAGCAGAAGGTGGGGCAGGTGGCGGCGAAGATCAGGGCGCTGCGCAAGCCCGATCCCTACAAGGGCAAGGGAGTGCGCTACGCCGGCGAGTACGTGAGGCGCAAGGCGGGGAAGTCCGCCGGTTAAGCGGAGGCTGAGGAAGACGGAGTAAGAGGGAAATGGAAGGGGCGAAGGAGAAACAGCTGAAGAAGGAACGCCGCAGAAAGCGGGTTCGCAAGAAGATACAAGGTTCGCCGGAAAGGCCGCGGCTCTCGGTCTTCAGGAGCAACCGTCATATTTACGCCCAGGTCATCGACGATACCTCGGGCCGCACCCTGGTCAGCGCCTCCACCATGGAGAAGGGCGTGGAAACGACCGGTAAGAGAAAGGCGGAGGCGGCCATGGAGGTGGGACGCCTTCTCGCGCGGAGGGCGCGCGAGAAGGGGGTGAGCAGGGTGGTCT
>CAKZMC010000113.1 GCA_937128055.1 uncultured Actinomycetes bacterium | reverse complement strand
CATGGGGCCACGGGTAGCTCTTTCGTCCAACTTCGCGCATCCTTCCTCATGGCGGACCTGCTCGTGCCATCCTAATTATTATGAAACGCCGGCACGCACACAACCCGGAGCGCTTCCCGGCAGCCGCCACCGGGAACCCCTCAAGGAGGCCCACCGGCGCCTCAGGCGTGCGCCATCTCGACCGTTTCTCCCGCGGACCGCTTCGGGTATGCGTCCGGCGCCCGCTTTCCCGGGCGCGCCTTCTCATCAACTCCCATCATCCATGACTTCTGCGCCGGGCGCGCTTTACCTTCCGGGGCGCCCCGGCGGGGCACCGCTGTCGTCCCCGGGTGCTAAAATATTTTCACCGTGACACAAGAAACGTAAGGCAAGGGCCCCCGCCGTCGGCAGGGCGGGGTTGGCGGTAGCGGGCGCAATGCACAAGCACCTTCCTTCGGTCTGCGAGGCTGCGTCATGGAATGGGACGGACAGTACTGCGTGATGGAGATCGTGACCACAGGTCCCGACCCCGAAAGCGCCCTCCCGCTGGAGGCCGCGGCGTTGCGCGTACGCTCCGGCAGAGAGATCGGGGCCTTCTCCGTGCTCATAGACCCGGGGGCGCGCATCCCCGGCAGCCTCCTGGAAAGAAACGGAAGGTCAGCGGAGGAATACCGGGGCGGCGTGCCGCCCGCCGAGGCGTTGGAGCGCCTGCGCGGTTTTCTGGGCGGCGACGCCGTGGTGGCCCACGGCTCGCGGGAGATGGAGGAACCGCTGCTGGCGCGTTTCGGCGCCCTTCCCGCAGGAGAGGTCCTGGATACCCTGGAGCCTGCGTGGCTCGCCGTACCATATCTCCGCGACCATTCGCTGCGATCCCTCGCCTCCTCTTTGCTCGACGAGGACATATCCTTCAGGGCCCTGGAAGACGCGCGCCTGCTCCTGCGCCGACTGGCGCGCGAAGAGCGGCAGGATCTCGAACTCGCCGCGCACCGTCGCCCGCCGCTCCAGCGCCTCCTTGGCTTCCCGAATTTCACGCTCGCCGGGCAGGAAGAC
>CAKZMC010000112.1 GCA_937128055.1 uncultured Actinomycetes bacterium | reverse complement strand
TGCCGGGATAGAGCTCCGCCTTTCCCTGCAGGAAGTCGCGATTGCGGTACGATCCGGCCGGGATCATACCCATGGAGGCCATGTCGCGAACGCCCGCATAGACGGGAAGGGAGGAGACGGACACCTCGCATGACAGCCCTTCCTCCGGGAGCATGTTCAGGAGGTGCCCCAGCAGGCCGAAGCCGGTGACGTCGGTGCAGGCATGGGCTCCCGCGGCGAGGGCTGCCGCCGAGGCGCGCGCGTTGAGCTCCGCCATGCCCCGCAGGGCGTCCCCCATCTCGTCCTCGCGCAGGAAATCGCCCTTCAGGGCGGTGGCCAGGATCCCCGTCCCCAGCGGCTTGGTGAGGACGAGCACGTCACCGGGCGCCGCCCCCCGGCTGGTGAGGATGCGCTGCGGGTGGACCTTTCCGGTCACGGCGAGGCCGTATTTCGGTTCCTCGTCCTCCACGGTGTGCCCCCCCACGAGGACGGCGCCCGCCTCGCGCACCTTGTCCAGCCCGCCGCGCAGGATGTCGGCCAGGACATCCATGCCCAGGGAGCAGGGAAAGCAGACGATGTTCATGGCCGAGAGGGGCACGCCGCCCATGGCGTAGATGTCGCTCAGGGCGTTGGCCGCCGCTATCTGGCCGAAGAGATAGGGGTCGTCAACGATGGGGGTGAAGAAATCCAGGGTGTGCACCAGGGCCGTCTCTCCGTCCAGCTGGAAGACGGCGGCGTCGTCCGGGGTGTCCAGACCCACCAGGATCTCCTCTCGCGCCTCACCGGGAGGGAGCAGGCGCAAGACCTTCTCGAGGTCCTCCGGACCCACTTTGGCCGCTCACCCCGACTTGCTGGAGAGCAGCGTCAACCTCATGCGCTCACCCATCCGTCACCTCCCGGTTCGCGGAACCCGCCTTTCTCGGCAGGAACCCGCAGGGGCGGCGCCCTTGCAGGATTACATTAAGAAATATTATACAACTTAAAAATTACATTTATAAATCCTTGAACCGGCTGTCCGGGTGTCGCCGGCCCCTCTGCTATCTCAAGGGTTCGCCGAGGCTGCGGCTTATCTCCGCCACCAGGTGCTCTCCGGCGGCGTAGGCATCGCGCAGCGCGGTGGGGTGCTTCTTGACCGCCCCTTTCTCCTCCATGCGGAAGAAGAGAAGGCGCTCGTAGTATTTGATGTCCAGGACGTCGAAGAAGACGTCCACCACCCTGTGGGCCCCGTCGAAGACGCGGGGGTCGTCCGCACCGGCGACGGAGAGGAAAAGCCCCCTGCGGGCGTGGCGGGTCGCGGCGTCGGTGACCTCCTCGCCCAGGAGCGTCTTCCGCGCCCAGATGCACTGGTGGCGGTCGATGAGGGCCTTGACCTGGGCGTTCAGTGAGTTGAAGTAGATGGGGGCGGCGAGGATGATACCGTGGCTGGAGAGGGTCAGGCTGTAGATCTTTTCCATGGCGTCGTCCAGCAGGCATATCCCGTCACGTCGGCAGTCGCCGCAGCTCTGGCAAGGGTATATCTCCCGGTTGCAGACGATGATCTTGTTTATGGTGGCCCCCGCGTTGCGGGCCCCCTTCAATGCCTCGTCGAGCAGGAGAGAGGTGTTACCGTTCTGGCGCGGGCTTCCCGCAATCCCAAGAATTCTCACCATCGGCAAATTTCCCTCGCAAGCAGGTCTTTATACGGCAGGTCGGAGCAAATTGTATCCGATGGCAGCTGTTCTGTAAATATGGCATATGGGGGTGATTGCAGGCACGGAACTTCCCCCCGCTGGCTCCTCCCCGACGATGCCCGCCATTGCCCGCCGTCAGGCCACGGCGCCCTCATCCCGCATCTTGGCTATCTCCTCCTCGCTGAAGCCGGCCTGCTGGAGAAGGGCATCCGTGTGCTCACCCAGGGCGGGGGGCGGCGATTCCAGGCGGGGAGGGGTGAGGGAGAGCTTGTAGGGGCTGCCTATCACCCGCATGCTGCTTTCCCCTTCCCCCATCTCCACCACCATCTTCCGGTGTTGTACCTGGGGGTCGTCGAAGGCCTCCGCGATCCCCGAGACGGAGCAGCAGGGAGCGTCCTTATCCTTCAATATATCCAGCCATTCCGCCAGGGTGCGGGAGCGGATGATCTCCTCCATGCGGGAGAGCAGCTTCTCTTTATCGATGATCCTCTGCGTGAGGTTGAGGCCCTTGGCGTCCTCCATGCCCAGGCCCTCGCACAGGTTGTCCCAGAACGCGTTCTCGTGCGCTATGCCGATGACCAGGTATTCCCCGTCGGATGTTTCGTATACGCCGTAATGCGGGGTGGCGTGAAGGGGATTTATGGTGGGCACCTGGCCGGTTTCCAGGTAGGGGCCCACGCTGTTATGGAGCAGGGCGACCACGCAGTCCAGCATGGAGATGTCCACGTATTGGCCTTCCCCGGTGCGCTCCCTTGCCAGGAGGGCGGCCTGGATGCCGATGACCGCGTTGAGGGCCGAGATGATGTCCGCCACCTCGAATCCCGGCACCACCGGCCTCCCCTCTCGGTCCCTGGTGAGGCCCAACACGCCCCCCATGGCCAGGTAGTTTATGTCGTGGCCCGGGAGGTCGCGGTAGGGCCCGTCCTGGCCGAAACCGCTTATGGAACAGTAGATGATGCGCGGGTTGCTCTTCCTGAGGGTTTCATAATCCACGCCCAGGCGTGCGGTGGTGCCGGGCCGGAAGCCCTCGACCACCACGTCCGCGGTGTCCGCCAGGCGGCGGAAGGCCTCCTGCGCGGAGGGGTGTTTCAGGTTGAAGGCCACGCTCTTCTTGTTCCGGTTTATCTGGTTGAAGAGGAACCTGAAAGCGCGGGCATTGTCCCCGATGCCCATGGGCTCCACCTTGATGACTTCCGCACCGAAATCGGCGAGGATCATGGTGCAGAGAGGACCTGGGTAGAGCTGGGAAAGGTCAAGGACGCGTACTCCTTCCATTGATGCAGCCATTTCTACCTCCTCTTGCAAACCGCTTCCGTTTACCTTCGGTAAAAACCAGGTTATCCGGTCTTTTCCACGTCCGCCGGTAAGCCCGCCCTATATTAACACATAGTTTACTTTGAGTCATACACCTTACCGGTTCTGCCTTTCCCCGGACGCTCTGCGGTTGTCCGCCCCCCCTTCACGCGGCGCGAGACAGAAATGGTCGGGGTGAGAGGATTTGAACCTCCGACCTCGGCGTCCCGAACGCCGCGCGCTGACCAAACTGCGCCACACCCCGACACCAGAATATTATAGCGTAAAGTTATAGCGTAAAGATGCCCGAGGAAGGACACGCACGTGGCCTGACCCGCCCATGTTGCCCACTGGGGGCGCAAGGATAATAATGGGTTAAGCCGTAAAAGCGAGGAGACAAAGGGAGAGGCAAAAGAGGAACATGGGATATCCCAAGCCGGTCGTGAAGGGATTCATCTCCCTGTGGCCATTGACGCGCCTGGCAAAGAAGCTGAGTGCCCATAGGCTGTTTCGGCCGCTCTCCAAGCTGCTGACGAACGAAAAGATCATGCAGGTGACCTTCGTCCCCGTGGCGGAAGACATCCCGGGTCCGGAGAGCATGGCGCTTCCGCGGCAGGCGATAGCCGCGCTGATAGGGGCTTCCTCGCATCGCTTCATCCATGACGGGTGCATATGCCGCAACCACGAGGGTTGCGTGCGGTACCCGCGCGAGCTGGGTTGCATCTTCCTGGGAAAGGCGGCCGCGCACCTGCATCCTTCCATAGGACACCGCGCCTCCATGGAGGAGTGCCTGGCGCACCTGGAGGAGGCGTCGCGCGTGGGGCTTACGGGGATGGTGGGGCGCATCTGGTTCGACGCCACCAGCCTGGGCGTGCTCCGCCACTTCCGGGACTTCGTGGTGGTCTGCTTCTGCTGCGATTGCTGCTGCCTGGTGCGCACGGACATGCGAGAGGCCGGCCCGGAGGTCAAGGGAAGTGTGCGGAGATTGTCTTCCGTGCGGGTGCGCGTCACCGACGAATGCGAGGGATGCGGCACCTGCGAGAGGACGTGTTTCGTGGGGGCGGTCACCCTGCGCGACGGCAGGGCTTACATAGACGACGAGCAGTGCAAGGGATGCGGCAGGTGCGCCCAAGCCTGTCCCAACCAGGCCATCCGGGTGGAGTTCGACCGGGATGACAGCATGTTCCGCGAGCTCCTAAGAAGGGCGGGCGCGGTTTCTGGGGCGGATGGCGCGAGGGGGGATTGAGGCGTCCTTGCGCGGTGGCGGAGAGGGGACCGTGAGGCAGCGGGGGGGGAAGGATGGGCAAGCCCCAGGCTCGCGCGGTTGAGGGATAGGCGGATGACGACGGAGAACACGGTGAAGGAGAGGCCCCCCACCGCCTTTCGTTGCGGCGGGTGCGGGCGGGAGACGGAGAACCACCAAGTGGCGAACGGGGAGAAGTACCTCTGCTCCCGCTGCCACCACCTCCAGGTATACAGGTCGCGGGCGGGGGGCGGGATGAGCCACCGGACCTTCGTCGCGCTGGTGATCGCGTCCCTGGCGGCCACGGCCCTGGCGGGGTTCTCGCTCTGCTTCCTCTACCTCTTCGGCACCGGGCGCGTTTCCTGGTTCTTGCCGCTTTTCGCGTCCATGCTGCTGGTGGTGGGCTTGCCGGCGTTCCTCCTCTCGCGCAGGCGCAACCTCGCGCTGCTCGCCGCCTCCCTTTACCTTCCTCTGGCCTTCTGGTCCTTTCTCTGGTCGCTGGCCCCGGGCGTGGACTGGGAATACGCAGGTTCCATGGGCTGGAGCGCGCTCTTTTTCCTCTCCCTCGCCTGCATGGGTTTCTACCTCTACGGCAGGGACCTGCGCAACCTTTCGAGGCGGTGAGGCGGTCTTGCCGGGCCCCGGTCCCGAGGAGGGAGCGCCTCGCGGCGGACGTCCGCCTTGCGGGAGTCCCCCGCGGGAAGTGGAGAAGTCGGGTTGCCGGGCGGGAGGCGCCGGCGGACACGCGCGGACGCGCGAGCCCCCGAAAAGGGAGGCCGCACCGGCAGGAAGGGATGAGATGGAGAGCGGGCCGCTCCCTACCATGCCGTAATGCTCGGTACGCGAGAAGAAGGTGAGAAAAGCGTGAACCTTTGGGACCGGTGCCTCTGGGAACTTGGTTTCGCCGTGTGCCATCAGCACCCGGCGAGGCTTCTCCGCTTCGGAGACGGTGCGCTTTTCGTCTGCTCCCGCGACGCCGGCATCTACGTTTCCTTCTTCACCACGCTCCTCCTGCTCTCATTTTTGCGTGGCAGGGAGAGGGCGGGGATGCCGCCCCTGCCCCTCCTCCTCCTGGGCGCGGCGG
>CAKZMC010000111.1 GCA_937128055.1 uncultured Actinomycetes bacterium | reverse complement strand
CTGCGCTGCGACCAACTCGGCCGTTCCCGGGCAGGTCGGGTGGAGATCCTTCCTTCTTCCGGCCCGGATCCTTGGGGTAACGGTCTTGCTCCGCGACGCGAGGACTCGCATGGTCCTCTCCCTCTTCCGCAAGGCATGCCCTATCGCTGCCTCCGCCCCCGCAAGATGACCGGGCAGGAGGCCGCTTGCGATGGCGCTCGCCCGGCCCCCGGTCGGGCCAGGCTTAGGGCGGTACAGTCGGGAGTCGCTGCGGGCGGGCCCGAAACCACCAGGCAAGTGCCAATCAAATATGCTTGGGACGGCGCGCTTTCCTCATGTAACCCGGCGGCGGCGAAAAGGGAAGCGGTGAGCGCGGGCCACTAACGGCCTATCCTGAAATGGGGGAATGCATCACGAAAGCGGATATTGGATGGCCCCAGCAGGTGAGTTTACGAGGCCTTCCGGTGGCGCATATTGCCTGGTTTCGGAAATCCCAACGGGCATGGCAGCCTTTCTTTACATCTTCTCTGCAAGATGCTAACTTATCTCACTGTGTTGCTGGCGGTTTAAAAGCAACTCGTCGATGATGTCGAGGCCATTGTTCGGGACCGCGGTAAGCGGTGCCTGCAAGTGGCATTTGCAGGGTCAAGATATATAATATCCCTGGAGGTAGGAATATGTATGCGGTGATCGAGACGGGCGGCAAGCAGTACCGCGTGGAGCAGGGATCGGTCATCCGGGTGGAGAAGATCGATGTCCCCGAAGGGGAGAAGGTCGTCTTCGAGCGGGTGCTCATGGCCGGCGCAGCGGGAAAGGTGGTCGCCGGCAAGGAGGCGGAAAAGGTCAAGGTAGAGGGGACGGTGGTGCGCCACGGGAAGGCGAGGAAGATCATCGTCTTCAAGTACCGCCCCAAGAAGGGGTTTCACAGCAAGAAAGGCCACCGGCAGCTTTTCACCGAGGTGAGGGTGGAGAAGATCTCCGGCGCGCCGCGCGGTGCCCGGAAGAAAAAGGAAGACGTGGCCGGCAAGGGAAAGGATAAACAGGCGGAGGGAAAGGCCGCGGAGAGAAGAACAGCGGAGGAGAGTTCCGCCCAGGGGAGTGAGTGAGAATGTCCAGCAAGAAAGGCGTAGGAAGCTCGCGCAACGGTCGTGACAGCCACTCCAAGCGGCTGGGGGTGAAGGGTTTCGGCGGGCAGTTCGTGAGCGGAGGCTCCATCCTGGTGCGCCAGCGCGGGACCAGGATCATGCCGGGGGAGAACGTGGGCCTGGGCAAGGATTACACCCTCTTTGCCAAGGTGGACGGGTACGTGAAGTACCATCGTTCCGGCGACCGGCACTTCGTCAGCGTCATACCCGCGGAGTGAGCTGCCCGGGGAGACGCCGCGAGGGCCTTACTGGCTCCCGGCTCCCGGCCATCCCGGTACGGTCGGGGGGTTTTTTGTTTGCCGGAAAGCGCGCGGGCCGCTTTCCGGGGCCTTTTACGGACACCACGTGGGCCTGCCCGGCATGACGAGATCCCTCATGTAGATTGACCCTCGGCCGCGTTCGCGGCGCTTTCGCTTACGGAAAGGGATTGTGGGCTACCCCGTCGACGCGCGGCTCGCGAGATAGGTGCGCCATTGCCGCCCGTGACGTTCGCTGGCGGTCGCTTGCGGCGTGGCTTGCCGGCCGCCATGCGCGGCCGGGGTAGGGGATGTCGCGCGCCACCTCCCTGGCCGGGAAGGCCGCCCGGATGGCCGCGGGGAAGACGGGCGACGGCGTTCCCTTGCGCGAGCCCTGTGCCGTCCGGATGCCGGCTTTACGCGGGATAAGAGGCACGTATAAGGTAATAATTGGGATGGAGAGGAACCGGGAGAGGTTTCTGCGGCGCGATACGGGAAGTGGTGCGGTTTGTTCATCGACGAGGCTGAGATTCACGTGCGCGGGGGCGACGGAGGCCATGGTTGCGTGAGCTTCCACCGCGAGAAGTACCGTCCCCTGGGGGGACCCGACGGCGGGGACGGAGGGAAGGGCGGTTCGGTGGTCCTGCGGGCTTCGCAGAGCGTGAATACGCTGATAGAGTTCACGCGCAGACGCCACTTCAGGGCCAGCAAGGGCAAGAACGGTTCTGGTAATAATTGCCATGGAGCCGAGGGCGGGGATCTGGTCCTGCACGTGCCGGTGGGCACCCAGGTGAGGGACGCAGAGGGGCGGCTACTCGCGGACCTCTATTTTCCCGGCAGCGAGGCGGTAGTGGCCAGGGGAGGCCGCGGCGGCCGGGGAAACGCTTCCTTCGCCACCTCCTCGCGGCGCGCTCCCGATTTCGCGGAGAAGGGGGAACGCGGCGAGGAGAGGTGGGTGCGCCTGGAGTTGAAGCTTCTGGCCGACGTGGGCGTGGTCGGCCTTCCTAACGTGGGAAAATCCACCCTCATATCCCGCGTCTCGGCGGCGAGGCCGCGCATCGCCGACTATCCCTTCACCACTCTGGAGCCCGCTCTCGGGGTGGTTGGCTTGGGCGAGGAGCGAAGCTTCGTCATTGCCGATCTGCCCGGGCTGATCGCCGGAGCGCACCAGGGGCGGGGGCTCGGACTGAGGTTCCTGCGCCACGTGGAGAGGACAGCCGTCATCCTGCACCTGCTGGACGTATCCGTGGCGGCGGAGGTTCCTCCCGCGCGGGCCTTGCAGGTGATACTGGACGAACTGCAGGCGTACAGTTTCCAGCTCCTGGAAAGGCCGCAGGTGGTGGCGGGCAACAAGCTGGATGTGGCAAACCCCACTTACCTGGAGGAGGCGAGGGAGGCGTCGAGGGAACGCGGCTGGGAATTCCATGCCGTTTCGGCCCTGACCGGGGAGGGCGTGGAGCGGCTCATGTGGAGGCTGGGCGAGATGGTGGAAGACAACCGCGGCGAGAAGGGGTACGAAGCGAGCGGGGAGAGGATAGTGTATGCCTTTGACCCCGCGCGGGAGCGCGGCTTCCGGGTGGTGAGGGAGGAGGAAGGCTTTCGCGTCGTGGGAGATCAGGTGGAGCGCATGGTGCGCAGGATGGATCTGTCCAATCCACAGGCGCTGGCTTACGTGCAGGCGCGCCTGAAGAGGATGGGCATAGAGGAGGAGCTTCTCAGGCAGGGAGCAGGGGAAGGCGATACGGTAATCATCGGCGATCACGTTTTCGATTTCCTCCCGGGGCGGTGAAGGGCCGTCGGGAGCTTGCCGCCTGGTGGCGGGGACGGGGATGCCCGCACCCCTTCGGGGGGAGTAGAATGATGGTAAAAAACGGAGGGGGAGAAAAAGGAACGGCGCAGCCTTGAGGCTGGCGCCTGGGCAAGAGGAAAGATACAAGAGGAAAGATATGGAAAAGGAAAGAAAGCTGCCGCGCGTCAAGCGCCTTGTGGTCAAGGTGGGGACCTACACCTTGAGCGACGCGTCCGGCAGGCTCGACCGCGACCAGGTGCGCAACCTGGTCGACCAGCTGGCCTCCCTGCGCAAGGAGGGGCTCGAGGTCATCCTGGTTTCTTCCGGGGCCATCGCCGCGGGGGTGGAGCTTCTGGGGTTGCCGGAGCGTCCGCGGGATATCCCCTCCCTGCAGGCCGCATCCTCGGTGGGGCAGGGGTCGCTCTTGAGGACCTACGCGGATTGTTTCGCTGACCATGGCCTGCTGGTAGGCCAGGTGCTCTTTACCCAGTACGATTTCGCCCACCGCCGCCAGTACCTGAACGCCCGCAACACCTTCCGGAGGTTGCTGCAGCAGGGCGTGGTGCCTTTGGTCAACGAGAACGACACGGTCGCGGTGGAGGAGATACGCTTCGGCGACAACGACCGCCTTGCTTCCCTGGTGGCGGTGCTCACCGGAGCGGATCTCCTGGTGATGCTGTCCGACGTGGCGGGCCTCTTCAGCGCGGATCCGAGGCGGGACGGCGAGGCGGAGCTGATCCACGAGGTGGAGGCCATAACCCCCGCCATAGTCAAGGCGGCGGGCAGGGCGGGCGGAGAGCATTCCACCGGAGGGATGGCCAGCAAGCTGGAGGCGGTGCGCGTCGCGGGCGCGGCGGGCATCGGGGTGGTGGTGGCCCCGGGCCGGGAACCCGACGTGCTCACGCGCCTGCTGCGGGGGGAGAGGATCGGAACCTATTTCCACGCCTCGCGGAGGAAGATGCGCGGACAGAAGCACTGGATCGCCTACGGCACCACCCCGCGGGGCACCATCGTGGTTGACGACGGGGCGCGCGAGGCCATCCTCAACGGCGGCAAGAGCCTGCTGCCGGTGGGCGTCGTGGAATGCCGCGGCGATTTCAACCCGGGAGACCCGGTGGAGGTGATGGACCTCAAGGGGGAGAGGATCGCGCGCGGGTTGTGCGGCCTCTCTTCGGCTGAGGTCAACCAGGTCAAGGGGCTGCGCACCGACCAGGCCACGCTCCTCATGGGGGAGACCTGCGGAGAAGTCATCCACCGCGACTACCTGGTGGTGCTGGAAGGGAAGGGGGGCGGAAGAAGCATGCGGTGAATGCCCGGCGCATTGCCGGGCGGCGGGCTCCGGAAGAGGAGGCGGCGCCCACCCGCGGGAAATATTATGAGGCGTCAGGAAGTGCTGGGAGGACCGCGGAGCCCTCTGGCATAATGGGTCAGGCGGGGCGAAACGGCGAGAAGGCGGAGGGGAAGGAAGAGCGCGGATGCACGCGCCGCGCTGGCAGGATAGCGGGAAAGGAAACGGGAGATGTCAGCAAGGAAAGGTGAAGGAGGAGGGAAAGCCGCGTTGGCGGCGGAAGGCTCTTTCGCCGCCGGGGAGGGAGCTATGCAGGTGCTGGAAGAGCTGGGACGCAGGGCAAAGGATGCCGCCCTGAAGCTCGCGGTGGTGAACACGGAAACCAAGAACCGCGCGCTCGAGGAGATGGCGGACGCCTTGAGGGCGCGGCGTGAGGAGATCCTCGCGGCCAACGAGGAGGACCGCGTGGCGGGAAGGGAAAGCGGCATGAGCGCCGCCCTCATGGACCGGCTGACCCTGAACGAGAAGCGCATCGAGGAGATGGCGGTGGGCCTCCTGGAGGTCGCCACCCTGCCCGACCCGGTGGGGGAGATCATCTCCGGATGGAGGTTGCCGAACGGGCTGGAGATCCAGAAGGTGAGGGTGCCTCTCGGCGTGGTGGGGATCATCTACGAGGCGCGCCCCAACGTCACCGTGGACGCGGCGGGGCTTTGCGTGAAGTCCGGCAACGCCGTCATCCTGCGCGGCAGCTCCTCGGCCTTCCGCTCCAACCGCACGCTCACCGAGATCATCGCCGCCGCCGCGGAAGGCGCGGGTCTGCCGGCGGGCTGCATACAGCTGGTGCCCCTGGCGGACCGCGAGTCGGCCAAGGCGCTCATGCGCATGCACGATTACCTGGACGTGCTCATCCCGCGGGGAGGGGCGGGGCTCATCCGCACCGTGGTGGAGGAGAGCATGGTACCGGTCATCGAGACGGGGGTCGGCAATTGCCATACCTACGTGGATGCCTCCGCGGACCTGGAAATGGCCTTGCGCATCGTGATCAACGCGAAGTGCCAGCGCCCGGGGGTGTGCAACGCCATGGAAACCATGCTGGTGCACGAGGCGGTGGCCGGCGAGTTTCTGCCCCGCGCGGCGGAGGCGCTGCGGGAGCGTGGGGTGGTATTGCGCGGTTGTCCCCGCACCAGGGAGATATTGCCGGACGCCGAGGAGGCCTCGGAGGAGGACTGGTACGAGGAATACCTCGACCTCATCCTGGCCGTCAAGGTGGTGGGGGGCGTGGAGGAGGCCATAGGCCATATCAACCGCTATGGGAGCAAGCATTCCGAGGCCATCATCACCCGCGATTACACGGCGGCGAGGAGCTTCGTCACGCAGGTTGACGCCGCCGACGTGTACGTCAACGCGTCCACCCGCTTCACGGACGGCGGCCAGTTCGGGCTGGGGGCGGAGATCGGCATCTCCACACAGAAACTGCACGCCCGCGGCCCCATGAGCCTGCGCGAGCTCACCTCCACTAAGTTCATCATCTACGGCGATGGGCAGGTGCGTACCTGAGATGGGAAGGCTGCGCGTAAAACGTATCGGGGTCATGGGGGGGACCTTCGACCCCATCCATTACGGCCACCTGGTGACCGCCGAGGAAGCCAGGCAACAGTTCGCCCTGGACCTGGTGATCTTCATGCCCAGCGGGCATCCCCCCCACAAGGAGGATCGCGGGAACCTGGACCCCGAGAGCCGTTACCTCATGACGGTGATCGCCACCGCTTCCAACCCCTCCTTCCAGGTCTCGCGCATGGAGATAAACCGCCCGGGCCCTTCCTACACCATAGACACCGTGCGGGAGCTTCACGGTATCTACGGGAAGAATACCGCGATCTTCTTCATCACCGGCGCGGACGCGGTGCTGGAGATACTCACCTGGAAGGAACCGGAAAACGTGCTCTCGGAGTGCACACTCATAGCCGCCACCCGCCCCGGCTACAACCTGAGCAGGCTGGAGGAGTTGCTGCCCGAGGTGGGGAAGGAGGAGCGGGGCGACGTCCCCAAGGTACTGGTCATGGAGATACCGGCTTTGGCCATTTCCTCCACCGACATCCGCAGGAGGGTCAGCGAGGGGAGGCCCATCAGGTACCTGGTTCCCGAGGGGGTGCGCGAGTTCATCGAGAAGAACGGCTTCTACCGTTGAGGGGCGCGTTGCGGGTTGCCCCCGCTTTATGTAAACGTTGGTTGCAGGATGAGGAGCCTTATCGGCTTGAGGCCTTGACGGCGGAGGTCGCTATCTTAGGAAAGTGAGCGCGGCAAAGGTGACCGTCCCACAGGAGAAGGAGAAACCCTCCCGGCTGGCGCGACGCCGGCGGAGGGAGGCGCGCTACAGGCGGAGGTTGCTGGTGGCTGCGGCTGCCGCGGTGGTGGCGGTCCTTGCCGTGGGCGCCGTGTGGGACATTCCCTACATCAACGCGGCCCGCGTGGCCGTTTCCTGGCTGAAAGAGAGGGCGCGAGGCGGCCAAGGAGGCGACGGGGCACCGGAACCGCAGTATCTCTTCCTCACCCATCCCCAGACGGGCAAGGTGCTGTCCGGCGAGGTCTCCCTTCTCGTGGGGATCTACACGGAGGATGGCGGTGGAGGGAAAACGCTCTTGAGCCTGAGCCTGGTGAGCTACGACACGGAAGCGGGCGGGGCGAGCCTCTTTATGGTGCCGGAGGCGACCGTGGCGTACAACGCCCGGGGCGACAGGACCGAATTGAGGAGGGTCTTGCGTGAGGAGGGCGCCGAGGATATCCTGCGTTCCACCGTGCGCAACATGACCGGCGCGAGCGTGGATTACCTGGTGCTCTGCTCGTTCCGCAGGGCCGTGGAAACCCTGCAGGGGCTGGACCTTCCCCCGCTCACCCTGCACGAGGACGCGGCGTTCGCCGATCCCCTGACGGGCGAGACGCAACGCCTGTTCGCGGGGCAGGAGGTGAGGGACGCCGACCGCCTGCTCTTATACCTGCTGGCCACCGACCGTGCCGATACATGGGAGAGCTATTACGCCAGGCGGGAGCGCGCGGAAGGCTACCTGCCTGCGGCGCTGGAGAGCCTCTCCTCGCGCGGCGGGTATGGCTATGCGGAGGAGCGGTTGCGCAGCGATGATGCGTTGCGCATGTTCCCCGCGGCCGCTTCGCCCGAAAGGGACGCCCTCTACCTCGCCTCCATGCTTCAGGCAGCCATGGACATGGGAGGGGGGTTCCTTCCCTGCCGCGCGGTACCCCGCGTTGAGGTGCAAAACGGGTGCGGCGTGCCCGAACTGGGGAAAAAGGTGGGCGAAAGGCTTGCCTCCCTGGGGGTTCCTCTCGCGGGAACCGGCGGGAACGCCAAGGTGTCGGTCGGCGGCGAGGAGGTCAACGATTTCAGCTACCAGCGGAGCGTGATCGTCTGCCGCAGCGCGGAGCCGCGCGTCAGCGCTTACGCCGCATACCTGGGGGTGCTCCTCTCCATAGGCGAGGTGAGGCGGGAGGGGGGACCCGGGCCCGAGGTGGTGGTCATAGCCGGTCGCGACATGGCGCAGTGAAGGCGGGGCCGGGTTCGCTGCGGCCCGTTATGCTAATCTTAAGATAGGCGGCAAAGCGGAGGAGTGGTCCGCGGAGGGCAGCGGTTTCCCGCGGGGCATGCAAGGGACGAAGGAGGTGGTGAGAGGCGGATAGCAGGGAAATGGCCGTCGCGGCGGCCTTGGCGGCCTCCGACAAGAAAGCGCGCGATGTCCTGGTCATGGATATGAGGGAGGTCTTTCTCCTCACGGATTTTTTCGTCATCTGCAGCGGCAACACGGACCGGCAGGTGGCGAGCATCCAGGAGGCGGTGGAGAGAAAGCTGGCTGGCGCGGGGGTCAAGCCCGTCAGGCGGGAGGGCGAGCAACACAGGAGATGGGTCCTCCTCGATTACCTCGACATCGTGGTGCATATCTTCCGGCAGGAGGAACGGGACTATTACGAGATAGAGAGACTGTGGAAGGACGCCCCCCTCGTGGACTGGGAGGCGGAAGGGGAGCGGTCTCTCTCCAGCGGTTGAGGGAGGTTGCAGACGCCCCGGCGTCGCGGCGAGGGAAGGAGGCGCGGGGCAAGCTCATTTCGTTGACGGCTTTTGGCGCAGTATTTATACTTCATACGAGCCTCGCCGGGGGCGAGGAAGAGGGGCCGTGGCGCAGTGGGAGCGCGCTACCTTGGCATGGTAGAGGTCACGGGTTCAAGTCCCGTCGGCTCCACCAGCAAACGGCCGGGAAATGCGAAAGCCGCCTTTCCCGGCTTTTTGTTTGGCGCGGGGGTCGCGAGGGGCGCTTTCCCGGGGAACATTTCTTGCGGCCACGTACTCCTATGTGCATGGACATGTGCACGTGAAGCTGTCATGATCATGGAGTAGGATGGTTTGGTCGATGGCGGCTTGGTTTCATTGCCAGGCGCGGGACCTGGATTGCGGCCGAAAGGAGGAGGCGAATTGAAGAAAACCGTCACGCTCGCACTTGCCAGCTGCCTGCTTGCGGGGATGATGTTTCTGGTGGGCTGCGGCGAGGAGAAGACCACCGTAGAGACTCCCGAGGGCAGGGTCGAGGTGACCGAAGAGGGCGAGGGCAAGATAACCTACAAGACGGATGAAGGGGAGGCCACCTACGAATCAGCCACCGAAGCCCCGTCTGAAAACGAGCTCGGGGCGCCCGTCTACCCCGGCGCAGAGTTCAGCGAGGAGGGCAGCGGGACGGTCACCGGAAGCAGCGCAGAGGGCGAGTATTCCGCCACGGTGGCGGAATTCGTCACCGGCGACGGCTTCGAGGAGGTCCTCTCGTGGTACGAGAAAAAGCTGGGCGAACCCCTCTACATAGATGCCACGATCAAGGAGGCGAGCTGGACCAAGGTCGAGAACCAGAAGATAATCGCGGTTTCCATCCAGGAGCAGGACGGCAAGGTGAAGATCATCATCTCCAGCACCTCGGTGCCCTTGAGCCCGTGAGGTGACCGCAAAAGAGCGGTACCGATCCGCAAGGCCGGGATCACCTCACCCCTGCCTTACCGCGAAGATCACCGCCGCTTGCCCCGCGTGCAGGGGCATGAGCGGGAGAAAGCCCCTCCCCCTGGGGGCGGCGAGGGGGGGTTGACCGGAAGACCGGCTCGGGGGGCTTCTCGACGTGGTGGGGAAGCGGCGTTGGAAGCTCGCATCATGCGGGTTACAATTTACCTGTAGGGATGGATGATCGATTACGGTGGCGGAAGGAAAGGGCATATCCACGATGGGACGCGCAGGATGCAAAAGGTTGGCTTGTCTCCTTGCCCTCTTCTTGCTGGCGGCTTCGCTCGTGGCCGTCTCGGGCTGCGGGGGAGATAAGGAGGCGGCCGATACGGCTGAGGATTCCACCGGAGAAGTGGTAGCCGGGACGGAGGGCGGTGAGGTCGCGGCAAACCCGGAGGAGGCGGCGGAAGAGAGCGTGGACGCCTCCCAGGGCGATGTTCCCGAGGAGGCGCAGGTCGGCGAGGGGGAGGTCTCCTACCAGATTTACCATGAAGCGCCGTCCGAGGGGGAGCTGGGAGCCCCGGTTTATCCGGGCGCTTCATACGTTCCCTCCAGCGGCGGGAGCGTGACCGGCACCGGCCCCGAGGGCGATTACACCACCGTCGGGGGGGAGTTCCACACGGGAGACGGCTTCCAGCAGGTCTTGGCCTGGTACCGCGAACGGCTGGGGGAGCCCTTGCTCGTGGAAGCGAGCCAGTCCACGGCCACCTGGAGCAGGAGAGAGGGCGACAGGATGGTGGTGGTGGGTCTGCGCGGCGAAGCCTCGGGAACCACCATCTCGATCTATAACCTGCAGGGGAGCGAGGAGCTGTTTCCCTGAAAACCGGCCCCGCCTCAAGGGCGCGTCTCGGGAAGCGGTACCGCTTGCCGTGCAGGTGCCTGCCTGCGTGCCGTATTGACGTTGCGCGAACCGCGATAATATAGTAATTGCACGTCCGCCCGGGACTTTTATACGCCAGGCATGCGCTCAGGAGGTCGCGCGCCGCTTGCTGCGCATGGAGCGCGGCTTTCTACGCCTCGCGAGAAAAGGCTTGGGCCGGCGAGACAGCGGCTTCGGGGTCGCGCCAGGAAGGGGAGGGAGCCCCGGCGGAGATCGCGGCGCTTGCTTGCAGGCGAACATATTCGTAGAATATGTATAATATATGCGCGGGCAAGGCGGAGCTGTCGGAGAAGAAGCGAGGAAAATAATCTCGCGGAAAAGGACGCGCGTTTCCGGAAAGCCTTCTGATGACAAGGCCGCGGTAGAGGAAAAGGGGGTTGCGCTCATGGAATACCCGTGGTTCAAGGAATACGACCTATGCGGCATACCGCGCACGCTGGAGCCGTACCCGGACATTCCCACGCACGGCTTCCTGGACCGGGCGGCGGTGGAGCATCCAAAGATGGGTTGCATGCAGCTCGGGCTGGAGATGACCTACGGGGAGGTGAAGGAACACGCCGACCGCCTGGCCAATGCGCTGGCCGAAATGGGGGTGGGCAAGGGAGACAGGGTGATCACCCTTCTGCCGACCTCCATACAGTTCGTGTTGGTCGACGCCGGCATATCCAAGGCGGGCGCCGTGCACGTCCCCTGCAGCTTCCTGGAGGCGCGTGAGACCCTGGCCCACAAGTGCCAGGAGAGCTCCCCGCGCGCCGTCATCTGCCTGGAGGAGCACCTGGCCACCGCGGAATACCTCAAAGAATTCATGGCCACGCCGAACATCATCATCACCAAGCTGGACGATTATTCCAGCCATTCCTCGCGGCGCGTCGCATTGCCTGACGTGATGTGGCTGAGCGACATCATAGAGCAGGCCAAGCCCCAGCCCCCCAAGGTGGACATCGATCCTGCCCGCGACCTGGAGACCCTCCTCTTCACCGGGGGGACCACGGGCCTGCCCAAGGGGTGTATGCTGACCCACCGCAACATAGTGGCTAACGTGCTGCAGAACATCGCCGTTTTCGGGCCGGTCACCAAGGTGCTCAGAGGCAACATCAACGCCGTCATGGGACTGCCCTTCTTCCACAGCTACGGGCATTGCATCATGCACACCATGATCGGGGGGATGGGGGCCAACATGCTCATCGTCCCCGACCCCCGCGACGTGAAGGCCATGCTGGACATCATGCGCAAGTACCACCCCGTCCTGCAGTTCGGCGTGCCCACCCAGTTCATGAAGATGCTCGAGGAGGACCTGAAGGCCGCCAAGGTCATCGGCATCTCCGGATCGGCTGCCCTACCGCCAAACGTGCAGGAGAAGTTCGAGGAGTCCAGCGGTGGGGGATACGTGTCCGAGGGTTACGGCCTTTCGGAGCTCTCGCCGGTGACCCACTTCAACGTCTCCACCAACGTGCGCGTCATGGGGGGGCGCAAGGGAGTGAAGATCTTTAACCTCTTGCTCTTCAACCCGGTGAGCATCGCCTTTACCAGGGCCCAGGCCAGGCTCCTCGGCCCCAAGGGCTTCGGGAGGATGTTCACCGGCATTATCGGCCTGCTGGCTAAGAGGTCGCGCAAGTCGGAGAAATCCCGCGAGGTGGAGAGGCGGGCGAACATAGGCATTCCCCTCCCGGACACCGTGGTGAAGGTGGTGGAGGTGGACAGCGGCCGCCCGCTCTCCTTCGAGGAGCTATACCGGGACGGAAAGGTGGGCGAGATGCTCTTGAGCGGCCCGCAACGCATGCTCGGCTACTGGCCGGAGCCTGGAAAGGGGCTGGACGAGGAGGGTTTCGTCCATACGGGCGACGTGGTGAAGATGGACGAGAGCGGCTACTTCGCCATCGTTGACCGCACCAAGGACATGGTCATCGTCTCCGGTTACAAGGTCTACACGCGCGAGGTGGACGACATCCTCTACGACCACCCGGCCACGGAGATGGCGGCCACCATCGGGGTGCCCGACCCGGAGAGGCCGGGCAGCGAGCGGGTGTGGGTCTTCGTCAAGCTGAAGGAGGAGTACAAGGGCAAGGTCAGCGAGGAGGACTACATCGCGTACCTCAAGGAGAAGGTGGCCAAATATGCCGTACCTCGCGAGGTAGTCTTCCTCGACGAGATGCCGCTCACCGAGGTGTTCAAGGTCAACAAGAAAGCCCTGCGCGAGATGCAACTGGAGAATATGGAGACGGAATAGGCGGCGAGGGATCGCTTTCGGCGGCGCGCGAGAGCGCGCCGCCTTTTGCGTGGGAGCACGCGCAGGGCGTCAAGGGCGTGGGTCAAGAAAGGTGGGCCAGGGGCGTTTCACCCTTCCAGGAAGCCGCTTTCCAGCACGCATCTCCTCACGGCCAGCAGCGCCGGGCAGGTCGGGATTTCCAGGAAGCTGGTGCACCGCACGTCGAATTCTCTTACCATGGCGTCCTCCGGGATATATCCGAGATAGGGGATATCCACGCCGGCGAGCAGCCGCCGGGCGTCTCCCTCGTCGACCACGCGGTTGAGGAGGAGGCCCACCTTGCGGTAGGCGACCGCCTGCTCGGCTACCTCGCGGATGGATTCCGCGACGTGGACTCCCTTGGCGGTGACGTCGCTAACCAGGAGGAGGTGGCTCACCGAGCGCATCACCCGGCGGTTCACCTGTTCCACGCCGGCCTCCGCGTCTATGAGGGTGAGGTGAAAATGGGAGGAGAGGGTCTCGATGGCCTCGCGCAGCAAGGTGTTGAGCTGGCAGTAGCACCCCTCCTCCTCCGGCCTTCCCACGGAGAGGAACCCGAGGTTCCCGTCGTCCTCGACGATCTCCATCATCTTGTAGTCGACAGAGGCGGCGAGGTCGATGCTGTCCGTGGCGTGCTCGCGAACGGCGTCGATGATCTCCCTGCGCATGTCGTTCACCGTCAGTCGCGGAAAGCGGCGCAGGGCCATGCCCAGCCCCACGGCGGGATCCGCGTCGACCACCAGGTACCTGTGCGCGGTGTCCCCGCGCAGCTCGCGGGCGAGGAGAGCGGAGACGGTGGTCTTGCCCACCCCTCCCTTGCCGCACACGGCAAGGACCCGGCTGCCGCTCACCGTCCGCCCCCTTCGCCGCCGCGCTCCGCCTGCAGGCGGTCACGGATGCGGCGCAACTCCACCACGGTGTCGCAGACCCCCACGTATTCGCAGGTTTCGCAGTCGAAGTTCATCTCCTCGTACATCTTTATCAGGGCCTGCACGATGTCCATGACCATGTCCGCCGCGCCTGAGAGCTCATCGATGTCCTCCCGGGAGGAAGTCACCATGAGCACCTCGGCGCCGCTCACGTAAGCCAGGCCCTTCGAGGCCTGGATGAGGGCGCTTCCCAGGATCTGGGCGCTGAAGCCGCTGGCCAGGGCTTCCTTGCTCACCCGGCACCAGATGCTCTGCCGGCCCGGGAAGACGCGGGTCATGAAGCCGCGCAGCCGCAGGTTGTAGGCGGCGTCGCGCAGGTCGCGGTAACACTCGTACTCGTCGCGGAAACTTCCCTCCACCATGACCACCTGCGCGAAGGGGACGGCGCGCGCCTGCAACTCGGAGAAGTCTGGGCCCACCAGGGTGATGCGCCCGTCCGCCACCCCCTCCTTGTCGTCCCAGAGGAGCAGGGAACGGGAGGCGGTTCCCGGGTTGCCGAGCTCCAGCCCGGTGTCCTCGCTCAGGATCACCTGGGGGGAGGTGGCCAGCGGAAGCGTGGGAATGTAGCGGTATTCCCGGGCATGTCCCATGGAATATTTTTCCTCGATAAAGCGGCGTATGCCGCGCAGGGGTTCCTCGAAGAGTCCCACTTTACTCCGTTTCCGCCAGGAGTGCGGCGCCCACCGCTGCCGCCAGGCGCGTGTCCAGGGGGAAGGGCTGGTACTCCCCCTCCATTCTCTCGCACACCAGGTCCACGACCGTTTTCACCTTGGCCACGCCGCCGGTGAAGGTGTAGCGGTTCCCCATGCCGAAGCGGCGGGCCTGCGAGGTGACGATGCGCGCCACGGCGTCGCACAGCCCGGCCACGATGTCCTGGGGCGGTTCGCCGTTGTTGACGTGGGTTATGACCTCGCTCTCGACGAAGACGCCGCACTGGGAACTTATGGAAACCCGCCGCTTGGCGCGGGAGGCCTCCTCGTCGATGCGCTCCACCGGCACACCCAGGGCGTTCGCCATCACCTCGAGGAAACGCCCGGATCCGGAAGCGCACTTGTCGTTGCGCATGAAGTCGATCACCTCTCCTTCATCGTTCAGGAGCATGGAGGTGATGCTCTGGCCCCCGATGTCCACCACCAGCTCCACCTCGGGAAGGAAACAGCGGGCGGCCCAGGCGATGCAGGCGATCTCGTCCTCGAGGAAGTCGGCGTCCTCCAGCAACTCCGCGCCGCTTCCCGTGCCCACGAAGCCGTCAAGGTTGAAGCGGCTGACGCCCGCCTGCCTGCACACCTCCTCGATGAGAGGCTCTATCTCCACGCCGATATTCCCCGTGGTCTCGATGATCTTGCTGGCAAGGATGTTCTCGCCGTCCATGAGCACCGCCTTGGAGAAGAGGCTCCCGATGTCGCAGCCCAGGGTCTTCATTTCTCCCCTCCCATCTTGCGGGCGAGGATGGCCGCTCCCAGGGCCCCCACGATCTGGGGGTCCACCGGGCAGGGCACCATCCTCACTCCCAGGATGCGTTCCAGCTCCGATTTCACGGCGCCGTTCTTGGCCACCCCGCCGGACATGGTGACATCGGGCTCCACGCCCACGCGGCGGGCGAGCGCCGCCACCCTCTCGGCCATGGCCCGGTTGACGCTGGCGGCGATGTCCGCCTTGTCCGCGCCGCGCTGCAGGTAATGGAGGACCTCCGTCTCGCAGAAGATGCTGCAGCGGCTGGAGAGCCCCACCGGGTGCCTGGCCTTGAGGGAAAGGGTTCCCAGCTCGTCCAGGGTGATGCCCAGGGTGCGGCACATGACCTCCAGGAAGCGGCCGGTCCCGGCCGCGCACTTGTCGTTCATGACGAAATCCTTGAGCTCGCCCGCGGTGTCCATGCGGATGACCTTGGCGTCCTGGCCCCCGATGTCGATTATGGTGCGCACCCCCGGCAGCAGCCAGAAGGCCCCCACGCCGTGGCAGGATATCTCGCTCACGTTGGCATGGGCCAGCCCTCGGGACTGCACCTGCTCCCTGCCGTAGCCGGTGCTGACGATGTAGGAGATGTCCTGGTGGCGCAGCCCCAGATCGGAGAGGAGCATGCCCAGGACGGTCTCCGCCGAATCCACCGGGTTAGGTTTCACCCCGATGCTCTTGCTGCCCGCTATCTTGCCGTTCTCCACCACCACTGCCTGGGCGGTCAGGGAGCCTACGTCTATGCCTCCGAACCTCATCTCTCACCTCTGCTGGTCCGACCTTTACGGTTGCGATCCCCTAAGTGCATTTTATCGTTATCGATGCCGACATGTCAGGAAGGTGCATCATGGCCCGCAACGTGTTTCTTCACGCCCTCGCCCGCGTCCGCTTCCGGCGCGCCACGACGTTGTCCACGAAGGAGGAGATCTCCTCCTGCAGGACGCTGGTGGGGGTCATGCGCCGGATCCAGGAATCCCCCTGCAGGCAGAGCACGGGGGTCCCAGTACGCTTCGTGATCTCCCTGCGCACCTGGTTGATGATGCTCCAGGTCTGCTTGCAGGCGTGGTGCCCCGAGTAGATGGCGCAGTTGGCGTCGAGGTCGCGGATGAACTGGCACATCTCCTCTATCCAGCTCAGGGACATGGAATCCCCCCCTATCTGCCTGGTCATGGGATATTCGAAGCAGGCCTCCGCCAGGCCCGCGAGCATGCTCTCCCTGCTGGTGGTGTCCACGTGGAGCGGCTGGCATAGGGAGAGGATGTCGTTGAGGTAGGTGATGCCGCGCTCCTCCATCCAGTTGAAGAAGCCCAGGAAGTCGAAGTAGTACCCGATGTACAGCCACATGCACCTGGCCACCTCCTCGTCGGCCGGGTACGCCCCTTCCTCCCGGCGGCGGCGGGAAAGCTCCACCATGCGGCGCATCATCTCCGTCGCCTGCGGCCTCCCCCAGCGCGTGAAGCGGGTGCCGTAGGTGAAGATGGAGAAGATGTTGGGCACGGGGCAGGGGGAGAACTTCCTGAGGTCGTAGAGCTCATAGTAAAGGTCGCTGGCGCGGTTGGCCTCTTCCAGCACACCGCGCATGCGCTCCTCGTCCAGCTCCTCCCCGATCATCTCCTCCAGGCGCCGTATTAACGCCAGGAAATAGCGGCGGTGAAGCTCCCTGCCCCGGGAAGTCGCCTCGGTGGGCTTCTCCAGGATCACCTGGGGGATGCCCATGTGCAGGGAGACGAACTCGTGTATCTTGGAGTTGGCGTCGCAGGCGCCGGGCGCGGACTGCACGATGATGTCCGGCTGGAAGTCGCGTCCGGTAAGGATGGACCCCAACTCTATGGTGGAGGATGAGCAGAGATAGTCGGGGATACCCAGGCCCATGGCGTGGTCCCAGTACCGCTCCCCCTGGCCCTCCAGCACGGAAACCCCCAGGGTGGTCATGACCTCGCTGGTGAGAGGGATGGCGTTGCGGAAGATGTAGACCACCTCCGGCGGGAAGTTGAAGGGGATGAGCACCACCTTGCGGCCTTCCTCCTTGGCCCGCCGCAACTCCTGCACCCATCCGCCGAGCATCTTGATGAAATCCAGGCTTACATCCCGGAAGCGCGGGCAGAGCAGGGCGCGCATGGAGCGGGAAGTATCGGGGGGAAGCACCCTCAGCAGGCCCTCGACCTCCTCATCGGACATGCCGTGGGGAAGCAGCATGGCCACCTCCACCAGGCTTTCCACCCTTTCGAAGAGGCCCTCGGCGCCCTTGCGCGTCGTTGCGGAGCTACCCTCGGCCATGCCTCACCCCCCTATCCTCTCCAGGAAGGCCTGTATGCGCGTGCGGATGCGCCCCAGGTCCGCCCCCGATCCGTACTCTTTCTCCAGGACCAGGACGGGGATACCCGCCTCTTCCAGGTCCATTCGCAGGCGCACGTTCTCCACGCCGTGCAGGTCGCAGAACTTGTTATAGACCAGGACCGCCCCCTCCGCCTTCGCCCTTTCC
Organism: uncultured Actinomycetes bacterium; assembly: GCA_937128055.1. GTDB lineage: Bacteria > Actinomycetota > Geothermincolia > Geothermincolales > RBG-13-55-18 > JACIXC01. Next base: position 4,094 of record CAKZMC010000111.1, on the reverse strand, counting down.
GCCGCGCGCAGGATGTAGTCGAGACGGGTGTGGTAATCGTCGAACATACGCGGGCAGAGCAGGTGCTTCAGGTAAGCCTCGGCCAGCGCGTGTATGGGGTCGCCCGCGAGGCGGGGGAGGTTCCAGAAGGCCCTGGTCCCGTAACAGAGGGCGTCGCAGACCACCAGCCCCCCCACGTTCTCTATCTCGCCCACCAGCTCCAGCTCGTCCGTGGCGCTGCCGGCGAGGAGGAGGCGGGCGCGGTATCCCTTGACCTCGTTTCCCCTGCTCTTTTCCAGGAAACGCGCCAGGTATTCCTCGAAGGCCGCCGGTGGCAGCGAGGACTCGAGGAGGATGACGGCCAGGGCCTGCCGCCCGGTTAGCGCAGGCCTCTCCCCTTCCCGCAACGAGAAGAGCTCGCGCAGGCTTTCCCGCGTGCGGTTATTCCTCTCCATGGCCTCCTTGAGGGAGGCGTCCGTGATCTCCACCTGGAAATGCCTGCCCAGAGCCTCCCGGAAGAGTTCCAGCTCCTCCGCGAAGAACTCCAGGGACACCTCGCTCACTATGTGCGGGACCCTGAGATAGTGGAAGAAGCCCGGCCTCTTGGCATAGACCCAGTCCTCGAACATGCCGCGCAGGTGGTCGCAGCCGTTGTTTTCCACCAGGCCGTCCAGGAAATCGTAGGTTCCCTCCAGGCCCAGTTGCAGGCAGGCGCGGCAGAAGCCGCAGTTGAAGCGGGAGAGGTGGGCGTCGGCGAGCTCCCGCTCGGGCTTTCCCAGGGCCCGGATGCGGTAGGGGAGGATGCCCGCCGCATCCATGATCTCCCGCGGCGTTGCCACGCAGGTATAGCCGACGATGCGCCCTCCCCCCCGCCTCCATTCCTCGAGATGGGTGTTGAGTATATCGCCGGCCAGCTCGGCCGGGTCTTCCATGCTTCTCCCTCCCTCATGCCGGGCGACCGTGACCCGCTGTCGCCGCGTCCTCACAGCCATCCGCTTCGCCGGGTCGCGCCGCCTGCGCCGCGTGCGGGACCGCCCGTGTCGGGGAACCCGTCCCAGCGCGCGGCGGGAAAGCGTCGCAAGCGGATTATCTCTCGCGAATTGTATGATCTCATTTTATGTTTGCGCCATGACGGGCAACAAGTGGGGATATCCCGATGGCACCGGTAGGGTTTTCCCGCCGTCCCGCAAACGCCATCGCGGCAGCGCTCTTAGCGATCCATGGACACGGTCTTCATTAAGGGATGGGTTCACGGCGCTCCCTCGCTCCCGCAGCCGCGCGGCGGGCCTGCCATGGGGAGCACCCGCTCCCGGCCGTCCGCTTCCTCGCGCGCGAGCCCCAACCCCCGATGGTAGCGGCCCTATTGCTTGAGCAGCCCTCCCAGGATGCCCCCGGCGGGCCCGCTCCCGCCTGATTTCGGCTGCTGCAGGGTGGTTTTGGGGGCCTCCTCGCTCGGTTGCACCACCACGTAGCCGTCCCCCTGGAAAGCAAGCTGGAAGATCTCGCCGTGGGTGGAGCCGAAGAGACCCTTGAGGCTGGTGAGGTTGGCGTCCATGTGTATGGTGGGGTTCAGGCTCTGCGACCAGGCGATGGTGGCGTTGGGGTCGGTGTAGGTGGGCTGGTCGGGGGTCACCTTGAGGGTCATGGGCTCCCCCTTGGAGATGAGGGCCAGGTAGCCCGTGCCCTGCAGCTCCACCGTCCATAGCCCCCCCGAGAGCATCCCCGCCGCTCCCTTGATCATCTTGATGTCCCAGGAGATGCTGGGGGTGAAGGCCAGCAGGTTCAGGGCCTCCACGGTGATGGACTCGTTGTTGAGGTAGAGGAGGACGATGTCGTTGGCCGCGTCTGCCAGAAAGAGGTCTCCCGTGCCCTGGGCCAGCATGAGGGTGAAGGATTCTCCGGAGATGGCCTTCTTGACCCACTTGTCGACGCCTCCGCTACCCTGGCGGGTGAAGCTGATCTGCCCCTGGTAGGCGATCATGGCTCCCGCCTTGGTGAGCACCTGCCCCCCGCAGGCGGCCATGTTCACCCGCAGCAGCTTCTTGCTCTGCAGGTTGAAGGCATTGGGGCTCTCCACCTCCATGGACTCCTTGACCAGCGCGGCCAGGGAGGTTGGGGCGAGCTCCCCCTGCGCCGTGGTTGCCGGTGGAGGCGACGCCGCCGGTGCCTGCGGCGCTGCGGCGGGGGCGGCGTCCTTCAGGGACTGGCCGCAGAAACGGCAGAACGCAGCTCCCTCCGGGTTATCCTGGTTACACTGGGGACATAGCATGGCGTTATCCTCCTCTCCTTTAAGGACGGACCTTACTCACTCACGGCGCCCTCGCGGCGTCTGATTATTGTATCGCGGCGCCCGATATTATCTCGGCAGGTTGCGCCAGGCGGATTAAACCGGGCAACGGTCGGGGGAACGGCGCCGCAGGCCCGCTTCGGCGCGCCTGCGCGAGCCGCCGCGGCATGGTTGCCTTCCCGCCACGGACGCGCGCACAAGCGCCGTTCACACTCCCGCCCTGACCTTTGAGAGCACGGTGCCGTTGCCGTCCACGAAGACGAATTCCATTTCCCCCCTCGGATCGAAATCGCCGCGTTCCGCCAGGACGAGGTGGTAGGGGCTGGTCATGACCTGCGCAGTGAAGGCCCCTTCCTCCGGCTCGACCACCTCCACCTCCACCCGGACCTCGCCGCCGTATTGCGTGGCGCGGGAGATGGAGACGGCGTAGCCCGCGCTGCTCTTCACTCCCTGCATGGCCGCCAGGACCAGATAGCCGTCGAAATCGATGTCCGGGTCGGGCAGTTGCAGGCCGGCGAGGTACAGCAGCCTCTGCAATTCCTCGTCGTCCTCGATGACCGTGCACTCCGGGAACCCTTCCTGCGTGGCCGACTGGTCGAAGCGGCCGTACTCGCATTGGGTGCCCTGCGCCAGGGTCTGCAGGGTTATCTCTCTACCCGTCCCGGGAGGTTCTCCCTCGCCCGCCTGGCCTCCCTCGCCCGTTTGCCCACTCCCACAGCCAGCCGCGGCGGAGATGCAGAGCGAGAGGAGAAAAGCCGCTGCCCACACACCCGCTCGCCGGTAAGCCATCCTTCCTTCTCCCTCTCCGTGGACGGAACATGCCGTCGCATCCATTATGATGCATTCTCCCCGCAAGGGTAACCTTCCCGCCGCGGACGGCGCGTTGCGGGGGTGAAACCCCAGGGTGGCGCGGGGGAGTGTGCGGGACCACCATCTTACCGGAAATATGTTATCATTTATGCGGCATTGCCGGCGGAACTCCCGAGCAGGCGGGAAGGTAAGAAGGGGGAGGAGGCCGCTTGGTGGCCCGCAGGGCCTGCGCCTTGGTGGCCCGTAAGGCCTGCGCTATATTATTGTAGGCGCTCCGCTTGCGCCGCGCGGCGGTGGGAGCGGGGAGCGGAGGTTTTTCAGGCGCTTTTCCTAAAGCCTGTTTATGGAGGAGCGAAGTCGGGGTCGAAGGGGTTCGCCCCCCGAAGTAAGGAAAGGAGAGGGTCTATGTCAGAGGTAAGATTTGACGATCGCGTAGCAGTAGTGACCGGGGCCGGCGGCGGCCTGGGTAGGGAATACGCCCTGCTCCTTGCCAGCCGTGGCTGCAAGGTGGTGGTCAACGACCTGGGCGGCGCCATGGACGGCACGGGTTCCGGGACCACCGCCGCCGAGAAAGTGGTGCAGGAGATCAAGGACGCCGGAATCCCGGTGATCGTCGCGGACCGCCGTCCGGACGTGAGCGAGGACATGTACGTCACGTTCATCGGGTCCGACTTCGTCGAGGAGGGTCGGCGGGCCGCCCGCTGGCTGGCGGAGAAGATGAACGGCAAGGCGAACATCCTGGAGCTGCAGGGAACGCCCGGCAGCGCGCCGGCCATCGACCGGAAGAAGGGCTTCGAGGAGATTCTGAAGGACCACCCCGGCATGAAGATCGTGCTGTCGCAGTCCGGCGACTTCACGCGCGCCGGCGGCAAGCAGGCGATGGAGGCGTTCCTGAAGTCGCCCGTCGGACGGACCGCCAACGCTCTGTTCGCGCACAACGACGACATGGCGCTGGGCGCGATCCAGGCGATCGAGGAGGCGGGCTTGAAGCCCGGCAAGGACATCATCATCGTGTCGA
>CAKZMC010000110.1 GCA_937128055.1 uncultured Actinomycetes bacterium | reverse complement strand
AACTCCATCTCCCTGGGGCGCATCGACCAGTACCTCCTCCCCTATTACCGCCGGGACCTGGAGGCGGGGCGCACCACCCCCGGGAGGGCGCGCGAGCTGCTCTCCCTCCTCTACCTCAAGACCTGCGAGATATGGAACGTCCTGGAAGAGGCCTTCATCCCGGGCGGGGAGGGGGCGGAGGGCAAGACCACCCAGAACCTGACCATCGGGGGCGTGGGGCCCGACGGCGAGGACGCCACCAACGAGCTCAGCTACCTGGCGCTGGACGCCTTCGCGGACGTGCGCACGGTGCAGCCCAACGTCAGCCTGCGCCTTAGCTCGCGGACGCCCCGCGACTTCTTCCTGCGCGCGGTGGGCTACGCCCGGGACGGCGTGCCCCTGCACTTCTTCAACGACGACGCCGTGGTACCCACCCTGGTGCGAGGCGGCCACGCCCTCGAGGACGCGCGTGACTACGCCCTGGTGGGTTGCGTGGAGCCCAACGCCCAGGGCAAGACCTTCGGGTCCACCTTCGCCGTGCAGTTCAACGGCATCAAGTGCGTGGAGTTCGCCCTCTCCAACGGGGTGGACAACATCTTCGGGTACAGCTCGGGCATCGAGACCGGCGACCCCGCCGCCTTCTCCACCTTCGGGCAGTTATGGGAGGCCTTCGCCGCCCAGATGTCCCACTTCGTCGGCCAGATGGTGAAGGGCATGCAGGCCCTGGACACCGCCATCGCGGGCATGCTCCCCTCGCCCTTCGCCTCGGCCATGATCCGGGGGCCCCTGGAGAAAGGCCTGGACCTCACGCGGGGAGGGGCGATATACAACTCCACCGGCGTGCAGTTGATGGGCTTTTCCAACGCCGCGGACAGCCTCTACGCGGTCAAGAAGGCCGTCTTCGAGGATGGTAGATATTCCCTCGCGGACCTGGCGCGCTGGCTGGCCGAGGACTGGATGGACGCCGAGGAGGCGCGCAAGTACCTGCTCCTCAAGGTGCCCAAGTACGGCAACGACCTGGAGGAGCCGGACGAGATGGCGGCGCGGGTGCTCGACCTCTTCTGCGACTTGCTGGAAGGATATACCAACTACCGCGGCGGCGCCTTCTGGCCGGGGGTCTTCTCCGTGGGTTTCCACCTGGCCATGGGCTCCTTCACCGGCGCCACGCCCGACGGCCGCAGCGCGGGGGACGCTCTGGGCAACGGGCTCACCCCCTCCAACGGCTGCGCCACGTCGGGCCCCACGGCGGTGATGAACTCCGTGTGCAAGCTCCCGCTGGGCCGCCTCTACAACGGCGCCAACCTCAACATGCGCTTCCCGGGGACCAGGACGGATCCCGAGAAGCTGCTGGCCCTCATCCAGGGATACTTCAGCGGGGGCGGCCTGCAGGTGCAGTTCAACACGCTGGATACCGAGACGCTGCGGAGGGCGCAGGAGGAGCCCGAGAAATACCGCGACCTCGTGGTGCGCATCAGCGGCTACTCCGTCCTCTTCACCGGCCTGAGCGACACCGCCCAGGAGGAGATCATCAGCCGCTACGAGTACCGGGTCTGAGCTGGGTGCGAGCTTGAGCCGGCCTTAACGGGAGGAGCGGCCATGAAGGCGGTGCCGCTCCCGGCAGGGGGACCGGTCTTGAGGGTTATAGGGAAGGAAGATCCTGGAGGAGGTGGGGGATGAGTAAAGTCATGACCATGCGCGAGGCCATCGCCGAGCACGTCCACGACGGGGATTTCCTGTTCATCGGCGGTTACGTGTGCCGCACCCCCTTCGCGGCCATACACGAGATCATCCGGCAGGGGAAGAAGGACCTCACCGTCACGCGCAGCAACGCCGCCGACGATTTCGACATGCTCATCGGGGCGGGAGCGGTCAAGCGCTTCATCGCCACCTTCCTCTCCCTGGGGGTCTACGGGTTGGGCAGATGTTTCCGCCGTTCCCTGGAGAAGGGGGTCCCCCACAAGATAGAGATCGAGGAGTACACCAACCTCTCCCTGCCCATGATGCTTATGGCGGGAGCCCTGGGCATGCCCTTCATCCCGGTGAAGGACATGGTGGGCTCGGACCTCCTGCAGGTGAAGTCCTTCCTGGGGGAGGGGAAGTACAAGGTCATCGAGAGCCCCTTCGACGGCACCCCCACCCTGCTGGTGCCGGCGCTCAACCCGGACGTGGCCATCATCCACGTGCAGCAGGCGGACGAGAACGGCAACGCCCAGGTGTGGGGCATCGAGGGGGACTGCAAGTGGGGGGCCAACGCGGCACGCAAGGTCATCGTGAGCTGCGAGAGGATAGTCTCCCGCGAGGTGATCGGCAAGGACCCCTCGCGCACCATCGTCCCCGACTTCCAGGTGGCGGCGGTGGTGGAGGAGCCCTTCGGGGCCCATCCCGGTTACACCCCGGGTTTCTACGACGTGGACTTCATGTTCGGAAGCCTTTACCAGCAGGCTTCCAACAGCGAGGAGGGCTTCCGGGCTTTCCTCGACGAGTGGGTCTTCGGGGTCGAGGACCGCAACGCCTACATCCAGCATTACATCGAGAGATTCGGGTACGCGCAGTTCCGGGGCCTCATGGCCGAGTTCGATTACGGCTACCCGGTCAGCTACGCCTACTGAGGCCGCGGGGGGTGACGAGAATGAACGCGACGGAGACGGATTACATCAAGCCCGAGCTCATGGCCTGCTGCGGCGCCCGCGAGATCAGGGACGGGGACCTGGTCATCGTGGGCACCGGATTCCCCACCGTTGCCGCCAACATCGCCCGCTACACCCACGCCCCCAACGCGCGCATGATGCAGGAGTCCGGGGTCTACGACGCCCAGCCCAGGCGCCCGGCGCTCTCCGTGGGTGACCCCTGCCTCAACCCCGGGGCGGCCTTCATCGGCTCCCTCATCGACGTCATGGGCATGTTCCTGCAGGGATGCAAGGTGGACGTGGGTTTCCTTTCCGGGAGCCAGGTGGATAAATATGGTAACATCAACACCACCGTCATCGGGGATTACGAGAGGCCCAAGAGCCGCTTGCCGGGAAGCGGGGGCGCCAACCCCATCGGCCTTCTGGCCAGGCGCGTGCTCATCATCGCCCTGCACGACAAGCGGCGACTGGCGGAGAAGGTGGACTTCATCACCACCCCGGGGTATATAGACGGGCCCGGCAGCCGGGCCAAGTGGGGCCTGCCGGAGGACCAGGGCCCCGAGGTCATCATCACCAACAAGGGCGTGCTGCGCTTCGACAAGGAGAGCAAGGAGGCGTACCTGGAGTCCTACCACCCGGACAGCAGCATCGAGGAGATCCTGGAGAACACCCCCTGGGACCTGAAGGTGGCGGAGGACGTGCACGAGACGCCGCAGCCCACCGCGGAGGAGCTGCGGGCCATCCGGGAGATCATCGATCCCATGCGCATGATCACCATCTACCTCAAGCGCGGCTACGTCTGAGAGGTCATGGTGCGGAAAGGGATACGGGGGATGAACGGGAGGTGAACGGCGTGGACGAAACGCGCTTGCTGGCCGATTTCTGCGCGCGCGCTCGCTGGGACGACCTGCCTGCCGAGGTGCAGCGGCGCGCCAAGATCTGCGTGCTGGACTTCATAGCCAACGTCTACGGATCCCTGCAGTTGCGCGAGGTAAGGGCCATCGCGGACTACGTCCGTTCCCTGGGGGGAGCCCCCACGGCCGCCGTGCTGGGTTGCGGTTACGGGACGGCCCCGCCGCTGGCGGCCTTCGTCAACGGTACGCTGGCGGAGTCCATCGAGGGTCAGGACGGGCTGCGCTACGGCGGCAACCACCCGGTGTCGGCGGTCATGCCCGCCGCCCTGGCGACGGCGGAGAGCGAAGGGAGCGATGGCAGGAAATTCCTGGAAGCGATGGTGGCGGGCTACGAGGTCGCCAACCGCACGGCGGCCGCGGTGCACCCCTCCCACACCCTTTCCGGCTTCCTGCCCACCGGCACCTGCGGGACCTTCGGGGCCGCCGCCGCAGCGGCCAAGCTCATGGGCCTTGACGGGGAGGGCATCCTCAACGCGCTGGGCATCGCGGGTTACCTGGCGCCCCTCTCCATGGCCGAGACCCTCATGGGAGGGTTCACCGCCAAGGTGGTGCAGGGGGGGCAGGCGGCCTCCGCGGGCATCACCGCGGCCGCCCTGGCGAGGGCCGGGGTCACGGGGGCTCCCTACATCCTGGAGGGCTCCCAGCTGCAGGGCGGCTTCACCCAGATCACGTTGCGGGGGGAGGCCAACCTGGAAAAGATCGGCGAGGGGCTGGGAGAGCACTTCAGCATCCTCGACATGTACCTGAAGCCCTACTCCGCGTGCCGCCACACCCACGGGGCGCTGCAGGCCCTGCTGGAAATGCTTGCCGAGAGGCGCCTCCAGCCCGGAGAGGTGGAAAAAGTGGAGGTCTACACCTACGGCATCGCGGTGGTGGCGGTGGGCAAGGGGCTGGGCGAGAACGAAAGCTTCGTCTCCGCCCAGTTCTCCATCCCTTACGTGGTGGCGGCGGCCATGCTGGACGGGGAGTTGAGCCCGCGCCAGCTAACCGCGGAGAGGCGCGCCGACCCAGCGCTGCGGGAGCTCATGTCGCGGGTGGAGGTGAAGTTGGACGAGGACCTGCAGAGGCTTTACCCGGAAAAGACGGCCAGCCGCGTGGAGCTGCAGATCGCGGGAGGGGAGCGGCTGGTAAGGCAGGTGGAGATACCCAAGGGGGACCCCCGCGACCCCATGGAGGAGGAGAACGTGCGCGCCAAGCTGCGCAGCTTCGCCGGCGAGCGCGACGCGGGTAAGCTGGATGATCTGGCGGATATCGTCCTGCACCTGGAGAAGGTCGGGGACCTGGCGCGGCTCGCGGAGATGGTCTAAGCGGTTCCGGCGGCGCCGGGGCGCGGCGGAACTGGAATATAAAGGGAATTGACTCAAGGCCGATGACGGCGGTTCGGAGCAGTAGCTCGAGACGACCGGGATGGTCGCGGGACGACCGGGTTGGTCGCGGGACGGGAAAGGAGCGGAGATGGATTTTTCCTTCAATGACGAACAGAAGATGCTTATCGAGACCATCCGCGCCATGGGCGAGAAGGAGAACTTCAAGCAACTCGCCATGGATATCGACGCCAGGGCGGAGTTTCCCCATCACCTGCTGGGCAAATTCGCCGACATGGACCTCCTGGGCATGACCCTTTCCCCGCAGTACGGGGGAGGGGGGGCGCCGGCCCTCAACGCCGTCCTGGCCATCGAGGAGCTGGCGAAGTTCAGCCCCATGATCGCCGCGCCCGTCTTCGAGTCCAACGTGGGGGCAGTGCGGGTGATAGACCTCTTCGGGACGGAGGAGCAGAAGCAGGCCATCCTCCCGGGGGTGTGCCGCGGGGAGCTGAGCGTCTCGGTGTGCATGACGGAGCCGGAGGCGGGATCGGACCTCACCTCCCTCAAGACCTATGTGGCGGAGGACGGCGACGACCTCGTCCTCAACGGGCAGAAGGTCTTCATCACGGGGGGCGGGGAGGCCAGCCATTACCTGGTCTATACCCGCTTCGGGGACATCCCGGGCTACAAGGGGATCGGGGGCATCATCGTGGAGAAGGACATGCCAGGATTTTCCTTCGGCAAGCAGGAGGAATTCATGGGTCTGCGCGGCATGCCCTCCTGCGACCTGGTCTTCGAGGACGTGCGGGTCCCCAAGAAGAACGTGGTCCTGCAGGCCGGGGACTTCAGCAAGCTCATGCTCACCTTCGATATCGAGAGGTGCGGCAACGCCGCCATGTGCCTGGGGGTGGCGGGGGGCGCCCTGGAGGAGGCCAAGGCCTACGCCGTGCAGCGGCGCGCTTTCGGGAGGCCCATCTGCGAGTTCCAGGCCATCCAGTTCATGATCGTGGACATGGCCATGAAGCTGGAGGCGGCGCGCCTTTTGGTCTACCGTGCGGCCAGCGGCGCCGGCCAGGGGCTGCCCTCCGTCTACGAGGCTTCGCTGGCCAAGTGTTACGCCAACGAGATGGTGGTGGAGGTGGCCAACGCGGCCATGCAGGTCTTCGGCGGCTACGGGTACAGCAAGGACTTCGCGGTGGAGAGGATGATGCGCGACGCCAAGGCCTGGGGAGTGGCCGGGGGCACGGTGCAGATGCTGCGCATCACGCTGGCCAGCTTCCTCTTCGGCAGGCGCTTCGATCAGCGGCCGGGCAAGTGAGGGGACGGCGGCGCCGGCGGCGGGCATGCGGGCACGCGGAACACGCAAGGGCGGAGTGACGCCGGGGCGGCCCGGCGGCGACCTCGAGGAGGGGGGCGATATGGGAAAATATTACAGGGACGCGGAACAGCTCTACGAGATCTACGGTTACTTCATGGACAAGATCCTGCGGGACCCCAAGGCGGGGCCCAAGATGGCGAAGTCGGGGATCATCATCAAGTTCATCTACACGGACCCCGACGCCGAGATCACCATCGACCTCAAGAACCCGCCCCAGAAGGAGGGCTATTACGGCACCTTCTACCTGGGGCCCTGCGACCTCAAGGAGGACGTGTGGTCCAAGCAGGCGGCGGACTTCTCGCACAGCTTCTGGCACGGGCTGGAGAACCCCGTGGCCGCGGTGACCAAGGGCAAGATAAAGCAGGGCGGCAAGATCACCGCCATGCTCAAGCTGCTGCCGGTGGTGAGGCCCGCCTTCGAGCTCTTCCCCGAGGTCCTGGAGGAGATGGGCTACGGGGACAAGGTCATCCGGAAGTAATTGCGGACATAAACGCGGTTTGACCCCAGGATATGTCTGAGGTTGCTTTTGCGTCCGGGGGATATCCCCCGTAGAGAGAGGGGGTTATCCCCCATTGTCTGCCTTGGCCGGGTAGTCATATCATATCTATACGGTCATGGTGCATTTTGTATGCGAAAGGGGGCTTCTTCCGCCTGCCTTCATGCTTTGAAGAGATTTATGCGTACGATTCCAGGCGATGTAACGGGGTACGGTAGTACGGCGTGACCGTCCCGCCGGCGAGCTTTTCCGCGAGGGCGGCACCGGGGGGAGTTGCTACGGAAGGAGGTTCACATGAGCGACCACGACCTGTTCCCCTATCTCTACGAATGGGCGAGCGACATGGACGTCTCCCTGGCCGGGAACCTCAGGCGCTGGGCGGAGAACGAGGTGATGGCCAAGCGCCTGGAGCTCAAGGAGGATTACGAGCAGCTGCTGGAGCCGGCCATGCGCAAGCTCTTCCTCGAGATCGGCATGCAGCGCCTGTTGTGGCCCGAGGAGCACGGCGGCGACGGGCACAACACCCCCGCGGCCTCCCTCACCATCACGGCCGCCCTGGAGCAGGTGGCGCGGGGGGACGTGGGCATCGCCCTGCTGCTCTCCTCCCTATGGGCCCTGCAGAGCGCAGTGGCCATGGAGGGGGCGGTGAACGGTGAGGCATGCGCCGCGCTGGCGGAGGCGGTAGCCGGCCGCGACGAGCCGGCCCTGGTATCCCTGGTCCTGCCTCTCTTCCGCGACGAGCCCCAGGCGGCGGCGAAGCACGGCAAGGGGGGATGGACGGTGGAGGCGGCCTCCACCCGCCCCCTGGCCTGCGGGGGGAACGCCTCCCTCTACGCCGTCCTCTGCGCCCTGCAGGGATCCGAGGAGGAATGGGGAGTGCTTCTCATCCCCGGGGACGCCAAGGGAATCGAGCGCGGGGATGCCCTGAAGCGCACCGGCTTAGCCGCCGACATCAACACGCCGGTGAGCTTCGGCAAGGTGAAGGTGCCGGAGGGGATGTGCGTGGCGGAGGGCAGGGAGGCCTGCCGGGCTATGCTCTCCTGGCTCTACCTGGGAATCTCTGCCAGCACGGTGGGGGCCCTCTTCGCTTCCTACGAGATACTCAAGGAGTGGGGGGACAGCCGGGTCATCAAGGGAAGGGGCCATATATTCAAGGAGAACCCGCTGACCGCCGCGGTGATGGCCGAGGTGGCCAAGGAGACCTCGCTGGCCCGCATGCTCACCTGGGACCTCGCCCGCATCCTCTCCGAGCCCGCCGTCTACGGGCCGCCGGGGCAGGAGGGGAACCACGTGACCGCGGCCATGGTCGTCCACCAAGTATCGCAGGCGGCGGAGAACGCCATCAACCGCGCCATGGAGATGATGGCCTCCGCGGGTTACGCCAGGGAATGGAACCTGGAGCGTTACTGGCGGGACGTGAAGGCGCTGCAGCTCTGCCTGGGCCCCTACGAGCTGGCCAAGATGGACGTATCCCGCTACTTCTACCGGGCGAGTACCCTGTGATGCGGAGTGGGAGGAGATGGAAATGAGAACCATAGACGATTTCACCCGGCCCCTGGAATACCTCTCTCCCCTTGACGATCCCCTGGGGATGGTGGTGCGCGAGTGGGCGGAGACCTGCGTCATCCCCTACCGCCGCCGTTTCGACGAGGACTGGAAGGAGCACGAGCTCATCGAGCCGGCCTTCAAGCGCCTCATGGGGGAGCTGGGCATGCAGCGGGTGCTCTTCCCCGAGGACCTGGGCGGCTGGGGCCTGGGGCGCTCCAACTACGCGGGCACCAGCTCCTACCGCCTCTTCGAGGAGGTGGCCCGCGCCGACTCGGGCATGGCGGTGGCCTTCGGAGTCATCTACTGGCCCATGGTGATGATCTGCATGGAGCCCCACGTCAACCGCGAGCTCTGCGAGGAGTTCGCCCCCATTTTCTGTTCCACCACCGAGCCCCGCTTTGCCGCCAACGCCATGACCGAGCCCCAGGGAGGCGCGGACATCGAGAACATGGAGATCGTCAAGGGCTCCACCATCCAGACCACGGCGGTGCTGGACGGGGACGAGTGGGTGATCAACGGGCACAAGCTGTGGCCCACCAACTCCGGCGGGGTGTGCAACCTCTTCGGGGTGGTGTGCACCACCAACCCCGGCTCCGAGGATCCCAACGACTTCGCCTTCATCTTCGTGCCCGCGGACACCCCCGGGGTGACCCAGGGGCCGCCCTACGAGAAGGCGGGAATGGCCGCGGACAAGAACGGTGACATCTGGTTCGAGAACGTGCGCGTGCCCAAGTCATACCGCGCGCACGGGCCAGGGCTGGACCTTCTCTATTTCAAGGAGGTGATCACCTTCGGGAACATGGGCTCCATCGCCTTCGTGGGCGGTTCCATGATGAACGTCTACGAGAGGCTCAAGGATTTCGTGAGCGAGGAGACCTACCGCGGGAAGCCTCTGAAGGAACACGACGCGGTGGCCGGGGTGCTGGCGGATATCGCCAGGGACATCGAGATCATCCGCATCGTGGGTTACCAGTACGCGCGCATGATCGACCGCCCGGACCTATACGGGCCCCGCTGGAGCGACGAGATGGTGGCCAAAGGACGCGCCTACAAGTACTGGGCATGCGACCGTGCCGTGGAGGACGTGGGCAAGGCCATGAACCTGATGAGCACCTACGGGGCGGACCGCGACTGGGACGTGGAGAAGCACTGGCGCGACCTCAAGATCGTGCAGCTCTGGATGGGCGGCAAACAGCTCTGCCAGGCCGAGGTGGCCCGCTGGTTCTTCGAGTGCGAGACCCTGTAATGCAGGAGGCGGGTGAGGGAAATGAGTGAGAAGGAGATGGTACAAGCGGTTCCAGCACAGGTGGCAGCGGCGCAGATGGGGCTCTCGGAGCGCCTGATCCGCGAGCTCATCAGAAGTCCGAAGTTCAAGTCGAGCTTGAGGATAATGATAAACGCCATCGACCCCTCACATGCTCCAGGCATGGTACGGGCTCTGCTCTGGGAGGACGTGGAGACCTTCATGGGAACCACGAGCGTCCTCCCCAGGCTGGCCAATTTCACCATCCAGGCGGTGCGGGAGCTGGCGGTGCAGCTCAATGCCTTCCCCCCGGAGATACTGCTGGCCTTCATGTCCCGGCTGGCCAGGGAGGTCGATTTCGAGGCGGCGGGGGAGGCCTTCCGCGAGCTTACCGTGCTCCTGGAGAAGCTGAGGCCGGTGATCGAGGAACTGAGGGAGACCTCGAAGGAGGCCCTGGGAGGAGGACCCCCGGGCAATAGCGCCGCGGGTAAGGGGTCCAAGGGTTGAACGGGCTAGGAAAGGAGGGTTTCGCGATATGGCAGAGGCGACGGGAGAGCGAACCTCGTTCGCGGATATCACAAGAGGGGTGGGAGAGTGGACCGGTTCTCAGGGAGCCCTGCCCGGCCTGGTAAGGGAGCTCATGAGGTCGCCCGGCTTCAAAGAGCTGGTAAACCTTCACTTGAGGGGCATAGATCCGAAGAGTGCGAGGGAGCTGGTGAGGGCCTTCCTCTGGGAGGACGTGGGCTTCTCCATGGGGGTGCTGGGTGTCAGCCCCAAGCTGCTGAACTGGCTGGTGGAGGCCCTCATCGAGCTGGGGGTGCAGCTCAACAACTTCACCAAGGATATACTGCGAGACTTCCTGGTGCGCATGGGCAAGGACCTGGACGTGGAGAGGATGAAGGCCCTGCCGGGCGCCTATGCACCCATACTCAACGACCTGCTCCTCGAGGACCGGGAGGCCCTGGACGGGCTGATCGCGGGCCTGGGGTCGCTCACGGAATCCATGATGAAGGCCATGGGGCCGGCGCTGAAAAAGGTCGCCAACACCGCCGATTTCGGGAAAGTGAGGGTGGGGCTGACACAACACTTCGAGCGCCGGCGGGAGGAACTCTCGGGCGAGCCCCCCACCTTCAACCCGGTGGTCCTCTCCAACCTGCTGGGGGTGGTGCCGCCGCTTACCAACTACCTGCTGCGGGCGCTCACGCGCGCCCTGCAGGGCCTTAACCTGCCCTCGGAGATCCTGGCCAACGCCACTTTCCAGTTACTGGAAGATATCGACCAGGCCGAGTTGGGGGGCCTGGTGAACGCCCTCTGCGACCTGGTCATCTCGCTGCACCGTGGCAACCTGCTCCTGGGCAGGGACGAGCCGCGCTTCAAGCAGGTGCTGGAGAGGGTCAGCCGGCAGCTCCTGGACAACGTGGACGCGGAGCGCTTCAAGGAAGCGGCCCTCGCCCTGGGGGAGGACGGCAAGGTGATCGGCCAGGTGGTGTCCGGGTACCTTTTCGCCACCCCCGAGAGCACGGCCCGGGTGACCAGGGCCATGTACGTGGCGGTGAACGCAGCTCTGCGCGCCGCGGCCGATTTCTTCCGGCGCTTCGCGGAACTGCCACCGGAAACAGTGCGGGAGCTGGTAGCCTATTACCGGGAGACCGTCAACCCCCAGGAGCTGGCGCGGTTGTTGAACTACAACGCGGTCATCCTCAACAAGACTTGCGACGTCGCGCCGGACCTGGTCAAGGAGACCGTCGGCAGTCTCTTCTCCGCGCTCGACCGGGAGGAGCTGGCCAGGGCGGGAAGGTCGCTGGCCCTGCAGGCGGTGGAGGCCGTGCTGGCGGATCCCGCCGTGGACGCCGCGCTGCAGCCGGAGGCGCTGGGGGAGAGGATAAACGCCGGCCTGGCGGCCTTCAACCGCTTCGTGAGGGAGAACCCCGAAATGGTGAGCAGGGTGGCACGCACCATCGGCGCCGTCGACGGGAAGGAGCTGCGCAGGGCGACCCTGGGATTCGCCTTCCCGCTGTGCCGGGCGCTGGCCAGGGAAACAAGGCTGGGGAAGGTGATGGTCAGGGCGGCGGCGGGTGCCCTGGCCCTGGCCGGAGCGGGCGGGGCGGTAATCGCCCTCCGGGCGTGGAGGAAACATTAGACATGAACGCGGTCTGACCCCAGCTCATGTCTCAGACATGAGCTGGGGTCAGACCCAGGATATGTCTGGAGGTGGGAGGATGAGCGTTTTGCAGTGCCGGTCGACGGATATATACACGGATTACTTGCGTGACTGGAAGGAAAAGGGAGGCCGCGTGCTGGGATATGCCTGCGTGGCCACCCCGGTGGAGATCATGGAGGCGGCGGGCATCCTCCCCTACCGCATCAAGGCCTTCGGCCATCCGGACACGGAGCTGGGAGACTCCTACCTGGCCCGCTTCAACTGCCGCTTCTGCCGCTCCTGCCTGCAGCTCGGCCTGGACGGCACCTACGATTTCCTGGACGGGCTGGTGGAGACCAACGGCTGCGACCACCTGCGCGGCATGTTCGAGAACTGGCAGTACGTGAAGAAACACGGATTCTTCCACTACCTGAAGGTGCCGCATTTCGTGCGCGAGGACTCCCTGGAATATTTCGTCGAGGAGCTGGGGATCTTCCGCCTGGCCATCGAGGAGCATTTCGAGGTGGAGATCACGGATGACGCCATGCGGGAGGCGATCGGCACCATGAACCAGGTATATGCCAGGCTAAAAGACCTCTACGCCCTGCGCGAGCAGGGCAAGCCGGTGGTGAGTGGCGCGGAGGTCATGCAGGTGATCTGCACCGGGTCGTCCATGCGGGCCACCGACTTCCTGGCGCTCCTGGACAAGATGGTGGAGGAAAAGGCGAGGGGTCCCGCGTTGCCCTGCAAGGCGCGCTTGATGCTTTTGGGCAGCGCCACCGACGAGGTGGACCTGGTGGCGGACATCGAGGCCCAGGGAGGGCTGGTGGTCACAGACGCGCTGTGCTACGGCTCCCGCTCCTTCTGGGGGAGGGAGGGCAAGGCGGAGGAACCCCTGCGCAACCTGGCTGAGAAGTACCTGGGCAACCTCTTCTGCCCGCGCATGTTCACCGAGTACGAACGGCGCCGGGACTTCATCCTGGAGCGGGCGGAGCAGGCTCGCGTTGACGGGGCCATCATCACCTACAACAAGTTCTGCGACCTGCATGGGGTGGAGGCGGTCTCGCTGCGCAACGACCTGGAGAATAATGGCATACCGGTCCTGGTGCTGGAGAAGGACTACGGCTCGCAGGCCGACACCGGCCGCATCAAGACCCGCGTGCAGGCCTTCCTGGAGAGGATCGAGGGTGGTTCTCGGTCAAAGAGTGAAGCCACCCACTGGCGATCAAAGGGGGAGTGAGAGATGGCGGTGCAGGCGATCAGGCCGTACGAGGGGTTAATCAACCGCGTCCACGATATCTTCTCCATCGTGGACAAGCTGCCCTACCGCATGAGCGAGGAGGAGGTGGAGGGGATACTGCACGTGCTTCCCTCCGACCTCAGGAAGACGATGCAGGCGTTTCTGGCGCCGCGGGTACGCAAGAACGGCCTCGATTTCGTGAGGATGATCAAGGCCTGGCTGGACGGTGCCCACGAGGCGAAGAGGACAGGGAAGAAAGTCATCCTGGTCCCCTTCAACTTCCCTCCGGAGATCGTGCACTGCTTCGAGAGTGCCTGGCCCGTCACCAGCGAGGTCCTCTCCACCCTGGGGGTCACGGCGCTGGAGGGGCAGGGGGAGAGGTACTGGGACTACGCCATGGGGCTGGGGCTCCCGGACTTCTCCTGCTCGGCCAACATGATCGAGGTAGGCTCCTGTCTCACCGAGTCCGACTTCACGCCCGACGCGGTCATCTCGGACTGCTTCGCCTCCTGCGACATCAACTCCAAGACCCACGAGTTCCTGGCGCGCTACCTGGACATCCCCCTCATCTTCCTGGAGAAGACGGTGGACAACAGCGAGCGAGGAGTGAGGCAGTACTACCGCTATTTCATGGCCATGATCGAAGAAATAGAGGAGCTGCTGGGCGAGAAGCTGGACCCGGAGCGCATGCGCCAGGTGGTGGAATATGCCAACCAGGCCTCTGAGCTCTACTGGGAGCTTTGGGACCTGCACAAGTTCGTCCCCTGCCCGGTCCCTAACGCCTTTTCCATCATGACCTACGGGGTGCGCTACACCATGTGGGGCACCGAGGAAGCGGTGAAGGTGATGCGCTCCATGGTGGAGACCTCCAAGGAGAGGCTAAAGGCGAAAGAGTACCCGGCGCCGGAGGAGGTGGCCCGCAGCATGTGGACCTACACCAGCTATTACTTCGATATGGCCGGGTTTTTCAACTGGATGGAGGAGAACGGCATCACCCATCTCGGGGACGGGCTGGACCTGGTATTTCCCCAGGCCATCGACACCAGCTCGCGGGAGAGCATGCTTACCGGGATGGCGGAGATCGCCCGCAACATGCCCATGACGCGGCAGATGGGCGCCAGCTCCATGTCCGTTCAGTGGCTGGAAGATATTACCTGGGCGGTGAATGAACTTGGCGCCGACTGCTGCATATACTGCGGGCACCACAGCTGCAAGCAGACCTGGAGCTCGGCGGCGGTGGTACGCAACGAGCTCCTCAAGCGCGCCGGCATACCCACCCTCATCCTGCAGGGGGATTCCTGGATCCGCAGGATGACGCCCATCGAGACCCTGCAGGAGCTCATCGAGGAATTCGTGAACAACGTGGTGAGGAAGAAGCGCCGCAGGCCGTCCCGGGAGGGATGAGGCTGCCCGGGGGTGAGAGTTTCCGGAGATAAGCGGACCTTCCGGGCAGCAGCGAGTCTCCCCGAAAGTCCGCGCATGCGTGACGTCCCAACGCATTGCGGCGCCAGCCGCGTCCCTGCCGCTGCCGGCACATGCGAAAGCTCAAGAATTTATAATTAGGATCGAAGGAGGATTTTGAGGCCGCCGTAGACCCGGCAAAGGATGGAAGAAGGGGACCGGCTGGAAGGATCGGCGGAGAGGCGAGGGAGACGAGAAGCGGATGAGCGTGGAGACGCAGCGCATGCTGGAGGAGCTTGCGGAACGGCTGTTCATCAGCAAGGACAGCCCCATCCGTGAGGCCTTGGAGCATTTAAAGGACGGCGCAGCGCTCAAGGTCTGTGCCCCCGGAGGCTGCGCCATGGGAAAGAAGGAAGGGGGAGAGATCTGCCTGGTTGATCCGGCGCGGGAAAAACCCCTGTTTGAGCTGCGCTTCAAGGACGCGGACGACGCGAGGGCCTTCGCGAGCGTGAGCAGCGCGGAAGAATTTGGTAGATTATTCCTTTCCATGGCCGGCACGGACAGGATGAAGCTGGAGATATTCTCGTCCTTCATGGAATTGTGGACCATGGGGGTTGGTCGGTTCCTCATGAAGATAGGCGTGCTGGCGCCACCGGCGGAGTACCGGGAGCTGATAGAGCCGCTGCGCTTGCGGGACATCGCCTTCACGGAAATCCTGGACGTCGCCTACCTCCAGGAGTTGGTGGACGAACTGGCCCTCATCCTGGGGATGCGCCTGTGGGTCCTGGACATGGACTGCATGCCGGTGGTGGTCAGCTCCACAGGAGGCGAGCACTGCAAGCTGATCATCGATTCCCTGGGAGGGGTGATGCGCTGCTACGAGTCGGCCATCGGGGGCATGGCCGAACTGAAGAGGTCCATGGCGCCGAAGGTGCGCACCTGCCACGCGGGTTTCCTCTGCTTCGACGCGCCGCTCATACTCGGGGAGGAGATGGTGGGGATGATCAGCGGCGACGCGTCCCACGTGGAAGCCCCCGACCCGGAGAGGTATCGCGAGCTTGCGCGGGAACTGGAACTGGACCCCGCTCCTCTGCTCGCTTCGCTGAAAAAGGTGCGCAACGTCAAGGTCGAGGAGGTTGAGTTCCTCCTCTCGGTGATCAACGCCATCGCCAAGGCGGTCACCGAGATGAGCTACAAGCAGTACGTGAACACCAGGCTGAACCGGGAGCTGGAACAGAAGAACCTGGAGCTGCGCGCGCTCTTCCAGTCCATCACGGGCATACAGGAGAAGGAGAAGGCGGCTATCGCGCGCGACCTGCACGACGATACCGGCCAGGACCTCACCAGCGCCCTGGTGAACCTGGAGATGGTGTTGGGGGAGGAGGAGATGCCGGAGGGCACGCGACGGCACCTGAGGTCTGCGGCCGACGCCATCTCCAAGGTGCTGGAGAAGCTGCACGACCTCTCCGCGTCCCTGCACCCGCCGGTACTGGATGATCTGGGATTGCAGGAAGCGCTGCGCAACCTGGTGCGCCGCCTGAACGCCTCGCATACCATGGAATTCAGGCTGGTGGTGAAAGGGGAGGACGGGGATCTTCCCGGGGAGGTGAAGATAAACCTCTACCGCATCGCCCAGGAAGCGCTCGCCAACGTGATAAAACACTCCGGCGCCACGCAGGCGCTGGTCTACCTCGGCCGCGACGGAGGGGGTATCGACCTCATGGTGAGCGACAACGGCAGGGGTTTTTCCCGCCCCGCGGAGGACAACGCCGGGGAAGGCGGCTGGCGTGGTGCCGCCGCGGAGGAGGGCGTTGCGAGGCGAGGTGGTTTCGGGCGCGGTGAGATCGGAAGGGACGGGAGGGTGCGCCTGGGGTTGGTCAACATGCGCGAAAGGGCGGAGCAGGCGGGCGGCACCTTCCAGGTCCTTACGGGAGAGGGCGGAGTCACGGTGGCGGTGCATATCCCGGCGGAGAGGTGCGGCGGGGCTGCGTAGTGGGGGAAGGGGAAGAAAAGGCCGGAGGCGATGCCGGGCGGGGAAAAAGGCGGAAGGTGAGGGATGGCGGGAAAAAAGATGGAGGGCGGCAGGGGGACGGCAACAAGGTTGAAAGGCAAGTGAAGCTGCGAGCAACGCGGAAGGCAACGGGAGGAAAAGAAGAAATGCGGGAGGCTGCAAAAGAGGCAATCACGAAAGTGCTCCTCGCTGACGACCACGCCATCTTGCGCGAGGGGCTGGCGTCCCTCATCGAGAAGCAGGGGGATATCGTGGTGGTGGGGGAGGCGGAGAACGGGGAGGAATGCCTGGAGAAGGCGGCCGCGCTCCTGCCCGACGTGGTGGTCATGGACATCAAGCTGCCGGGGATGTCGGGCATCGAGGCATGCCGCCTGGTGAAGTCCAGCTACCCGGAGATCAGGGTCATCATCCTCTCCATGTACGAGGATTACGAGTACGTCAACCGGGCACTGCTGGCGGACGCGGACGGTTACCTGCTCAAGAAGGTGGTGGGCTCGGAACTGGTTAACGCCATCCGCAAGGCCGGGCGGGGCGAGAAGGTCTTCAGCCCCCAGGTGCTGGAGATGATCGTATCCTCGCTGAGGGAAGACACGCGCGTCCGCGAGAAGGAGGGTCCCATGGACTCCTTGAGCTCGCGCGAATACGATGTCCTCTCCCTCATGAGCGAGGGGATGAGCAACAAGGAGATCGCCTCTTCCCTGCTGGTATCCCCCAAGACGGTTGAGAAGATCATCTCCGGGATCTACCGCAAGCTGGGCGTGAGTTCGCGCACGGCAGCGGTGAAGATCTTCCTCAGCCCCCAAACATAACTTGGGGTCAAACCGCGTTCATGTCTGGAGACGTGTGCGCGATTTCAGGACAAACCCTGTTCGCCAGTTTATGAAAACTGCGGGAGAACTGGTGATCTTGGATAAGGCGCTGTCTTAGATTTCGATAACGACACGAAATGGCGTTGCAGGATATGCCTCCCAGGTATTCCGCGATGTCCATGTTCGAAGCATGTGTATATTCCTTAGCGAGGTAGAGGAAAAGATCGCAAGCAGTCCTGTAGTTCTGGTTGTTGAGGTATTGGCCGCTGGCAAGATCGGTCAGGCAAAAAGACTGGCAGGCTCTCATATGGATTTCCTCGATTGATAACGTGTGGTCGAGAAGCATCTCCTCCGCCATCATGCGCAATTCGCTGTCCTTAATGGAAGATAGAACGTTAGCGACGAATTCATCCCCTCCGAGGATCAAGCCTGCCTTAACGTTCTCCCACGGATACGGGAAGGATTTCTTAATACCTTCCTGGGTAAAATTAACAAATTCGGCGAGGACCGTATCCTGGTCCCCATGGAAATATGCCCCCAACCAATCGCATTTAAGCCATGCCAAGTGGTTCCCCTCATGCTGGAAATGTCTTAGGTAGTAAGGGTAACTTGACCAGCGGTATTCCTCCGGCCTGGCAGTCATGGCTGCTTCGACCGGATTAAGGTGGATATAGCGGATAAGGGACAGCATGTATTCCTCGCGGTCGACGAGGATAGCCTTATATCTTCCGGAAAAGACATGACCTTCCCAACCCTGCGATACGAGGTAGTTGGCGTAGGAAGAGCCGAGGTAGTGCATGAACTTCGGAAGGTTGGGTTCATTGATTTGAAGAAGAAGATGATAATGGGTATCCATGATGCAATAAGAGAATATGTCAATCCTATACCTTTTCGCGCCCGAGCCAAGAAAAGAGAGGAATCGCTTTTTATGCTTGTCAGACAGGAGTTTAAGAGATAGCCGGGTTTCTCTCTGCAAAATGCCTGCATGGGATGGGAATCAGGGGTTCAGAGGCTGT
>CAKZMC010000109.1 GCA_937128055.1 uncultured Actinomycetes bacterium | reverse complement strand
CTATGTGCAGCGACCCGCAGCCTCTGGCGCGCCATAGGTATTATGACAGCTTGCCGGCTTATGGGCTATGGCGCCCCTCATGCCAGGCCGGCTTCGCGTCGCAGGGCTTCCGCCTTGTCCGTCCGCTCCCAGGTGAAATCCTTATCAACGCGTCCGAAGTGCCCGTAGGCGGCCGTTTTCTTGTAGATGGGGCGGCGCAGGTTGAGGTCGCGTATGATGGCCGCCGGCCGCAGGTCGAAATGCTCGTTTATGAGGTCGCTTATGACCGCGAGGTCGACCTTCTCCGTGCCGAAGGCGTCCATCATCACGGAGACGGGGTGAGCGACCCCGATGGCGTAGGCAAGCTGTATCTCGAAGCGGTCTGCCAGCCCGGCGGCGACGACGTTCTTGGCCACGTAGCGCGCGGCGTAGGCGGCGGAGCGATCGACCTTGGTGGGGTCTTTTCCCGAGAAGCAACCCCCGCCGTGGCGCGCCATCCCCCCGTAGGTGTCCACGATGATCTTGCGGCCGGTGAGGCCGGTATCCCCCATGGGCCCTCCGGTGACGAATTTCCCGGTGGGGTTCACCAGCACGCGCAGGCCCTTGTCGACCAGTTCCGGGGGAAGCACCGGAGAGATCACGTGCTCGATCAGGTCGGGCTTCATCAGCTCCTCTATGTCCACGTTGGGCCGGTGCTGGGCGGAGATAAGCACGGTGTTCACGCGCACCGGCTTCCCGTTCTCGTATTCCACCGTGACCTGCGACTTGCCGTCGGGGCGCAGGTAGGGAAGGATGCCCGCCTTGCGCACCTCGGAGAGTCGGTGCGCCAGTTTATGGGCCAGGAGAATAGGCATGGGCATGAGCTCAGCGGTCTCGTTGCAGGCATAGCCGAACATCATGCCCTGGTCCCCCGCTCCCAGGGAATCGAGCATCTCGTCTTCCGCCACCCCCAACCTCGTCTCCAGGGCTTGTTCCACCCCTTGGGCTATATCCTGTGATTGGGGGTCGATGGAGACCACGATCCCGCAGGTCTCGTAATCGAAACCGTACTTGGCGCGGGTGTAGCCGATCTCCTCGATGGTCCTGCGCACCACCAGGGGTATGTCCACGTAGGTGGAGGTGGTCATCTCCCCCGCCACGATCACCAGGCCCGTGGTCACCAGGGTCTCCACGGCCACCCTTCCGAAGGGATCGTCCTTATATACCTCGTCCAGGATGGCGTCGGATATCTGGTCGGCTATCTTGTCCGGATGTCCTTCCGTCACGGACTCGGACGTGAAAAGATGTTTACCGGGCACTTTTGCTCCTTTCCTTCTCGCTGCGCAAACTTCGGCTTGTATCGCAGTATGGGTTCTTTAATCGCATAATTATACTACAACACGAGGGCCTGCATGATACATGCTCGGTGCGAGCGTTGCTGTCCAGAAAAAGTAGGCACCCCATCCCGACAAAACCTCAACATGCCATCTTGGAATATCCGGCCAGACCCA
>CAKZMC010000108.1 GCA_937128055.1 uncultured Actinomycetes bacterium | reverse complement strand
TATCACCCTCCTGCTTATACCGTAGCGGGAGGGTATGACAATATATTGTGGCTTCCTGAGAAGATGTCATAATCGTTATAAATAATGTAATATCTAATTTTCATCTAATTTGCCCTGGTTACATTTAGGTCCTGATAACCAAAAGGACGGGATTTACATGTAAGGCGAACAGCCTCATTATTCAATATATGTTCTCTCCATGTTGTTGAAATCTATGGTAACCTCTCTTTGTGCTGGTTAAGCAGATTCACGCCAACGCATTGAGTATAAGAAGAAAGGTTGATTCGATGGCAGTGTTGGTCACCGGGTGCGCGGGTTTCATAGGTTGGAAGGTCTGCGAAACCCTGCTGCGTGAGGGCACGCGGGTCGTTGGTGTAGATGATCTCAACGACCACTACGACCCCAGGCTAAAACAGTGGCGCCTCGACCGGCTTAAACAGGACGGTAACTTCACTTTCGCGAGGGCGGATGTTTCCAGGCGCGATGAGCTGTGGGAAGTGTTAAGAACGCTGCGGCCGCAAGGCGAAGAGGACCTTGAGGCGATTATCAACCTCGCGGCGCGCCCTGGGGTAAGGCAGAGCATCGTGGATCCCTTCAAATATTTCCAGACTAACGTGATCGGCGCACTTAACCTCATCGAGTGGGCCTGCCGGGAGGGTATACCAAGGTATGTTCTGGCTTCTTCATCGAGCGTGTACGGCGAGAGCTGCCCACGCCCCTTCAGGGAGGATGCCCGCACCGACGAGCCGGTATCCCCTTACGCCGCTTCCAAGAAGGCGGCGGAAGTCCTCTGCCACGCTTACCATTACCTATATGGAATAGACGTGACCGTGTTGCGGTACTTCACCGTATACGGCCCCGCGGGCCGCCCAGACATGGCCATGTTCCGCTTCATCCGCTGGGTCGCGGAGGGAGAAACCATAAGAATTTACGGTGACGGCGAACAGGAGCGCGATTTCACCTACGTGGATGACATCGCCTCCGGGACCGTAAAAGCCCTCGAGCTTTCCGGGTTCAACGTCATCAACCTGGGTAGCGATAGGCCGGTGACCGTGAACGAGGTCTTGCGCGTGATCTCAGCTCAGTTGGGAAAGGAACCAGCGGTTTCTTTTCTGCCACCCGAGAAGACCGATGTCCGCGCCACCTGGGCAAACATCTCCCGTGCGAGATCGCTGATTGCCTGGGAACCCGAAACGGCTCTGGAGGACGGCGTGCGCGCCGCCATAGACTGGTATCTGGAAAACCGCTCTTGGTTAAAAGAGATTAACATCTGAGTGGGAAAATAATTTAGCCTTAAAGCCTAAGCCTTCAAGGATGGAAAAACCAAGAATGGAGACTGACGCAACTACCGCCTGATGTACGCTTTAACCCGTGTTCTCAAAGCCCTGTACACCATGCGGTCCTCTTCCGAGACGCTTCGCGTAACAAGCGTGAAGACGACACCCAGCGCCAAAAACAGCGGGTAACATACCAGCACCAACCAGTGGGAGCGGTTCACCAGCCCCCGCAGGGGAAAATAGAGAAGCGCGGCCGCCCCCGCGCAAAGGACCACCGGCACCACGTACTTCCTCCCGAAGGGATGCACCCCGTGCTTCACGTAGAGGAAGGTGGAATTGATGAAGTTGAGGATCACCAGGGACGCCCCAGTAGCGATGGCGGCCCCGCTTATCCCCCACCTGGGGATGAAGAAGTAGTTCATGATGATGTTGGAGACCGCCGCCGCCGACCAGCTCACCAGCAGCAGCTTTGTCTCCCCGAAGGCTATCAAGGCCTGCTCGTTCGGCCCCAGGAAGGTGTGGAAGAACTCCGCCCCCACCAGGACGGCCAGGGCCGTGGCAGCCGTTGAATAGGGCGTGGAGAAAACCAGCGACAGCACCTGCGAGGGAAACATGAAAAAGGTGAGGAACAATGGCAGGGTGAGGACGAAAAGCCACCGGGTCACCGCCTGGTAGAGGTTGCGCGCGCCCTCCCGCGCATCCCTTGCGACCATCCCCGTTATCACGGGCATGAACATAACCCCCAGCGACGTCAAGAAGATGGGCACGAGCTGCATGAGGAGGAATGCGGCGTTGTAGAAGCCCACGCTGTCGGAGGGCATGAAGTAGCCGATCATGAACGTGTCCGTGTTGTTCAATATGATGTAGCTAACGCCGGTGAAGAAGAGGGGCAGGCTGAAACGCAGGAGGATTCCCGCCACGCGGGCCGGCTCGCGCCCTCTCAGCTTGGGGGAGATGATCCTCCGGTAGAAGAAGAGCGCCAGGAGAAGGACCACCAGAGAGGAGAGACCCAGGGCGACCACCGGCGAGTAAAGGCTCCTCTTGACCAGGAGCGCGAGGTAGATGAAGAGCACGCTGGTGAAGCCGAAAGCGAAGTCGTTGACGGTAACCGCCGTGTCCGCCCTGCGGAAACCGAGGAAGAAGGAGACCATGATGCTGGTGAGCATGTGTACGGGTATCATGCAGCAATATATCATGAGCACGACCTTGAAGTCCGGCTTGGAGAGGAATTCCGCGATGCTTCCCGAGGAAAGGAAGAGCACCAGGAAGATGAAGGCCCCGGAAAGGCTCACGATCTTTAGCGTGGTATATATGGTCCCCTTGACCTCACCGTACTCCCCCCGGGCATCGTGGTAGGCTATGAACCTCTGCGAGCCCTGGTAAAGCCCCAGGTTGCCCAGGCCCGCGAGGACGTTCATGAAAGCCAGCCCCAAGGCGATGAGCCCGTACTGCTCCGGCGTGAGCATGCGTATGATGATGAACTGCCTCAGGAACCCCGCGACCTTGGCGAGGGAGGTCCCGAAGAACAGGACGAGCCCCCCCGTCAGCACCGCCTTGAGAGAAGAAGTGTATTCCTCCTGCATGCGAGCCCTCGTGTCGTTTATTTGCTGCGCTGTCTTTGATAGCATGTGATTATCGTAAATATAATACTTTCTGTGACTTTCTGTGGTTCAGGAAGAATATGGCCCCATGCCGGCTCGGGTGTGGTGTGGAGCTACGGCGGTTCACAAGGAAATGCTATGCAAGATGAAGCCAGGAAGATGAAGATACTCCATGTGCTCGGGGGCCTGAACAGGGGTGGCGCGGAAACGTGGCTCATGCATGTTCTGCGCCACATAGATAGAGACCGCTTCCAGTTCGATTTCCTTGTACATACGGAAAAGAAATGTGCATATGACGACGAGGCCCGGGAACTCGGCGCGCGCATTATCCCAAACCCGGACCCGAGCAACCCCTTTCTTTATGCCGCTAATTTCATCCGGAACTATAGGAAATACGGGCCGTACGACGTGGTGCACAGCCACGTTCATCACTACAGCGGGTTTGTGTTGTTCCTGGCGAAGACGTGCGGAGTGCCCAAGAGAATAGCGCATAGCCACAACGACACGAGACCCGCCGAGTCGGGGGCTGGGGTTTGGAGGCGCACCTATTTGAAGGTCATGGAGAGGTTCATCAGAATATTTGCGACCAGCGGGGTGGCAGCGAGCCGCAAGGCGGCCGAGGCGCTTTACGGGGCGAACTGGGAAAACGACATGCGTTGGTCTGTTCTCTACTGCGGGATCGACCTCGAAGAATTCACTGGAAACGATGATATTGAGGAGATAAAGAACGAACTTGGATTGCCTATATGCTCTTCAATTATTGGGCATGTTGGAAGCTTTGTTGAAACAAAGAACCACTCTTTTCTGATTGATATAGCCGAGGAGGTTTTCAGGAGATTGCCGAACTCGTATCTCTTGCTCGTGGGCGACGGTGCGCTGAGGAAAGAGATCGAAATGAAAGTGAGAGAAAAAGGCATGGAGGAAAGGGTCATCTTCACGGGCGTCAGGGAAGATATACCCCGCCTCATGCGGGCCATGGATGTCTTCGTTATGCCATCTTTGTATGAGGGC
>CAKZMC010000107.1 GCA_937128055.1 uncultured Actinomycetes bacterium | reverse complement strand
CTCCGCGTGCTGGCGCCAGAGCTCCTCTCCCCCCAGGCCCAGGAGCACGTAGACGGAGAGGTCGATGCCGGCTTCCCGCACGCGGCGCGCGGCCTCGATCATGCCGCGCGAGTCCACGCCCTTGTCCATCCTCGCCAAAACCTCGTCGTCGCCGCTCTCCAGCCCCAGGTAGATGATGTCCAAGCCGGCCTCCCGCAGCCCGCGCAGGGCCTCCACCGGCTTGCCCTTGAGAAAACGCGCGCCGCCGTAGCTGGAGACGCGGCTTACCTCCGGGAAGAGGTCGCGGATGTAACGTATGATGTCCGCGAGCTTCTCGGAGTTCATGGCGACGGTGTTCCCGTCGGCCAGAAAGATCGTCTCCACGTAAGGGAAGGCCAGGCGCGCCCGCCTCAGCTCCGCCTTGACCTCTTCCGGGTCGCGCACCCGGTACTTCTTCATCTTGTACATGTTGCAGAAGGCGCAGCGGTTGTGGGGGCAGCCCAGGGTCACCTGCACGATGAGGCTGCCCGCCTCGCAGGGCGGCCGGAAAAGCGGCTCCTCGTAACGAATCACTTCCCTCATCTTTCCTCCCGCGCCGTTCCCGCACGAGGCCTTTCGCCGTTCGGTGGGGACACGGTCCTCTCGCGGCTCCGGCGGCTCCATGCACGGCGTCTCCGACGCCGCCGCACCGGCTTGCTCCCCTTGGCACCCCTTTTCTGTGCTTCTCCGCCCGCCGGCCGGTGGAAATCCGCCGTGAGAGCCTGTCATCTATCGTTCGTCTATTATTATAGGATAGGATCACGCCGAGAGACAGCGGGTTGGCGGATGGCGGCCGGCGGTTGATGCCCTTGGTAAATAATGGAAACATAAACCGCGCATGTCGGCAGGCGCCGGGACGAGGGGGCTGAGGAGGCGCGATATAGGGAGAGAAGGGCGAGAAGGGCGACAAGGACGATAGGGGCGAGAGAAGCGCTATGGAAGGAGATAAAGACAATAAGGGCGATAGGGGGAGAGAGAAGCGCTATGGAGGGAGATAAAGACAATAAAAGCGCGAGGGGCGAGAGCATCAACTTCCCGCCCCATTGCCGCCTGGCCGGCGACGTCTCCGCGGCCGAGAGAGAAGGCTGGAGGGAGGCGGTGGTCTCCGCGGGGGATCACCTGAAGAGGGTGCTCGACGAGTACGGAGAGCTGGGCTTCGAATGCCTTCTCGAGGAGCTGGACGCGGAAACGGCTGCGGGATGCACGGAATGTTTCAAGGCGGGGGGCGAGAGGATCTTCCGCGTCTACGTCCGCCGCCAGGCGGGTTGCGGTTGAGCGTCGTCAGCGCGGGTAAGCATGCCCCGTGGAGCCCCGTTTCGCCGCTAGCGCACCTTCCCATCGTCCTCGCACGACAGAGCGGCCTCCGGCCCCGCGCCGTCCTTCTCCATCTTGCCGTCGCGCAGGCTGATGATACGGCGCGTGTAATCGGCGACCATGGGATCGTGGGTAACGATGGCGAAGGTCCGCGCCGTCTCCCTGTTCAGGTCGCGCATGAGTTCTATCACCCGGCAGGTGTTGTAGGTATCGAGCTCTCCCGTGGGCTCGTCGGCCAGTACCAGTACCGGATCGGTGACCAGGGCCCTGGCGATGGCCACCCTCTGCCGTTCCCCGCCCGAGAGCTGGCTGGGGCGGTTGGCGGCGCGGGCGGCAAGCCCCACCATCTCCAGCGCCTGCAGGGCGCGGCGCCGCCTCTGCGGCGCGCTCACCCCGAGGTAGCGCAGGGGAAGCTCCACGTTCTCCAGCGCGTTGAGCACGGGCAGGAGGTTGAACTCCTGGAAAACGAAGCCGATTTTCTCCCTGCGCAGCACGGTGAGTTCGCGGGGGGGAAGGCCCGTGACCTCCCGCCCGTCCAGGAAGACGCTCCCGGAATCAGGGGAGTCGAGAAGGCCCAGGATGTGCAGGAGGGTGGTCTTTCCGGAACCCGAGGGGCCCACGATGGAGAGGAATTCGCCCGCCTCTATGCGCAGGTCGATCCCGTCTACGGCCCGGATTTCCGAGCCTCCGATATGGTAAATTTTGGATATTCCCCTTACCTCGATCACGCCGCTCAGTCCTCCTTCAAGGCTTCCACGGGTTTCAGCCGCGCCGCGCGGTAGGCGGGGAAGAGCCCGGCCACCGTTCCCAGGAATACGGCGAAGATGACGGGCCCCAGCACCACCGTCGGCGTTATGGTGAAGACGGTGATTTGGCTGGAAGCCGTCGCTCGGTTGAGGAAAAAGACGGCCCCCAGTCCGCACAGCATACCCGCGAGGCCGCCCCAGAACCCGATGAGCGCCGATTCCAGCAGGTACTCGGCGAGCACGGAGCCGGTCCCCGCGCCCAGGGCTTTCTTGAGGCCGATCTCCTGGGTGCGCTCGGAGACGGACATGACCATGGTGTTGATGATGGAGAGGCCCCCCACCACCAGGGCGATGAAGCCGATGCCCAGCAGGATGGCGTTGAAAATCAGGCTGAACTGCGATATCTGCTTTTCCGCCTCACGCGGGGATATGACCTTCACCCCCGGCACGCTTGCGGCGATATCCGCGGCGAGCGCCTCGGGGTCCATCCCCTCGGCGGGGATGACGTCGATGGTGGCGGCGATGTCCCCG
>CAKZMC010000106.1 GCA_937128055.1 uncultured Actinomycetes bacterium | reverse complement strand
TCACCCTCCTGCTTATACCGTAGCGGGAGGGTATGACAATATATTGTGGCTTCCTGAGAAGATGTCATAATCGTTTAAATAAATGTACTCGAAATTCGTTTCCTAGACACCGGAGCTGCCGCTTATTAAGATGATAGTCGGTTGCGTGCATATGGCGGCCTTTCACCCGATCAAGGGACATCAACTATCTGCCGTGTTTGCCGTCTTGCGTCACAGGGGGTGATGAAAATGGCGTTTTCGCGCCGCGTACTGTTCCCTGCCGTGTTATCCGCCCTGCTGCTCGCGGTGTTCATCGCGCCGGCCATAGCCCTGGGGGAAGCGGCACCCGGTACGCTCCCCTCCACGGCGAACGGGACGCCGGGGGAGGGTTGGGTGCCGCAGGACTCGGGCGTTGCCGTGGACCTGAACTCCGTCTCCGCGGCGGACAGCATGACCGCATGGGTGGTGGGCGACGGGGGCACTATTTTAAAGACCGAGGACGGGGGCAAGGTCTGGCTTGCCCAGGATTCCGGTGTCTCCGTGGACCTCAACGCCGTCTGCGCCGCCAGCCCCCTGGTGGCCTGGGCGGGCGGGGACCAGGCGCTGCTGAAGACCGAGGACGGGGGGATACCTGGAACCCCGTCTCCTCCTTTCCCGCCGTCTATGTCTGCGATATAGCCGCTTTGAGCGAGGAGGACTGCTGGGTGGTGGGCATCTCCCAACAGGATCCGAGCGGCGGCTTCATCATGCGCACCCGCGACGGTGGCGAGAACTGGGAGAGCCAGCTCGCGGGCTCCCCACACTACATCTTCAGCATCGCCGCGGTGGACGGGAACACCGCCTGGGCAGCGGGGGGCGAAAAGACCTACCAGGGCAACAGCGGGGTCATCCTCAAAACCGCTGACGGAGGCTCCCGCTGGGAGGAAACGGGTCCGTCCGACAGGAACTGGGTCTGCATCGCCGCCTGCGACGGGCAGAACGCCATGGCCCTGGGCCATTACATGTATTTTAGCGGCGTCCCTCCCATGTTCGCGCCCGTCTGCATGAAGACCAGCGACGGGGGCTCTAACTGGTCATACGCCAACATGTTCTACCCCGTGGGCATGATGGCGTATCCCGGCGGCGCCTTCATGTTCGACCCCGACGATATCTGGATGGTGACCGGGGCCGCGCCCACCCTCGGCGCCATCTACCGCACCGAGAGCGGCGGGATCAGCTGGTGCACGCAGCTTTCCGCCCCACTCAGCATGCATGATATCAGCGCCGTGGACCGGGACACCGCCTGGGCGGTAGGGGCCTCCGGGACCATCATGCATACCACCAGCGGGGGCTACGTGGGAGAGGAACCGGTACTCGCGTCCCTCTCCCCCGAAACGGGCAAGAACGGTGAGGTGATCACCCTCACCGGCAGCGGCTTCGGCCCCCCGTCCTACTTTGACAGCTTCGTGACGGTAGGGCCCATCAAGGCCGAGATAATCTCCTGGTCGGACACGCAGATCGTGTGCAAAGCCCCCATCTGCGGCGCCCCGTACTGGGAGGCCCCCGTCTATGTCACCACGCCGGGGGGGACCTCCGACCGCCTCACCTTCACCTACCGGAACCTCTTCCTGAGCGTGGAGAGCGTCTACCCCACGCGTGGCTACCAGTTCATCCCCGCCCACAACATCACCGTCACCGGTACCGGTTTCCTTCCCGGTGCCAAGGTGCGGCTGGTGAGCGGCTCGCGGGTGATCAATGCCATCAACGTCAATGTGGTCTCGGAGGAGCGCATCTACTGCACCCTCAACCTCATGGGCGCGGCTCCCGGGGCATACGACGTGGTGGTGGAAAACGCGGACGGCACCTACGCCTGGCTCCCCCGCGGCTTCACCGTCGTCTCCCCCTGCGGCCAGGGGGGAGGGACGGCCCTGCTCCTGCTGGGCGCCTCGCTAGGGCTGCTCTCCCTGGCCGGATCGCGCCGCCTCCGCAGGGCGCGCCCGGGCAAGTAGCGAGGGTCGCCGGCCACGACTGGAAAGGATAAGCCGCGTCCCGAGGACATATCCTGGGGTCAAACCGCGTTCATGTCCGCGGCCCGCGCCTGGAGGGGCAGCGTTGCGGGTAAGGTGAAACGCCGCCTTTTCAGGTACCGCGCAGGGTGCCCCCGAAGACCTGCCAGGCCAGCGCGGACTTGGCCAGCAGGCTGAGCAGGATGTAGACCTTCTCCCCGAAGAGGTAGTCCCGCCACTTCCCCACCTTCTTGTACTGCAGCACCATGTTGACGGCGAAGCAGTTGAAGAAGACGAAGAGCGTGGGGAGGATGAAGTACACGAAGGTGGGCACGCCGGCATCGGGGTCGGTGACCGCCGAGAAGAAGTAGAGGGCGATCACCACCCAGGGGATGAACCCCGCCAGGCATCCGAAGTAGAAGGAGGTCCAGTCGGTCTTCTCCGTAGATTGGTTGTGCAGCTCCATCATCCAGCCGAAGAGGATCATCATCATGTTGAGGAAGAAGAGAAGGATGAGCGCGTTCAGGTCGTAGACCCCGGAGAGCATGGCGATGATCACGATCATGAGCGAGGCGCTGAAGGAGTATTCCATCCAGCGCGCGTAGTTGGCCCCCTTCTTGAGGTTTTTCACGTACCACTCGTAGATGCGCGGCATGGTGAGCAGGAAATGGGCCAGGGCGCTCATGAAGAGGAAGGCCGCCACCATGGGCCCGATCCTGAGGTGGCCCACCACGCTGGGCATGCTCGGCTCGCTGAAGCTCGCCGGGTCCGCCTTGAGGTAATTGGTCGTCACGGGCAGGGAGAATTCGTTGCTCAGGGCGAGCATGAGCAGACCCTGCACGAGGTGAAAGGCGCCCATCACCCCGTTGTAGATGCGGAGCTTCCGGTAAGACTCCTCGCTTGCCGCGGGTTCCCCCGTCTCGGCTATGATCTCCTCCACCATCGCTTTCTCCTCTCCTCAAGATCGCACGGCTTACCCCTATTGTTGCCTCTCCCTGAAGGCGTTAAACTCCTCCCCTTTGGCCTCCGCGCGCGCTCAGGGGAAGGACGGCCCGCCGGTCACCCGACAGCAAATTCATCACGTCGCCCCCCCGATACCCTGCGGGGCGCGTCCGGCACGGCAGCACGCTTGGGCTGGATAGCATGATCGCACGGGCCATGCGCCGGTGAAAATATCCCTCATCCTTCAAGTCGGGGAAGCGTCGGGCACCAATCACGGATCGCACAGGCCATGCGCAGGCTTAGATGTCGCGCCTTATACGTATCCGGGCGGCGTGGGCACCAACCACGGACCGCAACGGTCATGCGCCGGCGAAAGCGCAGCGCATTGCTCCTGTGAGGTTTTTACGCTATCATCCTTTTATTAATCTTTTATATTTATTAAATAAAGTTTACTTATGGAAAAATCTAACTGTTACGTGGTGCTCTTCAACTCCACTCACCATGCCCTGAGCGCCGAGAAGGTTCTTCAGCGCATGGGCATCGAGCATGCAGTCATAAACACCCCGCGCGAGTTCAGCGTCGATTGCGGCATTTCCCTGCGCATCCTGCCTGGCGACGCCGCCGGGATAAGGGAAGCCCTCGAGGCCGCGGGGGTGGCGGTGGCCGGCGTCGAACCCTACCGCAGCCGCTGGGCGGGCGCATCGCCGGCCGTAAATGCGAGCGGGAGCCAGGACGGTCACGAGAGCGAAGACTCGGGGTAAAAGGCCCGGTCACCGGCGAAGAAGGCTCTTGGCTCCCGCCGTTTCGCTTGCCGGACAAGCAGAAGGTACGCGGAAGGAGGTAGTAATGTCGGATTACCATGCCATGTGGGA
The DNA here is from genome assembly GCA_937128055.1 of uncultured Actinomycetes bacterium. Taxonomy (GTDB): domain Bacteria; phylum Actinomycetota; class Geothermincolia; order Geothermincolales; family RBG-13-55-18; genus JACIXC01. The sequence goes on along the minus strand of CAKZMC010000106.1, from coordinate 14,712 downwards.
AAAACTGGGGCTCGATCTTGCAGCCCACGACGGTCTCCTGGAGGTGCTGCCGCCGCTCTACCAGGATTGCATCCTCAGCCAGGAAAACCGTCCCGAGGGGATGCAATACTTCGACTTCGTCTTCTCCGAGGTGCATGGCCTGCGCATCAAGGAGCTCGTGGATCACCGCGCCAGCGGCGGCATCGTGGTGGGCACCTTCTGCACCTACGTGCCCGAGGAGCTGATTCTCGCGGTGGGAGGCGCCTGCGTGGGCCTATGCGCCGGGGCTCAGGTGGCGGAGGAGGCGGCGGAGCAGTACCTGCCCCGCAACCTATGCGCCCTCATCAAGTCCTCCCTGGGGTTCAAGCTCGCCAAGGTTTGCCCCTACATCGAATCCTGCGACCTCCTCGTGGGGGAGACGACGTGCGACGGCAAGAAGAAGTACTACGAGATCCTGAACCAGCTACAGCCGGTCCATACCATGGAGCTGCCGCAGCGCAAGGACGAGGCGGACCGCCGTCTCTGGCGCGAGGAGGTCCGGAGGCTGGTCGCGCGCCTGGAGGAGATCTCGGGCAGGAAGATCGACGAGGCCGCGCTGCGCGATGCCATCCGCGTGATCAACGAGAAGCGCAAGGCGCTGCTGCGCCTCGCCGGGCTGCGCAAGTGCGATCCCCCCGTGATCTCCGGCAGGGACGCGCTCCTCATCAACCAGATAGCCTTCTACGACGACCCGGTGCGCCTGACGGAAAAGGTCAACGCCCTCTGCGACGAGCTGGAGGAGAGAAGGGACGGGGGCATCTCCATCGGCGGCGCTCACCGCCCGCGTATCCTCCTCTCCGGCTGTCCCATGGCCATCCCCAACTGGAAGGTGCCCACCATCATCGAGACCTCCGGCGCGCTGGTGGCCATGGACGAGATGTGCACCGGCATACGCTATTTCCGCCACCTCGTGGAGGAAGGCGCCGGCGACCTGGAGGGGATGCTGGACGCCATCGCGGACCGCTACCTCAAGATCGACTGCGCCGTCTTCACGCCCAACCGGGAGAGGCTGGACCATATAAGTGAGCTGGTGCGCGACTACGACATAGACGCCGTGATCTACTACGCGCTGCAGTTCTGCGATCCCTACACGGTGGAGGCCTTCCAGGTGCAGCAGGAGCTGGAGAAGGAGCGCGTCCCCTTCCTCTACCTGGAGACCGACTACAGCTCCGAGGACATGGGGCAGCTGACCACCAGGGTGCAGGCATTGATCGAGATGGTGGAGACGCAAAAACCCAGCGTGTTCTGACCCGGGATATTTGCTCCGGCCCGGCGTGGGGGATTGCCTGAGGGTGAAGGTTGCGTTTAAATTGACTTGCCCGGTCTCGCTTAAGGTTGCCGGAGCGCGCCTTGTTGCGCTCCGGCGGAAGGGGCTTAGCGCCGCCGTCAGGAGGTTACGATGACCGTTGCCGGACTGGACATCGGATCGCGTACCATCGGCCTGGTGGTGGTGAACGACGGGGAGATCGTGTTCCGCGAGGTGGTGGACACCACCTTCGACCCCCTGGAGCAGTGCCGCCGCCTGCTGGCGCAGCGTGACTTCGACGTCCTGGTGGCTACAGGCTACGGGCGCCATCTGGCCCAGGCCAATTTCGCCGACCAGGTGATAACGGAGATAAAGGCCTTCGCCCTCGGCTGCTCCCACGTGTTCCCGCAGTGCCGCACCATACTGGACATAGGGGGACAGGACACCAAGGCCATCTCGTTGGGCGAGGGGGGCAAGGTGGCGGACTTCCAGATGAACGACCGCTGCGCGGCGGGGACGGGGAAATTCCTCGAGGTGATGGCGGCGGCCATGGGGCTCTTGCCCGAGGAGATGGGGCGGCTGGCGCTGCAGGCGGAGGGAGAGGTAAAGATTTCCAGCATGTGCACCGTCTTCGCGGAATCGGAGGTCACCGGCCTCATCGCCCGCGGCACTCCCCGCCCCCTGATCGCGCGGGGGCTGCACGAGGCCATCTGCGACCGCGCCTCGGCGCTGCTGAGAAGGGTGGGGGTGCGCAGGGAAGTGGTCTTCGCGGGGGGAGTAGCCCACAACCCCTGTATGCGGGTTCTCTTGGAAGAGCGCCTTGGCCTGCAGCTTCTGGTGCCCGAAAACCCGCAGTTGGTCGGGGCTCTCGGGGCGGCTTTATCCGTGCTCTCCCGCGACGACGTCCGCGCCTGAGGCGTCCGGCGGAAGAGGCACCGCATGCCGCCGAGGCAAGCCCTCAGTACACGCCGAGTTCGCGCAGGCGTTCCTCCCCGATCCCTGCACGGTGCCCCAGCTCGTGCAGGACCACGCGGCGGACCCTTTCCCGCACGTCCTCGCCCGGCCGCAATGCGGCCAGGATGGGAAGCCGGTAGATCCTGACCACGTCGGGGGGCCTGGCGTAGCGTTCCCTCCCCCAGCGGGTATAGGGAACCCCCGCGTACAATCCCAGGAGCTGCATGGGGTGGTCAACGCCGGCGAGGCGGACTTCCTGGGGGGAGGCGAGGTCCTCCACCACCACGGCCAGGTTTTCCAGAAGTTTCCTGAAGTCCGCGGGAAATCCTTCCAGAGCTTCCTCGACCAGCTCCCGGAATTCCTCTCGTCCTGCGTCTTCCCTCATCTGCGAGCCGGGTTCAAGCCGGCGCTTCTCCCCTCCTCAGGGCCGCATGCACACGCCGCAGGAACGGCGCGGGGTCGTCCCGCTGCCATGCGTTGCGCCCCAGGGCCACTCCCGCGGCGCCGTCGCTAACGGCGCACTTCACCGCATTCAGGACCGCGTCGTCGTCCACCGTGTCCTCGCACTGCACCAGCACGGGGACCGGGCAGCCCCGTATCGCCTCCGCCAGGTTTCCTCCCTTGGCGGGATACCGCAGCTCCACCAAGTCCGCCCCCAGCTCCGCCGCCGCCCTCGCCGCCACGGCCAGCGCCTCGTCCTCGGAGAGGCCGGCGCTCCCGCGCAGGGTGACCATAGCCTCGATGATCAGGGGGACGCACCAGCGGTCGCAGGCGTCGGCGATGGAGGATACCGCCTGCATGTCGTGAGCTGGTCGCGGTGTATTCTCGCCAGGCTGATAAGTCGCAGGCGTCGGCGATGGAGGATACCGCCTGCATGAATTCCCCTTCCAGCTCGTGGCCGAACTTGACGGCGGCCGCCACCCCGTCCACTCCCCAACGCAAGGCCTCTTCCACGCCGGTGATGATGCGGTCCCGGAACTCGCGCGCACCCTCGAGGATGGTGAAGCCCCCGCTGATGCGCATCACCAGGCCGAGCGGCGCAGCAACGGCCTCCCAGCCGTGCCGGAGCATGCCCCTGGTCAACAGGAGGGCATCCGGCGATCCTCCCGCAACCGCCCGGATGGCGCTCAGCGGGTCCTCCAGGTAAGTCATGGAACCGCTGACCGCCGCCTGGTCCATGGCTACCATGAGCACCTTGCCATCCCTGCCCAGGATGCGGCTCATCCTCAACATCTTTCCCGTGGACATCACCCATGCACCCCCAGGGGATCGACCTTGAAACGAGGCTCGCCGTGACTCTGCCAGCCGGGTTCACCCGCTATCCTCGCTCGACACAACTCCGATTCTACCCGTTTTTCGGCACGCAGGCGAGATGCGCGTTTGATGGAAAATCATGGCTGTATGGTTCACCCGCCGGTGTAACCCTCGGCGAAGAAAGTGCGCTCCCGCGGGCTTTCCTGGGCGCTGCAGTTGGTGCCGCCGGAGCGGTTCTTGTAGACGAAATAGACCGACCTCTCCACGAAGAGGGGCAGGGAGCATTCCACGCGCGTGGCGAAGGAGCACTTCCCCAGCCCGGGCACTTCGTTGGCGTGCACGCTGACGCGCGAGAGGGCGGGCATGTTCAGGTCCAGGACCACTTCGGAGCCATCCTCCCGGGAGAAGACCACGCGCGCCGGCGCAGCCTCCCCGTTGGGGTTCGCCAGGCATATCCAGGTTTCGAAATCGCCCCCCGTGTATCCCTCCGCCAGGTACTGCCGTGTGGAAGGGCTGGTGACCGCAGAGGAGCAATGTCCCCCTCGCCGTCCAAGGTAACTGAAGTACATGGCGCGCTCGGCTACGATGCCCACCCCGTTAAGGGAACCTATGGAAACGGCGAAGGAACGGTCCGGGACCGCGTTCTCGGCGTTGATGGTCAGGCGGGAGCGCCCCTCCACCCGGTGTCTCTCACTGACGTTCGCCCCTCCCTGCACCAGGTAGGTGACTTCCACTTCCGCCGCCTCAACGTTGGGATTCGCCAGGCATATCCAGGTTTCGAAATCGCCCCCCGTGTACCCCTCCGCCAGGTAAAGGCGCGTTGAGGTCTGCGTGACCGCGGCCGTGCAGTGGCCGTCGCGCCTTCCCCTGCAGTTGAAGTACATGGCGCGCTCGGCGGCCACCGGGACCCCGTTCAGCGAGCGGTAGCTGATACCCACGTTCCCCGGCTGCAGGCCCGGAACCGCGTTGACCAGAACGGTGAAGCGGCTCTGCGGCGCCAGGCTGTAGGTCTGCAACAGGGGAGACCCGCTCTCCCGGAGGTAACTGACTTCCACCACCGCCTGCGCGTCATTGGGGTTCGCGAAGCACAGCCAGGTGTGAAAGCCGCTTCCCGTGTACCCCTCGGCGAAGTAACCCTGCTGGGCGGGCTGGATCATGCCCGTGCTGGCGTGTCCTCCCTCCGCCCAATCCCGGTAGTTGAAATACATGGCGCGCTCGGCGATGACGCCGGGGGCGGGCGAGCGCACCTCCATGGATACCTCGTCGTACGGGAAGAGGTTGTCCACCGCGATGGTGAAACGGCTGTGGGGAGCCAGCAGGTAATTCCTGGACTGGGGCCCCTTGTTCGGGCGCAGGTACCTCACTTCCACGGGTTGCTGGTTCGCATGCGGGTTATAGATGACCAGCCAGGTGTCGAAGCGGTCGTTGTAGGGTCCTCCGACCACCCTCCTTCCCCATGCGAAATGGGTACTCCAGTAATCGTTATTGTCCAGGCAATCGAAACTGACGCCGGCATTGGAGCCCGTGGAATGGATAAAAATGCCGTTCCCCACGTACATCCCCGCGTGCCCGATATATCCCGAGGGATTATCGTTCGCGTTCTCGTAGAAGAAGATGGCGTCCCCGGGCTCCAGGGCTTCCCGGGAAATGTAAAGGTAACGCTCGTCCCGCGCCTGGTCGTCGGCCACCCTCTTCATGGGATAGCCCATGCGTATATAGAGGGTGTTGTAGACGAAGCCGGAGCAATCGAAGCCTCCCTCCGATTCCCTCTCCCCCCCGTAAACGTAGGGACAACCCAGCCGCTCGAAACCGTATCCGACCGCCTGGCGCTGTCCCTGCGATGCGGCGGGAAGCGTGCAGCGGGCGGCACTGAAGGTGTCGCGCAGGTACCAGGTCCTCCAGCTCTCCAGATTGTCCAGGCGATAGAGGGCGTAAGCGAGCTCTCCCCGGGGATAGGGTTGTCCGGGCCACACCTTGCTGTAGCGGTATCTCAGGTGCAGGTCCATGAAAACGGTCATGGCACCGGCGTAATAGGGGTTGCCGCCGGTGAGCGTGTTCACGTTCTGCGCCACGTCGTTCAGGCCCTTGCCCGCCGTGAACCCCTGCGCCACCCGCTCGAAGGAAACCGCGCTGTAGGGCTGGAAGGAGCCGTCGGGCAGCCTGTCCATGAGGCCGTATTTGACCGCCAGGTTGGCCCAGATGAAGCCGGGATCGTAGGAGGGAAGGTCGACGAAGGTGATGGAGGGATCGGGGCTCTCCCCCGCGTGGCCGAAGGCGCAGACCAGGGCTCGCGCGCAGTCCAGGCGCGTGGTGCCTTCGGTGGGGTGGAAACCTCCATCGGGAAAGCCCTGCATGTACCCTTTCAGGAAGGAATGCTCGATGGCTTGCTGTATCTCCGCCGGTTGCGAGGCTATGTCGTTGAAGGGCGCCTGCGCCTCCACCCTTTCCGCGTGCGTGAGCAAAAGCGAAAACGCGAGGGCGGCCAGCAATGCCGCCGTTATCGCTTTCCTTATATTGGCATGATGTTCGTTAACGCGATTGCCGCGTGTTTGCATGTTAGCGCCTCCAATTTCCCTCGCCATAGATAAATCGTCCCTTCCCCTCATTTCCTTGAATAAAATCGATATTTTTCGGACATGTACGGGGTCAGGCCCTTTCCATTCCTGATCCTTCTCACAATCCGCCCGGATTACTTTGCGTTCCCGGCCGCAGCGCAGCCTGCGGAGCGAGACCCCTGCACGGCGGCCCCGGCCGGAAGAAGGAGGAGCCTCTCGCTAGCGGGGGATGGGTGCGGCGAAGGCCCGTCCAGAGGGCCGAGACGCACCCCATTCCCAGAAACGACCCCTCTCAGACATGAACGCGGTTTGACCCCAGGATATGTCTACCCCATCCCCAGGAACAACCCCTTCTCAGACATGAACGCGGTTTGACCCCAAAGTATGTCTTATATGAACGCGGTTTGACCCCAGAGTATGTCTTATAAAAGGCCGCGAATGAAGCCTGACCCCGAGGTGTTGACGACGACCTTCCACGCCGGTTTGGTGCTATTATTATGCTGCCGTGGCGCTAAAGAATCGATTGCAGGAGGGGTGAGCCTTGGGCGGAGATATCTACCTGGACAACGCGGCCACCACCTATCCCAAACCGGAAGCCGTCTACGAAGCCATGGACCGCTTCGCGCGCGAGGTGGGAGGCAACCCGGGCCGGAGCGGGCACCACCGCTCCCTCGAATCGGGACGGGAGGTGCTGCGGGCCCGGGAGGCAATTGCCAACCTGTTCCAGGTAGGCGAACCTTCCCGCATAATCTTCACCAGGAATGCAACGGAGGCGCTGAACGTGGTCATCCAGGGCGTCCTGCGGGAGGGCGGCCACGCCGTGATCACCTCTCTGGAACATAATTCCATCTGGAGGCCGCTGGAAGCCCTTGCCAGGGGCGGCCGCGCCAGCTACACCATCGTAGACTGCGATGGCGAAGGGCGTCTCGACCTGAAGCGCCTGGAAGAATCCTTTACTCCTTCCACCCGCCTGCTCGCCTGCACCCATGCCTCCAACGTATGCGGGGCGCTGCTGCCCATCGAGGACATGGCGGAGATCGCCGCCAGACACGGCGCGGCATTCCTGCTCGACGCCGCCCAGACGGCGGGACGCGTAAAGATCCATCCCGAGGCGATGGGCGTTACCCACCTCGCTTTCACCGGCCACAAGGAGCTCTTCGGGCCCCAGGGAACGGGAGGGCTCTACATCGCCCCCTCCTGGGAGATCGAGCCCCTGATCTACGGTGGAACGGGAAGCCGCTCCGAGCGCTCCGTGCAGCCGGATTTCCTGCCCGACCGTTACGAGAGCGGGACCCTCAACGCGCACGGGATTGCCGGTCTGCGGGCGGGCGTGGAGTTCGTGCTCGAGGCGGGGGTGGAGGAGATCAGGACACACGAGCAGGGACTCACCGAAAGGCTCCTGGAAGGCTTCGCCCTCATACCCGGCGTCACCGCCTACGGTCCGCGCGCCTGGGAGAGGCGGGTGGGCATCGTCTCCTTCAACCTCGCCGGCTTTACCTCTTCGGAGCTGGCCTCCTTCCTCGACGAGGAGTACGGGATATGCGTTCGCTCCGGACTGCACTGCTCCCCTCTTGCCCACCGCACCCTGGGAACCCTGCGCAGCGGCGTGGTGCGCGCCAGCCTCAGCTACCTGAATACCCCGGAAGACATCGACTCCCTCCTGCACGCCGTGAGGGAAACGGCGGCGGCATCCCGTTAAGATTACCATTATTTAACATACCGGCACCTGGTTTGTCGCTTACAGGGATGCCGAGGCGACTACCATGCCGAACCCCGAGGCTGGGGACAACAGGGCCGCCTTCCCAAGTGTCTGGTCATGATGGAGGAGACAGGGGGTGCTCGCCGCGGGAACAGGGGCGGCAGAGGCGCCTGCCCCCCACCTCCACCAGCTTCGTCTGCATGGTGGGCTCTCCGCAATCTTCGCAGGGGACGGAGGGACAGATGACGGCCTCTGGCGGCAGCTCAAAGTCGATCTCATCCACGATGAAGATCTCCTGGATGGGCGCCTTGACCAGGCGCTCGATGGCCTGCTCCCTCCTGCGCGTGGGATCCACGTCCTCGCCGGCGGGCACAAACGCCCCGGGCTTGAGGCTGGCGCGTACCGCCTTCCCCGGCCGGTAGCGCGAGGCGAAGGTGAAGACCTGCTTGCCGTAGTCCCGGAAGATCAGGTTCCCCTTCCCGAAGGTGCACCCCGCGAGGAACTGCACGGCGTCCACGCTGCAGGAGTCGTTCTCCACCACGCAGACCAGCTCCTCGTCTCCGGAGCGGTCGATGCCCATCCTCTCCATGGCCTCCTTGGTGGCACGGTAGCCGATGGCCAAACCCGGGCACATGTGCCCGTGAAACTCCGCCGCCGCCCGCAAATCCTCGGGTATATCCAAGCCCGTCACCTCCTTCTTCGGACATGGCAGGGCTCGACCCTGTTCATGTCTTCCATGTATCCTGCCAGTACCCCGTAGGTCATCAACATTTAAGGCCCGACCCCCTTCCGTTGCCCACAGCCTGCGGAGCGAGACCATTAAAGGGCGGCCCAGCCCTAAAAAATCGCCTCCGGACATGAACGCGGTCTGACCCCATGATATGTTTCCAGACATGAACGCGGTTTGACCCCATGATATGTTTCAGAAGATGCGCAGTTTGACGCCCGCCTTCAGGAGCCACACCATGGCGTATTTCATGAGGCGCGGTGAGGCGTGCAGCACCTTCTCCACCTCCACCATCTCCACCACGTTGCCGTCGGGGTCCTTGATGTAGGCGAAGGAACCCTTGGTGCCCGACCCCATGTCCACGCGCATGGGCGGATGGTAGAGCTCCGCCCCCCTTGCGAGCAGCCGGTTCACCGTCTCCGAGAGGTCGCTGACGTCGAAGGCCATCTCCATGAGGCCCACGTCGCCCCACCTTCTCCCCTCGTAGATGACACTACCCTGGTATCCCGGGGTGTGCACCAGCTTGAGGATGGCGCTTTCGAGGAGGGGCAGCGCGCTCTCGCCTTCCGGGACGTGGCCCAGGATGACCATCTCCATCTCCTTGCCCCCCGTCACCTCGTCCATCTCCGGGATATGGCCCTTGAACTCGTGGATGGTCTTCTCGAAGCCGAGCACATCCCGGTAAAAGCGGCGGGACCTCTCCATGTCCCTTACCCCCAGGGCCACGTGGCGCACACCTCCCACCGCCGGCTTCCTGCCGCCCGCCTCCTCCACCAACTGGATGAGGAGGCCCTCGGGGTCACGCAGGTAAGCGTAACGCTGCTGACCTCCCGTGCTGAGCTCCATGCTCCTCACCGGGGTGAGGAACTCCACCCCCTTGCTCTTCAGGTCCATGTAGAGGCTCTCCAGCTGAAAGGCCTTCAAGCCCAGCTCCAGGTAACCGATGTCCCCCCACTCCACCGGTTGCGGGGGCTCCATGGGCCGCGTGGAGGTGTGCTCGATGAGCTCGATGGCCCCTCCCCCTCTCGCGTTCATGGCCATGAGCGCCCGCATCTCCACCAGGGCCCCCACGATGGGGGCCATCTCCTCCAGGTAGCTGGTCTGGTCGCTCAACTTGACGCGGAAACCCATGAGGTCCCGGTAGAAGTCGTAGGTGCCGCCGGTGTCGCGCACACCCATGCCCACGTGCTGAAAAGCGGTGATCATCTGCCCTCCTTTGTCGCGTGAGTGATCTCCCCCGGCTTTTCCCTCCTCACCATCTACGCCCCATCTATTCTATCCGCAACGGCAGGGGGAGGGAAACGCGCCGTGGCAAAGGCCCCCGCGCCGGAGGAGGCGTCCGCGGAAATGATAGAATCATCGATAGGACCACGGAAAGGACCGCCGCAGCGGAGAACGATGGGATGCCGTCCGAGGGGGTGCAGCGCATGGCCGGGAGGCGCCGCTGTAAAACATCAAGCCAGGGAAAGGAGGCACCCATGAGGACCATCAAGAAGACGCCCCCGCGGCTGGTGGAGAACGGCCGGGTGGTGGAGTTCGGCGCCTTCGAGGAGCCCTTCCGGGAGCTGCGCCTGGAGGAGGCGGAGATATTCCGTCCCGGGGTACGCCTGCCCCCCTCCCTGGTGCGGCTCCGGCTCAAGGAATGGCAGCACTTCGGGGTCATCCACCCTGAACATTACCTGGGGATGGTCATCTTCGACGCCAAGTTCATGGCCGTCTCCTTCGTCTATCACTTCGACCGCGTAAGCGGAGGCATGGCCGAGCATGCCCGTCAGGCGCCGGGAGGAAAGGCGAGGCTGGCCGAAACCACCTGGAGGGGTGAGTGCTCCTTCACGGCGCGGGGCTATTCCCTGCAGGTGGAGAACAATCTCGAGGCGGGCTATCACCGCTTGCGCATGGACGTCGCTTCCCGCCGGGGCCTTCCCGCCATCAGCGGCGAGTTCCGCATGCTGGAGGACATCGGCCGTTACCAGCCGCTGGTGGTGGTGAGCCCCTTCTCCCCCAACCGGCCGCTCTACACGCACAAGGCGGCCTGCCCGGCGGAGGGAAGGGTCACCGTGGGCGACGAGGTGATCGAGCTCGACCCGGGCCGCGACGTATGTCTCCTCGACGAGCAGAAGGCCTTCTATCCTTACCGCAGCTTCTGGAAATGGATGACCTTCGCGGGGTACGCGGAGGACGGCAGGCTCATCGCCGCCAACCTCTGCCAGAACAGCATCGCCGACGACGAGACGTACAGCGAGAACTGCTACTGGATCGACGGCAGGATCCGCCTCACCGGCGCGGCCCGCTTCGGCTACAGCGACGCGGATATCCTCGGGCCGTGGTTCGTGAAGACCACGGACGGGACGGTGGACGTCTCCTTCTCGCCCCAGGGGGAAAGGGCGCAGAGGATACATGTCGGCCCCCTGCTCTCCGACTTCCGCCAGCCCTTCGGCCTCTTCCGGGGGAGGCTGGGGAGCGCCGGCGAGGAGGCGGAGGTGAAGGACCTCTTCGGCCTCTGCGAGCAGCACATCACCAGGTATTGAGGGAAGAGTCCCCCACCCTCGCTAAGCAACCGAAACCGGTACGCCCGCGGCCACGAGAACCGGGGCACGAAGCCGTCCCGGGAACGCGGCGAGAAGGGTTACCCGCAACCCGTCGCTTGAAGATCCTTCCAGGCGAGCGAAGCGGACGGGCGGGGGGCGGTAATGGGGCGCGCGCGACGCGGGGCGGGCAACGCCGGCTCGGCAGCCCGGCCCTGCCCGTGCGACCAATCGCTCGCCGGTCCCGGAGAGGGAGCAGCTCCGGCAACGCCCGCGCCCTCACCGGGAAGCCCCCCTCACCCGGAACCTGGCCCTGGCGAACGAGGTGGAAGGCGATCCGGCGGGGAAAGATGTGGGGGTTCCCAAGCGAGAACATCTCCTTCGAGTGACCTGCCAGGCCCCCGGCGGGCGGCTGCATAGCGGCGGCCGCCGGGGTGGACGGCTTGTCCCGTATAGGGCCGAAATCAACCGGTATCCCCTGTCCGCCCGCGCCGGACATTGCCGAACCCGCTACGGTGAAACCATGTTAAAATGATTGTACGGGAGGTGATCATATGGATATGCTCGTCTGCCCCGCCATGTCCGTGGATGATAAGTACCGCACCCTCTACGCCGCGCTCATGGGTGTCTTCAACGACATCGCCCAGTACGCGGGATCTCACCTGAGCAAGCAACAGCTGCAGGAACTGGTCGACGCGGCCATGCACGGGGTGGGCTGGAGCGCCGGCAAGCGCCTGGTCAGGGTCTACCGCCTGCGGCCCACCGTGGAGGATGCCATGAAGCTGCTCCTCCTGCTCAACAACGAGTCCCTGGCCTACCTTCCCAAGCTCAAGCAGATCTACGCGGAGCTGGACGGGGAAGTCGGTTACCTCACCATACGCCGGGATCCCTGGTACGACTGGTACTTCAAGCATATCGGCATAAACTGCGAGCAGAGCTGCTCGCAACACGAGTTCGCGGGCCTTGTCTCCCACCTGGGGGCGGATTTCAAGATCGAGGTGCTGGAAGCCCTCCCCCGCGGGGACGAGCGCTGCCGCTTCCGCATCACCAAGGGCAAGTAAAGCACGGACGTGGAAAAGAGCCTTTCCTTTCCCTCATCCCGCCTGGCTGCCAAGCTGCGCGCCGGCTCCTTCGCGGTCACCTGCGACCTTCATCCTCCGCGGGGAATCAACCTGGAAAATTTTTGCAGAGAAGCCACCCTGCTGCGGGAATGGGCGGACGCCCTCTTCGTCACGGAGTCGCCGGGGGCCCGACCCCGCGTGAGCAGCCTGGCCGCATGCATCCGCCTGCGCCAGGCGGAAGGGTTGGAACCCGTGCTGCAGGTGGTGTGCATACGCTCCAACCGCGTGGCCCTGCAGAGCGAGCTGCTGGGCGCCGCCGCCTGGGGGATAAGCAACCTCCTCGTCCTGGGGGGTGACAGCGCCGCGCTGGGCTCTTGCCCGCAGGCCGAGGACGTGCGCTGCATGGACAGCACCGCGTGTATCGCCATGGCGCGCGATATGCGCGACGTCGGGCGCCTGGTGGACGGAAGCCCCTTGCGGGGAAGCGCTCCTTTCTTCGTCGGGGCAGCCGTCGATCCCGGCGGCGGCCAGGAGGAGGCGGACCGCCTGCGAGCCAAGCTGGAAGCGGGAGCGGATTTCGTTGTCACCCAGCCCGTATGCGACGGAGGCGGCTTCGCATCGTGGTGGGAGAGAGTGCGCCCCCTTCTCGGAGGCCGCCCCCTACTGGCGGGGGTGCTGGTCCTGGGGGACCCCCGCACGGCGCGTTACCTCACGCGCAACCTGCCGGGCGTGCGCGTCCCCCGCACGGTCCTGGAAAGACTCGAGGCCTCCTCTCGTCCCGCCGCCGAGGGCGCGGCCATGGCCGCCGAGACGGCGCGTGCCCTGCGGGACTTGCCGGGCCTGGGTGGCGTGCATTTCATGAACGCCTGCGGGGTGGAGACCCTCATCGAGGCGATAAGGAAATCCGGGTTGAGGGGCGCATGATGCAGCCGCGCGGCCGGCGTGCCGTCACATAGCCTCCCGCCGCAGCTCGTCCAAGTAAGCCCCGTAAAACCTGCCCTCCCGCAGTTCCCGCAGGAGGTCCTCCTCGCTCGCGACCTCGCGCTCGAAGACGGTGACGCATTTCCCCACCTGCCAGAGGGTATGGGCGTCGCTTCCTCCCGTCCCGGGCACGCCCCATTCCGCGGCCAGCTCCTGCGCCTGCCGGTTGCTGCGCTCCTTATTGGCGCCGTTGTGTGTCTCGAGTGCCACGATGTGCTCGGATATCTCGCGCGGGAACTCGTGGGTGTGGCCGTGCTTGGGGTCCCACCCGCGGCAGGGGTGCGCGGGTATGATGACCGCGCCGTCCGCCCCGGCCATCTCCACCAGTTCCCAGAAAGTGGTAAGGTGGTACCTGGTGTCCCTCTTCATGCCGAAGACCAGCATGTCCCCGTAATCCGTGTAGATCTCCACGCCGCGGAAGATGGGGAATCCCCTGTCCCCCGCGTAGGCGATCATCTTGTCCGCGCCGCGGTGCGAGTGGTGGTCGGTGATGCAGATGGCGTCTATGCCCAGCTCCCTCACGCGCTCCAGCAGCTCGTCTGGCCCCAGCTGGGAGCAGAGGGAGCCGAGGTTGGTGTGGATATGCAGGTCGACGATCACGGCTACCTCCAAGCGCGGGAGAGGTTCACTTCCTCCACCTCGTTGGCGTAAGCGGCGTTGCACCTCCCCGCCCTGATCTCCCGCACCAGGTCCTCCTCGTCCTCTATATCGCGCTCGAAGACGGTCAGGCAGCGTCCCAACTGCATGAGGAAATGGGCGTCGCTTCCCCCCACTCCGGGCAGGCCGTAACGGGAGGCGATCTCCTCGGCAAGCAGGTTGGCCTCCTCGGCGTTACCGCCGTTCTTCACCTCCAGGGCGTCGACGCTGCGAAGGAGGTATTCCGCACTCTCGCGGCCCATCTTCTCGTGTATCCCGCGGTCGCTGCGGCAGGGGTGCGCGGGGATGATGATACCCCCCGCCTCCCTGACCATGCGCCAGAGCTCCTCGAAGGGCGTCTGCCAGCTGAATGCGGGCCGGAAGAGCCCGAAGACCAGCATGTCCCCGAACTCGGTGTACACCTCCACTCCCCGCAGCACGGGAAAGCCCGCCTCCCTTCCCAGCCGCCAGGCTTCCTCGGCCCCCTCCATCTCCTCGTGCTCGGTGACGCACACGGCGTCCAGCCCTATCTTCCTGGCGACCACGATGAGCTCCTTGGGGTCTATCTGGGAGCAGGGCGAGGAGATCGTGTGTACATGCAGATCGATCAACATCACCTTTTTGCCTCCTCCGGCCGCCCCCGGCGCGGCCAACGCTATTCTTTCATAACATCCTCCCCTTGTCCAACGGTGTCCGAGCCGTTTCAAGCCTGGCCACATCGGAAAATTGGAAAAGCTTGACGATTGATTTACCATGTAATGTGGCTTAGGCACCGAGAGAAAAGGGAAAGGCCATGGAGGCCGAAGAGGCTCTCGACATCAACGCGGGCTTGCCGCAGGGGGTGATGTTCGCCGCCTACACCGTGCCCGCGCTGCGCCGTACGGTGGCGAGCGAGGACGGGGCGTACCTGGACACCCTGCGCATGGGAAGGCCGCCGGGGCGGGGGGTCATCCTCTGCCATGGTTTCGGGGGCAACAAGAACATCCGCGACTTCGTGGCCCTGGCACAGGAGCTGTCCCTGGAATACTGCGTCTATACCTTCGACTTCCGCGGGCA
>CAKZMC010000105.1 GCA_937128055.1 uncultured Actinomycetes bacterium | reverse complement strand
GGGCGAGGCGCTTAGTCGCCCTCCATCTTGTCCAGGATTTCCTGTTTCGCCTTCTGGAACTCCTCCTCGCTGAGCGCCCCGCTGCGCCGCAGCTCGTCCAGCTTGCGGATGGCCTCCACCAGGTCCAATTCCTCTGCGGGGGTGCGCGCGGCCGCCGCGGGCATCTCTCCATGCGGCGCCTGCGCTTGCGGGGCAGCCGCTTGCGGCGCCGCCACGCGGTACTGCGGGCCTCCCGCTCTCTCCTCCAGGAAGACCCTCCTCTGCTCCAGGATCTGCGACCGCACCTTCTTGGGATCCCCAATGTTGGTGAAGGGCTGCTGCCCGAACTCCCCCGCCGATTCGATGACCAGGTCGCCGTAGTTGAAGATCCTCTCCCAGACGTTCTGGCTGCCGCTGATGTCGTTGACCTGGTCCAGCGGGATGACCTTGAAGCTCTTGTTCAGTATCCCGGAGCTGAGGATCAGCTTGCGGTTGGTGAGTATGAAATGGGTGAAGAACCAGCGCAGGAGGGGGTAAACCAGCCATCCCCCGATCACCACGACGAAGGCTATCCAGGCCACCGTCTCCCATATGTCCGCGAACCCCCGGCTGTTGCGGAACCACATCAGCGCGCCCCAGGCCGCGGCGGCCAGGATTATGTCGAGGAGGGGCAGGAAGAGTTTCTTATCATGCAGCTCGCGTTGCTTGACCAGCGGCCAGAGCCCGTAGAAAACCAGGGCCGCGAATCCCAGTGCGCTCACCAGGATGATATACCCCCAGTTCGTTTCCCCCGGCGCCGCCGCAGGGCCCGGCTTGAACTTTCCGAGCAGCAGCACCAGGGCCACTATCGCGATGCCGCCGATGAGAAAGTTCTTCCAAATCTCCCACAGGGAATGCCTCTTGTCGAAGATGACCTGCTCCCCTGTTTCCAGCATTTCCGACGCTACCTCGCCCATCTCTCCTCCTTTTCCGCCTCCCCGTCCGCCGCCGCAACTCCGTCGCGCTACGCCCTGCGAGGCCGCAGCATGAACGGGTTCCCTCCCACATCTCTGCCCCCGTGGGGCAAAGGCGCGCCTCGCGTCGCCGCCGATAGCATTCCCATGCCCGCCCAATCAGAAACAGGTGATCTCCATGAACTCATCGTAACGCGCCTTTATCTCCTCCCCGCTCAGCGTCCGCAAGCGGTCGCAGGAGAATGACTCCACCGCGAAGGAGGCCACCACGCTCCCGTAGACCACCGCCCGACGTACGGCGTCCTCCGTCAGATCCGGCTCGCGTGAAATCGCCCCCAGGAAACCTCCCCCGAAGGAATCCCCCGCACCCGTGGGGTCGAAGACCGTCTCCAGCGGGTAGGCGGGAAGGGAAAAATAGGAATTCTCTCCCAGCATGATCACCCCGTGCTCCCCTTTCTTGATGATAACCCGCCGCGGCCCCGTGGACTGCAGCCTGCGCCCGGCGGCGATGAGGTTGGGTTCCTCGGCCAGCTGCCGCGCCTCGGAATCGTTGAGCAGCAGGCAATCCACCCTCTTGATTATCTCCATCAGCTCGCTCCGCTTGTTCTCTATCCAGAAGTTCATGGTGTCGCAGATGGTGAGCCGCGGCGAGCGCACCTGCTCGAGCACCTTGAGTTGCAGGGTCGGGTCGATGTTGGCCAGGAAGACGAACTCCGAGTCCCGGTATTCCTCGGGGATCTCCGGGTCAAACTCCTCGAACACGTTGAGCTGGGTATCGAGGGTATGGGCTTCGTTGAGGTCGTAATCGTAGAAGCCCCGCCAGCGGAACGTGCGCCCCGGCACCCTCCGCAAGCCCCCGATGTCCACCCCGCGCGACCCTAGGAAGTCCAGGTGCTCCGCCGGGAAATCCTCCCCCACCACGGCCACCACCCTCACCGGGCTGAAAAAGGAGGCCGCAACGCTGAAATAGGTTGCCGACCCCCCCAGGACCTCCTCCACCTCTCCGAAAGGGGTGCGCACGGAATCCAGGGCCACCGACCCCACTACCAGTATGCTCATCTCCACCTCCGTGTCCGCTCTTCGCCCAGGTTAATAATGCCACCTCCGCCGGGGGAGCGCCAACTCGCGCGGGAGGAGCGAGGCGCAACGCCGGCCGCCCTCCTCAAGCCCGGGAACCTTCCCTTCTCCTCGCCGCCCGCAGGGAAGGTAGCAGGCGCCTCCCGCCAGCGTGCACAGCCAGAAGCTGAAGAAGCGGAAGCCGAGGACCGCCGTGGCCACCACCTCTTTCGCGTAACCGAAGGCGTAGAGCGTGGCTCCCAGGCTCGCCTCGAAGACGCCCAACCCCGCCGGGGTCAGAGGAAGGCTCCCCATGATATCGGCGAAGGCGTAACAGGCCATGAGGATGCCGGGGTTGACGGGATGGCCCAGGGCGAGGAATACCACGTAAAGGCAGGACATGTCCAGCAGCCAGAATCCCGTCCCGTAGGCGAGCAGGCGCAGGGCAGCCCCGCGGTCGTCCAAGATGGAGAGCAGGTAGCGGCGCGCTTCCATGAACCGCTCCACCGCCTCCTCCCTGTCCAGGCGCGGGAAGAGACGCAGCCTCCGCGCCGCCCCGAGGGCGTGCCATGCCATGGCGCGCAGCAGCCTCTCTCTCCTCGCGAGAAAGACGCACGCGGCCAGGAAAAGGACGGCGCCCCCGGCCACCACGAGCGCGGCCAGCCGGTACGCGCCGGGCAGGCGCCCCCTGGAAAGGCTCAGCAGCGACCCGGCTGCCAGCAACACCACCATCCCCGCCGAGTAGAAGAGGTAGGCGGCCGCGATCGCCTTGAGCGCCAGGCCCCACGGAACTCCCTCACGTCTCAGTTCGCGGTAGTTCAGGTAGAAGGTTCCCGAGTTTCCGCCCGGCACCACGTGGCCGAAAGCGTAGGCGCTCATGTAGACCAGCGAAACGCGGGGGAATCCCGGGCTCTCTCCCCCCGCCCGCAGGGCCAGGTCATGGAGCCGGCAGACACAGAGCATGGAGAGGGTCTCCAGGCCCAGGGCCGCGGGGACGAGAAGGAAATTGGCTCCCCGCACCACGGAGAGCATCTCCCGGTCCCCGATGAACCTGGGCACCAGGTAATAGAGGCCCACTCCCAGCAGGGACAGCAGCACGGCACTTTCCAGGTATTGCCATATGCTGCGCGAGGGGGCCTCCGCCGCCGTTTCCCCTTCTCCCTCGACACCAAGGCGCTCCGCCAAACGCTCACCTTCCCTACCGTCCGCGCCGGCCGCCCACGCCCTCCAGCCGCGAGCCGGTCCCCGGCGCTCCCCCCGCTTGCGCGCCTCGCGGCGCCGCCCCTCTTATCCCATCAATAATACCCCAACCGCGCGAGGCGCAGCAGCGCTGCGGGGCCGCATGATAAGCCGCAATCCTCCCCGCGCGCGGGGATGCTATAGTTGAACCGCCAAGCGATAATAGGTATATTTTCAACTGCGAATACGTTGCCAGAGGTGATCTGACATGCCGACATACGACTACAAGTGCATCGAGTGCGACGACGTCTTCGAGGAGACGCACGGGGTGGACGAGACGGTGGAAAGCTGCCCCCGTTGCGGAGGCAGGGTGAGGCGCCTCTTCCGACCCGTGGGCATCATCTTCAAGGGGTCCGGATTCTACAAGACGGATTCCCGCTCCGCCTCGGACAACGGCGGCAAGAAACACCCGGAGAAGGCGGAAAAGGATCTGGAGAAGACGGGGGAGAAGGAGTCCGGGGATAAGGAGGAAATCCCTTCCAGCGGCGGCTCCGACGCCTGACCGCCACGCCCCGGCAGGAACGCGAAGGAGCGGAAAATGAGACTGCCCCAGGCCAAGATCGGCATCTTCGGAGGATCCGGGTTTTACTCCCTGCTGCGGGGCGCGAAGAGCTACGCCGTGCACACCCCCTACGGATCCCCCAGCGACCGTTACACCGTGGGGGAGCTGGCGGGTGTCCCGGTGGTCTTCCTGCCGCGGCACGGACGCTTCCACCAGTACCCACCGCACCGCATCAACTACCGCGCCAACGTCTTCGGGATGCGGGAATTCGGGGTGGAGCGCATGATCTCGCCCGGCGCCTGCGGGTCCCTGCAGCGGGAGATCCCCCCGGGGACCTTCGTCCTCTGCGACCAGTTCATCGACCGCACCGCGCGCTCCGAATGTACCTTCTACGACGGTCCCGCCGCCGTGCACATCAGCTGCGCGGAACCCTACTGCCCCGAGATGAGGGAGGTATGCCACGACCTCGCCTCGCGCATGGGCATCCCCTGCCGCAACGGCGGGACGGCGGTGATCATCCAGGGCCCCCGCTTCAGCACGCGGGCGGAGAGCAAATGGTACCACTCCCAGGGATGG
Source organism: uncultured Actinomycetes bacterium (assembly GCA_937128055.1). Lineage (GTDB taxonomy): Bacteria > Actinomycetota > Geothermincolia > Geothermincolales > RBG-13-55-18 > JACIXC01. Next base: position 14,185 of record CAKZMC010000105.1, on the reverse strand, counting down.
GACGTCATCAACATGACGCAGTACCCGGAAGTGGTCCTGGTCCGAGAGATGGGCATGTGCTACCTCAACATCTCGCTGGTCACGGACTGGGACGTCTGGATAGCCGACGAGGAGGGCGTGAAATCGGTGACCGCCGAGGAGGTGGGCCGCGTCTTCCAGGAGAACAACGAAAAGATGCTGCTGCTCCTGGAAAAGCTGGTGCCCGCCGTCGCAGGGGAGCGTTCCTGCGCCTGCGCCTCCATGCTCGACGAGGCCACCATCAGCCCCCTCGAGATCCAGGAAGAAACGTAAAGAGTACGGGAACGTGATCCCCAGGAAAGGCCTGCGCCTCGGAGCTTTCCGGGGCATTGACGTCTTCATCCACTGGAGCTGGTTCATAGTCTTCGTGCTCCTCCTCTGGGTGGTCCTGCAGTTCTTCCAGGTCAACGTGTCCTCGGGCCCCGCCGTCTACGTGCCCGTGGCGCTGGTCACCACCCTGCTCTTCTTCGCCTCCGTCCTCCTGCACGAGCTCTCCCACTCACTGGTGGCCAACCGCAACGGCGTTCCCATCAGCCACATCATGCTCTTCGTCTTCGGCGGGGTGGCCCAGATGGGAAGGGACGTCACTTCCCCGGGCGTGGAGTTCAAGATGTCGGTGGCCGGCCCCCTCTGCTCCTATGCCCTCTGCCTGCTTTTCGGCGGCTTCTCCTACCTGGCCTACCAACTGGGCGCCGAGACCGTCTCGTTCGGGCTGATGCTCCTCGCCGCGGTCAACTTCGGCCTGGGGACCTTTAACCTCGTCCCCGGGTTCCCCCTGGACGGCGGAAGGATACTGCGCTCCATCCTCTGGCATCACTGGAAAGACATAGAAAGGAGCACGCGCGCCGCCAGCCGCCTCGGTGAAGCGTTCGGCGCGCTCCTGATGGTCGCCGGCCTCTCCATGCTCCTGGCCGACCTGCTGCGTGACCGCAGCGACCTGCTGCTCGCCGGGGCGTGGTTCGTGCTCATCGGCATCTTCCTCATGCAGGCAGCGGAGAACAGCTTCCGCCAGCTGCGCCTGCGGCTCTCGCTCTCCGGCGTAACTGCCTACGACCTCCTGCGCCCCGGCGTGCCGGCCGTAGATCTCTCCGCCTCCCTGGAGGAGGTCTACCGCTTGCACCTGGAAAGGGCCCCGGGCGCCGTCATACCCGTGCTGGGCCAGGGAAAGCTCGCGGCGACGGTGAACCTGGCCGACCTGAGGAAGGTGAAGAGGCGCGCCTGGGAAGACACCCCCGTTTCCGCGGTGGCCCGGCCCGTGCGGCTGGAGGACGCCTGCGCGCCGCGAGACCCGCTTTTCGAAGCCATGTCCCTCATGGAGAGGAGCGGCAGAGACTTCCTGTGGGTCACGGAGGAGGGTAGGTTGCTGGGCGTGCTCTTGAAGGAGGACGCCAGGCGCCATGCCCGGGAGAGGCTGCGCGGCGGACACACGCCTTGAGGTCCCCTCCGCCGCTTCCCCGCTCTTCTTCCCCAAGCGGGTGCCAGGAGGCGGTTGAGCGCGCCCTCGTTTTCGCACCCGCAAACACCCGTCTGCGTTCGCGTGTTCTATAATAGGGATGGTCCACGCCGGGTATTCGGCATCACGCTCCCGGGGCGGATAGACCGCCGCAGGCAGGAAGCAAGGCTGCTTGCATTCCGGAAGAGAGGAGGGAGCATCCTATGAAAACGCGCATCACGGAACTCCTGGGAATCGGGCACCCCATCCTTTTATCCGGCATGAGCTGGATAAGCATACCCAGGATGGTGGCGGCTGTTTCCAACGCCGGTGGCCTGGGGTTGCTGGCCACCGGGGTGTTGGACGCCGAGCAGACGCGCCAGGCGGTGCGGGAGATAAGGGAACTCACCGACAGGCCATTTGGCGCCAACGTCTCCCTGCTCTTCCCGGGGGCGGCGCAGAACGCGCAGGTTCTGCTGGAGGAGAAGGTTCCGGTGATCAACTTCTCCCTGGGAAAGGGCGACTGGATAGTAAACGCCGCCCACGAGTACGGCGGCAAGGTCCTCGCCACGGTGACCAACCTGCGCCATGCCCGGCGCGCCCAGGAATACGGCTGCGACGGCATCATCGCCACCGGCAACGAGGCAGCGGCTCACGGGGAGCACGTCACCACCTTCTGCCTGGTTCCCAGCCTGGCCTCCAACCTCACCATACCGGTCATCGCCGCCGGCGGCGTGGGGGACGGCCGGGGGCTGGCCGCGGCCCTCGCGCTGGGGGCCGAGGGAGTGGCCATGGGCACCCGCTTCATGACCACCCAGGAAAGCCCGCTGCACGAGAGCTACAAGCAGCTTTCACTGGAAAAGGACGTCTACGACACCCTTTACTCCGACCGCTTCGACGGGCTGTGGTGCCGCGTGCTGGACACGGAAGCGGCGCGCAAGGCCATCAAGCGCGGGCTCAACCCCGTACAGATGCTCAAGGCCATCCCCAATTCCCGCTCCATCGCCCAGATGCTCAAGCTCCCCTACTGGAAGCTCTTCGTGAGCGTCCTGGCGTCCGGCTGGAAAAACGCCAAGCAGCTCGCCTACATGGCCAACGCCTTCAAACTCATCCGCATCGCCACTGAGGACGGCGACACGGCAAGCGGCGTGCTCCCGGTGGGACAGGTTACCGGTCTCCTGCACGACGTGCCCACCGTGCAGGAGGTCGTCGAGCGGACGGTCAGGGAAGCCGAGGAGGTCATCGGCAGGCTCTCCGACATGACCGCCCAGGCATAGGGTCCCGAGCACGCGTTGCGCACCTTGCGGCGGGGGACGCGCTAGAAGAAAGGACGCCGGGCGGGAAGGGTAATGCGGGCATGACCGCTTCGCCGCAACGCCCCTCGCGATGACGTTCCCCGGCGCATTTTCGGCGGAGGTCGCTTCTCGGCTCCAAGGGCAGGGCGGCCGGGGCTCGCAGCGCGCGGGGCACTGCCTTTCCGCTTTCCGCCCTCCATCTTTCCAGGAGGCGACGGCGCCGGCGCGCCGATCTCGCACGGGGGGCAGTATACGGTCCATCCCTGCCTTGCGTCCGCCCGACTTCCCATGCGCCGGTCCGCCCCCAACGCGAGGCCGCATCGCCGCGGGGCGGGCTGGCGATCTCGCCCCTGTAGGCACATCCCATGCCGGCGAAGGCGAGCTGCAGGGGCTTGTATATAAGTTGGATATGTTATATAATTTCGCCATGGAGCGGAAACTGCGTGAGGAGCTGGCGGCCGCGGCCACAACGGAGGGGGACATCCGGGTCCTCCCGCTGCAGCGTACCAGGGAACTGGCCTCGCGTTTCCGCCTCACCGCCCTGCAGGTGGAGGTGGAAGCCCTTGAGTCGGGGGTCGTTCCCGCGCGCTACCAAGGCAACATCGGGACCCTGGGCATGGAAGGCCAGCTGCTCCTGCTCCGCTCCTGCGTGGGGGTTTGCGGGCTGGGAGGGCTCGGCGGCTACGTGACCGAGCTTCTCGCCCGCTACGGGGTGGGCCGCCTCGTGCTGGCCGACGACGACGTCTTCGAGGAAAACAACCTCAACCGCCAGCTCTTCTCCCGGGAATGCGACCTCGGCCGGCCCAAGGCGCTGAGGGCCCGCGAAAGGGTAGCGGAAATCAACCCCGACCTCGAGGTGGTCGCCCACCAGCGCTTCGTCACCGCCGACAATTTCCCCGAGATATTCGGGGAAGCCCGGGTGGTGGTGGACGCCCTGGACACCGTCTCCTCGCGCCTTGCCCTGCAGGAAGGTTGCGCGCGCCTGGGCATCCCCCTGGTGCACGGCGCCATCGCCGGCACCGCAGGCCAGGTCATGACGGTCTATCCGGGAGACGCAGGCTTGCTTTCCCTTTATCCCCCCGGGGAAGACCGCGGCGTGGAGCTGGTGGAGGGGACCCCTCCCGCCACCCCCGCCCTGGTCGCCTCGCTGCAGGCGCAGGAGGTGGTGAAGGTGATCTGCGGGGGAGAGACCATCCGCAACGGCTTCCTCTTCCTGGACACCTCCTGCAACCTGTTCCAGTTCATCCCGCTGCGTTAGGCGGCGCGCCGCCGCGCAGGCCGGCACGGCCTCCCTTCAAGCAGGCGCGGCGCTTCCCCGCGATGGGCGCGCGGAAAGAGATGTGGAAAGGAGTGGTGTTGCACGTGCTCAGGTTCCGTTCCTCCCGCCTCTACCTGGTGGCCTCGCTCTCCGCCGCCGTCCTGGCCGCCCTAAGCGTCTTCGCCTACCTGCGCAGCCTGCAAGCGCGCGTGGCCGCAAGCGGAAAACTCGTGGAGCTGGTGGTGGCAGCCCGGGATATACGCGCCGGCGAGGTGCTCGACGCCGCCTCCCTCGACCTGGTCCCCTTCCCTGACAGGTACCTGCTCCCCGGCACCTTCACGGATCGCGCCGAGGTCAGCGGCCGGGTGCTGCGCTACCCCGTGCGGCAGGGGGAGCCCCTGCTTGCCAGCGCCATCCTCTCCCCCCAGGAAGGTCCCTGGGCCACCAGCGCGCTCGACGCCGGCCTCCGTGCTTTCCCCCTGCCTTGCGAGGCGGTGGCCTTCCCACCCTCGCAGTTGACCGAGGGCAGCCGCGTGGACGTCGTCTGCTCCCGCGGCGGCTCTTCGCGGCTCGCCCTGGAAAACATCAAGGTCGTGGCGGTTTTCGACCCCGCCTCGACCGCCTATGCGGGGGGTGCCGGTGAGGAAGCGCATTCCGGGAATTGGACGAGTGCCGGCTGTATCCTCCTCGCGGTCACTCCCGAAGAGTCCTGCGAGCTCGCCACCGCCCTGGAGGACGGCAGGGTGGAAATCGCCCTGCGCCCCGCACGAGAACCTTGAGTGAACCTCGCCCGCGATATCCCGGCCGGAGCCCGAGGCTTCTACCCGCCCCGCGTACCCCCGGCGCCCGCAAAGGCGTCTCCCACTGCCCCTCGAGTTGCCGGCACGGCGCGGTTTAACCTTGCCAGCGCTCAGGCCGATAAATCATAAGCACCACGGTACAGGGAGAAAAACACCATGGCCGAAAAGAAGCACGTGCTACTGGCCGACGACAACAAGCTGGTGGTGAAGGTAACCAGCTCCATACTCGAACAGGCCGGCTACAAGGTCGACGTGGCCTGGGACGGCATAGAGGCTGCGCTGAAGGCCTTCTCCCTCCTCCCCGATCTCCTCATCCTGGACATCGAGATGCCCAAGATCAAGGGATACCAGGTGTGCCGTCTCCTAAAGGAGGATCCCATGACCTCCTGGATGCCCATCATCATGCTCACGGGGCGGGAACACCAGAGCGACATGTTCTGGGGCTTGAAGACGGGCGCCGATGCCTATATAACCAAGGGGTTCAAGCCCGAGCACCTCCTGGAGAGTGTGGAAGGACTACTCGCGGACAACGACCAATACCAGGAGAGCAAGGAGCTCTCGCGCAAGCGCAGAAAAGAGGTCAGCGAGGATTACGTGATCAACAAGATCACCGATCTCCTGGACCGCAAGCTCTACGAGACCACCATACTGAACGACATAGCCTCGCTGGCCGGATCGCTGCAGGATTTTCAAGAGACGGTGGGCTCCGTCTTCGATATCCTGGACAAGCTCTTCAACTATAACCTGGGGATCCTGCTGCTCTTCGAGGAAAGGGAGCTGCATATCTACCTCAACCAGCCAACCACGCCGGACGTCATGGAGGGCGCCGTGGAGCAGGCCTTGAACATCGCCACCGGTTACGCGTGGCGGGTCAGGGACCCCCAGGCGATCGGCCGCGTCATCCTGGGCAAGGATAACCTGGTAACCACCTCTGGAGGGGAGATCCCGGAACTGGTCTACATCCACATCCCCCTGATCGCCCACAGGGCGCCCATCGGGCTTCTGCTGCTGGCCGGGCCTCCCACCCCCGCCTTCCGCCGCGACGCTCAGGCCATCCTCAACCTGGTGAGCAACCAGCTGGTGATGATCGTGGACAATGCGCGCCTCTACGAGGACGCCAAGCGCATGGCCATTACCGACGGCCTCACCAAGATCTACAACCACCGCTTCTTCCAGGAACTTTTCGAGAAGGAGTTCAAGCGATCCTTGCGCTACGGCACCATCTTCTCCTTCATCATGCTGGACATCGATTTCTTCAAGAAGATAAACGACACCTACGGACACCTCTACGGCGACGAGATCCTCAAGGAAACGGCCGCCCTTATCAAGGGTTGCCTGCGCACCATGGATATCCTGGCCCGCTACGGCGGCGAGGAGTTCGCCATCATCCTCCCCGAGACGGAACTGGAAAGCGCGATCAGTACAGCCGAGCGTATACGCAAGGCCGTGGAAGAGCACGACTTCGCCGTCCCGAACGGGAAGCCGGTAAAGGTCACAGTGAGCCAGGGCGTCACCACGTTCCCCAGCTCCGGGGTTGAGGGACGCTCGGACATCGTAGCCAAGGCCGACGCTGCACTATACGAAGCCAAAGAGGCGGGGCGCAACTGCGTGCACTTCCGTGCCTGACCCGGCCACCGCCGCGGCGGTGACGGCAATAGATAGTAGAAACCCAAGATACCTTTGGGACCGTCGGGACGGGACCGCGACGTTTTCTACTCGGCATCCTGGGTTCCTACCTACGTTCCGGACGACAAGCAGAAATCCGCTTTATTTCAGGTTTTTCCCCCGAGCTCAGCCGGAACGAATTCATCATATCATCGCCTCGCACGCTGTCAATAGGGTAGGGGGTAATTTTTATCCCCATTTTCTAATTACCATATATAACCATTTTTGACCTCGTGTCAGTAACATCACTTCTTGGTGCGGAAACGGAACCATTCATGCAATCGTGCCACAATCGCCCGGAAAAATCCCTCGCGGGCGGTGCCGTGTCGCTGCACGGCGGAGGGAAAGCAGCCGCTTCTTAACCTACCGCCCTTCTGCTATGATTACTTTCAAACCACCATCGCAACCGGCATGGACGTAAGAGAGGAGGTCCTCGTGGTCGACTGGAACGTGAAAGGGTGCCTGATCCCCCTGGTCACTCCCTTCGATGAGAGAGACCGGGTTGACGAGCCCGCCCTGCGCCGCCTGGTCAACTATCTCATCGAGGAGCAGGCTGCCGACGCCCTCATCCCCTGCGGCACCACCGGGGAGTCTCCCACTCTCAGCCACGAGGAGCACGTGAAGGTCATCGCCATCGTGCAGGAGGAGACCGCGGGCAGGGTGCCGGTCATCGCCGGCACCGGCAGCAACAGCACGCGGGAGGCCATCGAGATGACCACCGCGGCGGAGAAGCTGGGGGTCAACGGCTGCCTCCACGTCAGCCCCTACTACAACCGCCCCAGCCAGGAGGGCATCTACCAGCACTTCAAGGCCATCGCCGAAAGCACCTCCCTTCCTATCATCCTCTACAACATCCCCTTCCGCACCGGCCGCAACATCGAGGTGGAGACGGTGCTGCGCCTGGCGGAGCTGGAAAACATCGTCGGCATCAAGGAGGCATCGGGCGACATCCTCCAGGTCACCTCCATCATCGAGGAGACGCGCAAGAAGGGCGGCGACTTCCACGTCTATTGCGGCGAGGACGCGGTGACCTTCCTGGTGCTCTGCCTGGGCGGCGCAGGATGCGTCGCCGCCGTGGGGCACGTGCTGGGGGTGGAGTTCGGACGCATGTGCCGCCTGGTCTGGGAGGGGAAGACAGAGGAGGCGCGCGAGATACACTTCCGCGTGCTCCCCCTGGTGCGCGCCCTCTTCTGCGAGCCCAACCCCACCGCCATCAAGCAGGCCCTCAACTGGATGGGCATCGGCGTGGGCGGGGTGCGGCTGCCGCTTTCGGGCATTACCGAGAAGGGGAAGGAAACCCTGCGGCGCGCCATGGTGGAACTGGGAAAGGCGGCGGCCGCGAGCTGCGTGTGAGCAGCACGCCTGACGCTGGCAAGATCCCCTCACCCCCCATCCTGCGCGGGAGCTGCGCCGTGAAGGACTGCAACCGCGCTTGCAGGTCCCCGCCGCAACTGTAGGCGTTATTCTTGCAACTGTAGGCGTTATTCTTACGCCACCCGTGGTTGCGCCGCGCTTTCGGTTCTCCCATACTGGAGGGAGGAGGCTCCGTGCAGCGCCTCCGGGCTGAGTAATACGGGAGGTGAACCTCATGTGCCGGGAAGGCATAGACCTGGTCACCCTCAAGGTGGCCCTAAAGCACAGCGCCGAGCGTTTGCAGAAGGAAGTGGACCACCTGCGCCAGTGGGCGGCCCTGGCCTCCAACGCCAACCTTGCGGGGGTTTCGGCCCGCGCCGCCAACGCTTGCGAGAACATCGCTTCCGGCGGAGAGCTGCTGGGCGCGTGCGTGCGCGAGCTGGCGGAGCTGCAGGTAGGCGGCGCTCCGGGCGGGGGCGGGGTGACCATCACCCCCGTATGAGATCATCCTGGAATAATATTCCAACTTTACCCTCCCGCCAGGGGAGGAAATAGCGACACCTCGTCACCGGGTTCCAACCTGGTCCTCTTGCCCCTGAGGTAACCGATGTGCCGGCCGTTGACCAGCACGGTAACGTTGCGCAGGTAACGGGAAACGCCGTCCCCGTACCTCCTCTCGACTTCCTTGAGGACTCCCGCCACGCTGCGGGCCGAGCTCTGGTAGCCCGCCTCGCCCGTCGCCTTGCGCAGTGTGGCGAAAAACTTCACCGTAGGCATGCTCTCACGCGCGCTTCCTATGCGGTGGCGGGACCCTGCTCAGCCGTGCAGGGCGTCCGCCACGTCCTTGAGGCCCAACTCCTCCAGGCGCCTCCTGCTCGGCCTGCCATGCGCGTCGATATCACGCAGGCGGTAATACTCCTCCAGCATCTCCTCGAAGGCCACCGTCCTGCGCTTCAACTCCTCCGGGTCACCGCTTTCCAGCTTTTTCCTGCGCATGGAGAAAACGGGCAGCTTGTTCATGGTGGTGAGCAGCTTGTCCATGTTGGGATACACGAACTTGTTCATGAAGCCCACGGTGGCGTTCTTCAGCCCCTCCACGCGCAGCTTGCCCATGGGGCCGATGGACATGAACTGGGGGTAGACCGCCAGATGCAGGCTGGAGGTGACCCCCTCGGGGTGCGGTTCCAGGATGCGCCTGGGCAGCCGGTCATCCTCGCGGGAGGTCCCGCAGAGGTTCCCCAGGGCGCGCTTGAGGTACCAGATGCGGTCGCCCGCCCTTGCCAGCTCCTCCACCGTGTAATTGAAGCCGGTGACGGGATTGAGCATCATGACCATCTCGGGCAGGGAACCTCCCACCGAGCCCCACGCGTAAAGGCATATGACCGCGGAGTTGGCGATCACTCCCTTCTTCTGCGATGCCACGGTCTGGGCCGCCTTCCCCTTGGCGCGGTACGGCCAACTCCTCTTCACGCCCAGGTCGCTGTGTCCCGTTAGCCCCAGGTCCACGTAGAGGTTGGTATCCGCGCAGTGACAGGCGCCGCGGATGGAGGTGGCGTAGGTGAGTGCCATGCCCCAGAGGGCACGCGGGTCGTGCATGGGGCACTCCAGCCCCTTGACGTGGATGGCGAACTCCTCGCCCCCGAACTTCTCCGCCATGGCGCGTACGCCCTCGGCCAGCTCGTCCCCGATGCCGTCGCGGTGGGCGATCTTGCGGATGAGGTCGAGGAGCACGTCCGGCTCGTTCCACCCCAGCCGCACCCCCTCGGTGTCCTCCTCCTTGATGAGGCCCTTCTCGAAAGCCTCCGTGGCGTAGGCGATCACGCTACCGCATGATATGACGTCCATCCCGTAGCGGTTACAGAGCTCGTTGGCCTTGTGGTTGGCCTCCATGGAATCCATCCTCTGCAGGGTGCCCAACGCGGCCGCCGCCTCGTACTCCGAGCCCGGACCCTCCGCCAGCGCGTAAGGCCCGCCCTTCACCTCCACGATGCGCTTGCAGGAGATGGGGCAGGCGAAGCAGGAGTGGGTTCTCACCAGTATCTTCTCGGCTACCGCGGTGCCGCCCAGCTTTTCCGGCCCCTCCGCCCAGTAGGCCTCGCGCCAGTTCTTGACGGGCACGTCGCCTATGGCCATGCCGTACTCCATGTGCACGTTGGAGCCGAAGGCGTGGAAGGCCTCCGCCACCATGCTGAACTTGAGCATCTCCGCCATCCTGTCACGCGCGGCCTTGAACCCCTCCTCGTCGGCGACGGGGGCCTTCTTGCTCCCCCTGGCTACCACCGCCTTCAGCCTCTTGTAGCCCATCACCGCGCCCATACCGCAGCGTCCCGCGGTGGAACCCCTGTCATTGATTATATTGGCGAATTTTACCAGGTTCTCGCCGGCCGGCCCTATGCTGATGACCTGCGCCCGCTTGTCGCCCACCTCCTCCTTGAGCAGCTCCTCCGTCTCGTAGGTGTCCTTGCCCCAGAGATGGGAGGCGTCGCGTATCTCCGCCGCTTCGTCGCTAACGTAGAGGTAGACCGGCTTCTGCGAGGCGCCCGTCACTATTATTCCGTCGTATCCGGTCCGCTTGAGCTGGGGGGAGAAGTGCCCGCCCATGGAGGACTCCCCCCAGATGCCGGTGAGGGGGGAGCGTGCGCAGATCTCCAGGCGGGAAACACCCGGCAAGTTGGTCCCCGAGAGGGGCCCGTTCATGATCATGAGCGGGTTCTCCGGAGACAGGGGGTCCGCCTCCCACCCGCGGTGATCGAAAAACCACTTGGCGGCCAGGCCGCTGCCTCCCAGGAAATCACGGTAGTGCTGTTCGGGTATCTCCTCCACCTCGATGTTCCCCTTAGTCAGGTCGACCCTCAGCACCTTGCCCCAGTTACCGCCCTTCATGAGCCGTCCCTCCTTCCCTCTCCAGAAACTCGCAACCGCGCCGGGCACCCCAGACAGCTACCCTGCGACCACCGCTTCTCCCCTTAGGAAACGGGTAACTGGTATCTGGTCGCGTGCCCCGGCCCCTGAACCCCGGTCTCCCTGCAAGATCAAAGCTCATTATATCAAATGTGCTGCGAGCCATTCCGCGTGCGCCGTCGCCTCCTGCGCGCGGTGCAGGAAGGCGCCGCGCGGGGAGAGCCGTGGGGTACCTGCGGAATCGGGAAGGAACAGACAATTCGGGGTTGATTATTCCGTAAGAAAGTTGTATAAGTAAAGCTACCTGATAGTAGCATTGCTTAATAACACCGTTTGCGCGGCGGCGAGTGCCCGCGAGGCGGGCAAGGGCAACCGCAAGGATGGGTCAAGGTTACGGTCGGTAAAAGTGACCTCATCCGTGCTCTGGTACCCCTACCGGAGCACCTCCCTCCCTGCTGACCCCGGTTTGCCGGAAACCGGGGTCCTCTATTTGCAGCCGGGCGTGCGGGGCGACCACCTTCCGGCCTGCGGGTTTTTCCTTTTTCAGGAAAACGCGCGGACTGCTCGACGCCTTGCCGAAATCCTCCAGGGAGCCTGAACGGTTTTAAAACCGGCATTCTGGGTAGTATTTCAATATAAGGAGAGCCGGGGGGTAAAGATGCGAAGCTGCGCCCTGGTGGTAGACGACGACCGTCTTTTCCTGCGGCTGATGGAGCTCAACCTGGTAAAACTAGGCATTGAGGTCCTGTTGGCCGACAGCGGCAGGGAAGCCCTTAAGCTTGCTCTCTCCAGCAAGCCGGACGTCATCCTCCTGGACATCATGATGCCGGTCATGGACGGTTTCGAGGTACTGCGGCAACTGAAGGGCCACGCGGATACCTGTGACATCCCAGTCATCGTACTCACGGCCAAGTCCGCCCCCGAGGACCTGGAAAGATGCATGGAGATGGGCATCGCAGCCTACATCACCAAGCCCTTCCGGCTCGAGGAGTTGCGCGAGAAGGTGAGGAGGATAATCTTCCCGCAACCGGACAACGGGCAGTGAGGCGCGTTGACCCGCCTTTCAGGCGTCGGCAAGGGATCCCCCCGTGCAGCGAGGTTATCAGGGAGAGGTACCGCAACGTCTTTCCGCTTTCAGGCATCGGCAAGGGATGTCCCCACGTGCCGCACCGGATCCGGTCTCGAGGTTCTCGGTGCCCAGCCCCGCCCGTCCCCGCCCTACCCCGAGGGCGTCAGGAACCTCTGGAAAAGTATCATCTGCACGGGTTTGCCGGCCAACCCGCGTATCTTGAGACGGCCGCCCTTGAGGGCTTCCACCACCTTCTGGCCGTCAGGCGACCGCAGCCACCTGACCACCTGCAGCCCCTTGCCCGCCCCGGAGAGGCTCAACAGCAGGGAGAGCCCGCTGCCTATGAATACGTCGCTCCCCGCCGCGACCCCGTTGCTCACGGTGACGTCGCTGCCCAGGAAGCTCATGGTGGCAGCCAACTCGGGGTGGTCGATATCTTGGATGGCCACGGAGAGCTGCAGGTTGTCGGCCAGGGCCTTCTTCTGCGGGTCCTTCAGCAAGTCCTCCAGCAGTTTCCCCAGCATGGTGGCAAGGGGGCCCGGGTTCTCGTCCCTCATGGTGACCGTCCCCGTGCCCGGCCCCGGCTCCTCCAGGTAAGCCCTCGCCACGAGAGCACCCCCTCCCGCCAGGGCGCCCATGAAGAGCAGCTTGCGGCCCCAGCGCCTCCTCTCCCGTATCCTCTCCCGCCTCCTCTCCCGTATCCTCTCCCGCTTTACCGCCGGCTCTTTTCCCTGCCTTACTGCGGACTTTGCCGCCAATCCTCTCCCCCGCTCTTCTGCCTGCCTCTTCTCCTGCTTCCCCTCCTGTTTCCTCGCGCCCACGTACTTCTTATCCCCTTTGTACTTGGCGATGATCTTCTTCACCCGTCTCCTGTTCAACGCAACCTCCTTCCCGCCCGGCGGAGCCGCGACTCCGTCCTGACTTCCGGACCTCCCGGCCGCTTTTCACAGGCTCCGCGGAAATCCGCGCCACCTTTCCCCGGCACGCCCGGCCGCCTCCACGCCCGCCCCGCGCCCCGGTGAAGCGGCGCCCCGGCCCTCACCGGACCGATAAGCAAACCGGGAGGACTTTGAACGTTCTCCCGGCTCCTGGCTGGCGGAAGGGGTGGGATTCGAACCCACGGTGCGGTTTTATCCACACAATCGCTTAGCAGGCGATCACCTTAGGCCGGCTCGGTCACCCTTCCGCGTTCTGCCCTCGTAGTCGCCTACCTGCAAGCCTATTATAAGCCATGCCCAGGGGGTGAGGAACACGGGCCCCACCGCCTGAACCCGCAGCCCCGGGATGGAAAATCATGCCACGCAAGTGCCGCGCGCGCCTCCCCCGCATAGGGGCCGTCTTGCGCGCCGGAAGTACGGGCGCAAGCGTCAGGCAAGGGGCCTTACGCCCTTCGGCCTCGCGCATAAGGGGTCCTCAACCCTTCCCCTTTTCCTCCCTCTGGCGGGCGATGCGGTCGCAGAGGAGCTCCCCTCCCACGCAGACATTCTCCGGCTGGTTCTCCCTGAGGACCACCGTGTAGGCCTCCCGCGGCAGGCCGAATGCCCGCTCCAGTGCGTCGGTAATCTCCCTGGTGAGGGTCCGCTTGCGGTCCAGGTCCTTGAGGGGCGGTCCCTCCACCGTCACCGTCGGCATCTCGCACCTCCTTCGCTCTCCCGAACCCGGCCTCCAGCTTCCCGCGCCACGGTCAGCAGGTGATGTGGATAAGGGCGGCTACCTTGCGCTGGCCCTTCTCCTGCTCCCGGTTGAACCTCTCCACCGCCTCGGGCGAGGACGCGGCCACCAGCTCCACGCCCGCCTCGCCGGCCCACTTCTCGGCAGCAGGATCGAGCTTGGCGGCGCAGGAGGTTCCCAGCCCCACTATGAGCAGGTCGGGCTTCTCCCCCCTGTGCGACAGGTCCTCGATCTCCTCCCTGGTGATGTTGTGGGAACCGAACTTGAGGAAACCTTCCCGGCGCTTGTCGATGCCGCCCGATGCGTCTATAGCCACGTCTTTGCCGTATCTCTTTCCGTCGATCTCGATGGCGCCGAACTTGAAGGAATCGATCCTCATCCCCCTCACCTCCGCGACTTCCACAACGCTCATCCCGCTCACCATATTGTGCTGGTTCACTACATGGTGAACACATCGCCCCTATCCCCTGCCTCCTCTATCCACGGGTCCGGGAACTCCACGGCCTTTATATGGCCCGGGCTCTTTCTGCCCATCTTCTACGGTTGAACCCTGATTCTGACCTCTTTCGCGCGTAAAACTCCAGGTAAGTTGCCTGTAGACACGGCAAACCCGAAGCTATCCTGAGGCAGCCCAGCTTCTAACATGGGCTGAGCCCATAAACTTCTGTAAATAGGATACGGCATTTGTTCTTTGACAACAAAAGCCATCGCTCTCCAAGATAA
>CAKZMC010000104.1 GCA_937128055.1 uncultured Actinomycetes bacterium | reverse complement strand
GGCGCGCTCACTGCGCCGCGGCGCGCTCCATGCGCCGGATCTCCCTCTTCCTCTCCCGGATATACTCGTTGACGGCGTCCAGGTTGAGGCACTGGTTGAGGAAGGAGAGTTCCTTGAGCAGCTCCCGGGCGCGCGCGGTATCCCCGGAGGCCAGGGCCAGCTCCACCTGGCGGGAGGCCTCCCGCGCCGTCTCCTCCGCGTCGGCCCGGATGTCCTGGCGGTCGCAGACCACCGGGTTCTGGCAGCTGGGGCACTCCCGGAAGATGAGGGAACCGCAGCACATCACGTTGCCGATGTGGCGGAACTCCTCGCCCTCCCCCTCGTAGCCGCAGCGGTCGCAGGTTATCCTCATTCCTTCACCCCCTTCTTGCGGTAACCTCGTCACGGGGAGCGCGCTCCCTCGCGCACCCCCCTTTCTCCCTCGCCCCGCGCGCCGCGCGGGCCGCCTTCCCGGGAAGGCCGCCGGGCCGCTCGGCGGGGAGCGGCCCGCGGGAAGCGGCGGGGGCGCTACTTCTTCTCGTAGTTCTCGCAGTCGGGGTCGTTGGCGTTATGGGGCTTGGCGGTGTAGTACTCGCTCTTGCCGTCCGATTCCCGGCGCACGCAGTCGCCCCGGCTGGGGTCCTCCTCCAGGGGGAAGAACCACTTGCAGTCCGCACAGCTCATCCTCGCACCTCCTTGTCCATCGCTTGCCCTAATCCCTTAATCCCTTTTCCCTTTCCCCTTCCCTCATCCCCCCACGGTCACCGTGAGGCCCCGCGCGGTGAAGATGTCCACGATCTCGCGCAGCCTCGCCTCCGGGTAGCCCTCCCCCTGGGGGAGGGGATAGTCCAGCCCGAAGACGCGGTACTTGGCCCCCGCGTAGGGGTGGTAGGGGAGGATGTCCACCTCGCACTCCCGGCCGTTCCTCTCCAGCTCTCTCACGAACTCCGCGCTGCGGGAGAGGTTCTCCTCGCCGTCGTTGAAGCCGGGGATGAGGGGCAGGCGCAGGCGCAGGGGGACGCCCCCCTCCGCCATGCGGCGCGCGTTCTCCAGTATCACCTGGTTGGAGGCCCCGCAGTGGCGGCGGTGGGCCTCCGGGTCCATGTGCTTGAGGTCCAGGAGCACGTAGTCGGTGACCTCGAGCACCCTCTCAAGCACCTCCCAGGTGGCGAACCCGCAGGTGTCCAGGGCGGTGTTGATCCCCCGCTCCTTGGCCTTCGCCAGGAGGGCGCGCGTGAACTCCGGCTGGGCCAGGGGCTCCCCGCCGGAGACGGTCAGCCCCCCGCCGGAGTGCCGGTAGAAGGGCTTGTCCCGCTCCACCTCCTCCATGACCTCCTCCACGCTCATGAGCCTCCCCCACACGATCATGGCCTGCTCGGGGCAGACCTCGGCGCAGCGGAAGCAGTCGATGCAGCGCTCCCTCCTGATGCGGGGGCGGCAGGGTTCCTTCATCTCTATGGCCCCCGCCGGGCAGACCTCCAGGCAGAGGCCGCAGCCGGTGCAGTTGTTCTGGTAGGGGAAGACCTCCGGGAAGCGGCGGTTGCCCTCGGGGTTGTGGCACCAGCGGCAGTTGAGGAGGCAGCCCTTCAAAAAGACGGTGGTCCTGATGCCCGGCCCGTCGCTTAGGGAGTAGAACTGGATGTCGTTGACGTAGCCCACCCGCTCCGCAAGGCCCATGACCCCGCTCCCCTATCCCCCGATGGTGGTCTTGAGCCCCCGCTCCTCCATGATGTCCAGGAGGTCGTCCACCTCGCTCACCGGCAGGCTCTGCACGTCCCGGTACTCCCACTCGCGCCCCAGCCAGCGGTACTTGTCATGGCACCAGTTATGGAAGGGGAGCAGGTCCACCTGCATGACGGCCGGCCCCAGCTCCCGCAGGAAGTCCGCCACCTTCTCCATGTGCTCCGGGGAGTCGTTGAAGGCGGGGATGACCGGGATGCGCACGATGATGTGCTCCCCGCACTCCGCCAGGCGGCGCAGGTTGGCCAGGATGGGGGAGTTGTTCACCCCCGTGCGCATGACGTGCAGCTTGCCGCTCAGGCACTTGATGTCGTAGAGGAAGATGTTCGCGTAGGGGCGCAGGGAGTCCAGCACCTCCCACTCGCAGAAGCCGCTGGTGTCCAGGCAGGTGTGGATGCCGCGCTCCTGCGCCCCGCGCAGGAGCTCCCGCGTGAAGTCGGGGAAGGCGGTGGGCTCCCCGCCGGTCACCGTCATGCCCCCGCCGGAGTTGAGGTAGAAGGGGAGGTCCCGCTCCACCTCCTCCAGCACCTCCTCCACCGTCTTGGGCTCTCCCACCTGCACCAGGGCCCCGTAGATGCAGGCCTCCACGCAGCGCATGCAGCGGTCGCAGCGGGAGAGGTCGATCTTGTAGTAGTGCGCGTTCTCCTTGTCCTGGCCCAGGGCGATGGGGGGCTGGATGGCCTCCTGCGGGCAGACGTCGAAGCAGCGGCCGCACTGGCGGCAGAGGGACTGCTTCCAGTAGATCTCCGGGAAGAAGTGTATGCATTCCGGGTTATGGCACCAGGCGCAGTTGAGCGTGCAGCCCTTGAGGAAGACGGTGGTGCGGATGCCCGGCCCGTCGTTTATGGAGTAGCGCTGGATGTTGGTGATCAAGGCCTCCTGGCTCATGCGGTATTCCCCTCTTTCGCTATCCCCTCACCCGCGCGGGGCCGCGCCGCGCGCGGCCCCCGGCGATGGCTCCTCTCTCTCCCCGCGCGGCTAGCCCTTCTCCTTCTGCAGGGACTTCTCCGCCTTCTCCTCCTCCAGCTCGTTCACCACCACCCAGCCGTAGCACTTGGGGCACTCGCGGTAGGCGGTCTCCGCGTCCAGCGTGGTGTTGTAGAGGTAGCGGAACTCGGACTTCACTCCCTCGTATCCACAGCTCTCGCACTTGATCACGGCTCATACCTCCCTCTTCTTTCCGTTGAATTTCCTGCCCCAGACGTCGCTCAGGCCCCAGGGGAGAGGGGAGGAGGCCCCTTCCTCCTCGGTCTCGAGAGGGTCCACGACGAAGAGCTCCCCGCACGCGGGGCACCGCCTCAGCGAGGCGGGCCCCGCCTCATAAGCTGGGGACACGTAGGCGAACTCCCCCAAGGAACCCGTGTGGCCGCACTCGGGACAAGCTACCATCTTTTGCCAGCAAGGTCCTCGCCCGCGCCAGGGGACAGGCTACTTCTCGTGCAACTGCCGCTGGGGACGGAACTGCGGGTCCCACATGAACTCGCTGGTGTCCGTCCGGATGCGGTCTATCTCGGTGAACTGGGGGCACTCGGCCGCGTCGGTGTTGTCGAAGACG
>CAKZMC010000103.1 GCA_937128055.1 uncultured Actinomycetes bacterium | reverse complement strand
GGCGCCGCGCCGACTTTAGGCGCCCGGTATCGCGGCTCGCCTCCTGTAAATGGAGCGTGAAGGGATACCGATATACCTTGTAGAAAATTGTAGAAAACGAGGAATATGAGGGTGGACGGCGTTTACCGGAAACTGGGAACAGGAAAGCGGGGAAAGGATGAACGGTCCCGGAGCCCATGACCTGGCCGCTCAGTCCATGGCCATTCTCGGGTCCCTGCATGCGGCCGTGGTCAATTACCATCTTTATCCACCCTCTTCGCAGATCGTCCAGGAATCGGTGAGCAGGGCGCAAGAGGACCTGGAGGCGATCCTTCGCGAGGCGGGGAGCGTCACTTTCTGTGAGCTGGAGGGCAAGCTTCTCATCAACGGTTTCTGCCTCGAGGAGAAGGACCAGGCGCGCCCCAACACCGTCGCCTTTCTCAAGGATCTGGCCATGTGGGAAACGCGGAGCATCACTTTCGAGGAAGGCTTGAGCGGCGAGGAACTGCGCTCTTTCCTGGAGATCTTCGGCCGCAAGCGATCGGAGCGCTTCCTGGAGGGGGACCTCGGTGCTTTGCTGCAGGAGGAGGGGATAGCGCACGTCAAAGTGGACGAGAAGGTCTACGTCTCCATGAGCAAGGACCAGGAGTTGGCGGCCTCCTCCGGGCTTCCGTCGGACCAGGCCATGGACCTCCTGCGGGACGAGGTGTTCGTGCGCTTCCTGGTGGGGAAAGCGCCCGCCGTGGAGGTCCCGCAGGAGGAAGTCGCGGAATTGCTCTCCGACCCCCAGAGGGTCAGCGCGGCCTTCCAGGCGGTCATGCGGGACTACGAGAGCGCCGGCGGGGGAGTGGGGCCGGAGAAGGCGCTCCTGATAAGGGACACCGTCAACCGCATGTACCGCCTGGTGGAAAGGCTGGCCGACGAGGAGCTTAAGCGGAGCCTGCGCGAGGAGATGGTCGGGATCGTCGCTGCCCTGGAGCCCGAAACCCTGGTCGAGGTCCTCAGCGAGCAGGCGCCGCAGGCGATGAGGGACCCGGAGACGAGGCGGGAGGTCATCTCCTCGCTGGAGGGTGATAACGTGCTCAGGCTGACCGACCAGGTCGTGGAGAAATACCTCCGTCTCCTGGCGGAAAGGGAGAGCATGGAACCCGGCGACTTCCGGGATATCTCGGCGGTGCTCAACGAGATAATCGCCGACCTTTTCGCGGAGTCCGATCTCTCGTATCACGCGCGCATAACCGGGCGCCTGCGCGATTCCGGGCTGCTTTCCAGGCTGGCCGCTGCCCATCCCCAGGCCGGCAAAGAAATGGAAATATTTACTATAATAAGCGACATACGGACCTCCGGCTCGCTGCGCGCCCTGGAGGGGCTGAGCGACGGAGAGGTTGTCCAGGTTGCGGGAAAGCTCATGGACATCGGCGAGCAGGGAACGGCCTCGCGCATAGTTGCCGCCACCACCCGCAACCTCGAGAGCGAACGCCCCGATTTCCGCCTGCGGGCGTGCCGCTTCCTGCAGGAGATACACCAGGATCTCAGGAAGAGGGGTCACGGAGCGGAAATAGCGGGGAAGGCGCCCCTGTTGCTTTCCCTGCTGGAGAAGGAGCTTGACGGCGGGGTGAAAGCGGGGCTGCTCTCCCTCCTCGCCTCCCTGGCTGGAGACCTTCTCCAGGCGGGGAGGGTCGGGGATTTCGCGCGCGTCTGCGAATCCCTCCTGGAACTGGCAGCAGGCCCTGACGCGGCGGACGCCGGTGCGGCAGCGGCGGCACTCTCCTCCCTCAACACGTGGGACGTGGGGAAGCCGCTTGCGGAGAGCCTTTTCGGGGGGGACGAGAGGCTCGCCGACCTGGCGGGCAAGGTCCTCCCCTTCATGGAAGAATCGCTCACCGTCGTGGATATCATAGAACGCATCAAGGGTGAGGAAGACGTAAAGATCACTCAGGCACTGGCGGAGGTCGGCCGTTCCCTGGGAGAACCCCTCATCCCCGCCCTCCGCGAGGTGCTGGAAGCCAACCTGCGGGAGGAAGTGTATATCCGCGCCCTGGACCTGCTGGGGGTGGTGGGCGGCAACGCCGCAGTGGACGCCGTGAAGTCCGTGGAAAATAATCCCATCCCGGGCGTGAGGGCGCATGCCATGCGCACCCTGGCCAGGATGTCGCCGGGGGACGAGACCCTGCTGCCCCATTTCCTGCGTGCCCTGCGGGACGAGGACCCGGAGGTGCGGCGCGAAGGGGCAAGGGGGTTGGGGACCGTCGATGACCCCCGTGCCGTGGATGCGCTCCTGGGCGTGCTGCAGGGCAAGGCGCCCGTGGGCGAGGAACATCCGCGCGTGGAGGAGGCGGCGTGCCTGGCGCTCGCCCGCCTGGGGCCGGAAAACGCGGTGCCTCCCCTCATGGACCTGCTGCGCAAGAAGGTCTTCACCCTTCGCAGGCACGCCGTCCACCCCCGGGTGAAGGCCGCGGCATGCTACGCACTGGGGCAGATCGGGGGGCCGGAGGCGGCGGAGCTCGTCCGCGGCTACCTGGACGATCCGGACCCCCTTCTCCGTAACGAGGCGCGCAAGGCCGTGGCCTCGTTCCGCCAGCGCGGCTTCCTGTAGGGATAACCCCCTCTGAACGCATGCCCTCGCACCGTGCGGCTGCCGCGCGGCGGCACGCTTCTTTCCGTTCGCGGGCCCGGCAGGAAGGTTTACTCGCCACCCTCGTTTTCCTTGCCCGCTTACAGTCATTGATTTAATGGATACGAAAATCTATAGTTAAGGTAGTCTAAGAATTACGGAAAGTAAGGTATTATTTATGGTTGGCTCTCGTTGAGCGGCGAAGAAGGAAAAGAAGGTGGATAAGATGCTGACGGAAAAGATGGAGGAGTACCTGGAAGCTCTCTTCAAGCTGAGCCGCGAGGGGAAAGCCCTCACCCCCACGCGCCTGGCCGAATATCTCAGTCTGACGCCCCCCACGGTACTGGATATGCTGCGCCGCCTGGAAAGCGACGGTTACGTGCGTTACCTGGACGCGGGCGCGGGGAAGCGAAAGGGTCACGGAGACGGTTACGGTAGGGCGAAGAGGATTGTCGCCCTCACCCCGCGGGGAGAGCGGGTAGCGAGGACCCTGGTCAGGCGCCACCGCCTGTCGGAACGGTTCCTTACCGACGTGCTGGGACTGGACTGGGAATCCGCCCACCGCGAAGCCTGCAAGCTCGAGCACGTCATCTCGCCTGAGGTGGAGGAGAAACTGGCCGAGATGCTGGGCAACCCCGAGACCTGCCCCCACGGGTATCCCATCCCCGACGAGAAGGGCCGCATGGAGGAGGGCGAGGTGAAACCCCTTTGCGATTTTTCCCCCGACGAGAAAGGATGCATCGCCCGGGTCGAGGAAGAGGAGCCTCATTTGCTGCAGTACCTCGCCTCGCTGGGTTTGCTGCCCGACGTGGACGTGGAGGTGATAGAGGTGGCTCCCTTCGGGGGACCCCTGCTGGTAAAGATAGGGGACGCCCAGTACGCGCTGGGCAGGGAGGTGGCCTCCAAAATCTGGACCAGGAAGGGCCGGGGGAGGGCGAGGGGCAAGGGAAGAGGGCCGCACTAGCGCGGCGCAGCGGACGAAACATGGATGTCACCGTAAGAGGGGATCGGCGCCCCCGCCCCTCCAAGCGCGATGACCGGCGGGTATAAGATGAAGGGCGAGCGGCTGGAGCAACTGGAGCAGCTGCGCGAGCGC
>CAKZMC010000102.1 GCA_937128055.1 uncultured Actinomycetes bacterium | reverse complement strand
CAATAGGAAGCGATCATCCCCTCCCCGGAGGGGATGAGGGAGGTATACCCTTGACTCGGGTCATTGATGGTGGCCCCTTGAGGAGATGATATGCAAGATTTCCAGCGCGATTTCGACGGGCTTTTCAACCCCCGCTCGGTAGCCGTGGTGGGGGCTTCCAACCTGCCCGGCAAGTGGGGGTTCAACATGCCCCTGAACATCATCGGGGGCGGCTACAGGGGCGATCTCTTCATGGTCAATCCCCGCGAGAAAAGGGTGCTGGGCTTTACCGCCTACCCCTCGCTCAGGGACATCCGGGAGGAGATAGACCTGGTGGTGGTGGCCATCCCGGCGCGCAAGGTGGCCGCCGTCCTCGAGGACGCTGCGGAGAAGGGGATAAGGAACGCGGTCGTCGTCTCCTCGAACTTCAGCGAGGCGGGGGAGGAGGGGGCCCGCCTGGAGCGCAGGCTGGCGGAGGTCGCCAGCGCGGCGGGCATCACCATCGTGGGCCCCAACACCATGGGCATCTACAGCAAGACCAGCTCCCTGTGCTGCCTGGGAGCACCCGTCTATCCCCTGCCGGGGGGAGTGGGCTTCGTTTCTCAGAGCGGTAACCTGGGGGTGCAGCTCATGACCTGGGGATACCGTAAGGGGGTGGGCTTCAGCCGCTTCATCGGCAGCGGCAACGCCGCCAACACCGATATCAGCGACTGGCTGGAGTTTCTGGGAGAGGACCCGGAGACCGACACCATCATTCTCTACATCGAGGGGGTCAAGGATGGGAGGAAACTTCTGGAAGTGGCGCGGCGCGTCACCCCGCGCAAGCCCGTCATAGCGCTCAAGGCAGGGAAGGGGCGCCAGGGAGAGCGGGCGGTCATCTCCCACTCCGGCTCCCTGGCCGGACCCTACGAGCTCTTCCGGGGGGCCATGGAGCAGGCGGGGATCGTCGTGGCGGAGAGCACGGAGGAGCTTGTGGACCTGGCCGCCGCCTTCTCCACCCTTCCCGTGCCCCGCGGGAACCGGGTGGGGATAATGACCCTGGGAGGCGGATGGGGGGTAGCCGCAGCCGATGCCTGCGACCGGGAGGGGCTGGAGATGGCTATCCTGCCACAATCGGTCGTGGAGGAACTGGATGGCTTCCTCCCCAGCTTCTGGAGCCGTCGCAACCCGGTGGACATCGTGGGCAACGTGCGGCGCGCCAACCATTTCCGGGTCCTCGACGCCCTGGCGCGGTGCGAGGAAGTGGACGTGGTCATCAACATGGGCACCCTCATGGGGCGGGACTTCTGGCTGGAGAACATGTTCAGGACCGCCGTGCGCCCCTTACTGAGCATGCTCTTCCGCCGCACCCGCCTCCTGCCTCTCTTCCAGCTCTCGGTGTGGAAGGGGTTCCGGGAATCGCTCAGGAAGCGGGGGGGACAGAGCCGAGAGGGCAGCGGGGGAATAGACCCCGCCGAGACACTGCAGTGGACGGACACCGCCGTTATCCGCCGCATCAAGCGCCTCATGGAGGAAGAGGGAAAACCCATCATCGCCGTGGCGGTCAACGAAGGGGAGAGGTCCGCCTCCTTCCGCATGCGCAACGCCGGCGTCTTCACCGCCTCCACCCCGGAGCGCGCGGTGCGCGTGGCCGGCAAGCTGGCCGGATATGCGCGTTGGAGGGAGAGGTTGCGGTAAGGCGTGAGTCTGCCTGGGAGGAAAGGGTTGAGGAGCCTGGGAAATCACCCTTCCGGCCGGCCCGTTGACACCTCATGGCGGTAGGTTTACTCTCAATTCTCAAAGCCGCATTACGGCTCCCGATTCCTTGACCTGGGAAAGAAAAACTAAGGAAGAATATGCGGGACATCGCCGAGATATATCGCCTGAACCCCGAGGAGGTCTACTCTGCCCTCGGCACAACCCCCCAGGGTCTCAGCGAGGAGGAGGCCGCCAGGCGCCTGGAGGAGTACGGAAGCAACGAGATCCACGAGATCAAGGGCGTCCCTTTATGGAAAAAATTGATCGTCCATTTCACCAACTTTTTCGCCATCCTCCTGTGGATCGGGGGCGCGCTGGCTTTCATCGCCGACCAGGCGCCCCTGGCCTGGGCCATCTTCGGGGTTATCGTGATCAATGCCGTGTTCACCTTCATCCAGGAATACAAGGCGGAGAAGGCCACGGAAGCCCTGAAAAAGCTCCTGCCCCCCATGACCGCCGTCATCCGCGGCGGCGAGGAGAAGGAGATCGAGGCCACACACCTGGTGCCGGGGGACCTTATCATCCTGCGGGAGGGGGATCATATATCCGCCGACGCACGCCTGGTGGCCAGCGCTGACCTCCGCACCAACAACTCCGCCCTCACCGGTGAGTCGGAGCCGGTGCGTCGTAGCTCAGCTCCCGTCATCGAGGAGAACCTGGCCTTGAGCGATATCCTCAACCTTGTCTTCATGGGCACCGCGGTGACCATCGGCAGTGGACGGGCGGTTGTCTACGCCACGGGGATGAACACCGAGTTCGGCAAGATCGCCGAACTCACCCAGAAGGTGGAGGAGGAGGAATCCCCCATCCAGTTGCAGATGAAACGCATCACCAAGTTCGTGGCCGTGCTGGCGGTTGGCCTGGGGGTGATCTTCTTCCTCCTGGGTCAGTACGCGGTGAAACTCCCCTTCACGGAAAACCTCATCTTCGCCATCGGCATCATCGTGGCCAACGTCCCGGAAGGACTGCTCCCCACCGTGACCCTGGCTCTGGCCATGGCCACCCAGCGCATGGCCAAACGCAACGCCCTGGTGAAGAAACTCTCCAGCGTGGAGACGTTGGGCTCCACCACCGTGATCTGCACGGACAAGACCGGCACCCTCACCCAGAACGAGATGACCGTGCGATCCCTGTGGACCCCGTGGATGGAGGTGGAGGTGAGCGGGGTGGGCTACGCTCCCGTGGGGGACTTGCTGAAGAAGAGAAACGGCAACGGAAAAGGCCAAGGGAAGAAGAACGGCGCCAGGAAGCTTTCCGCCGAGGAGACAAGGCGGCTCGAGCAACCCCTCCTTGCATGCGCGCTCTGCAACAACTCGCGCCTGGTGGAAGAGGGGGATGGCTGGCGGATAATCGGGGACCCCACGGAGGGCGCGCTGTTGGTGCTGGCGATGAAAGGTGGCCTGGACCCGGCAAGGGCAGGCGAGGAGCGCCGGCGCGTAGCCGAGCTCCCCTTCGACTCCTCGCGCAAGATGATGACCGTCGTCTGCGAGGAGGAGGGGGGAAGGAAAGCCTACGTGAAGGGGGCGCCGGGTGAGGTGGTGCGGCGGTGCACCCGCATCCTGACCGCGGACGGGGTGCGCGAGATGCTTCCGGAGGACCGCGACCGCATCCTGGGGGCTAACGACCGCTATGCCCGTTCCGCCCTCCGCGTGCTTGCCCTGGCCACGCGGGAAATGCCCGCCGGGTCTGCCCGCTATGAGGTGGAGGAGACCGAGGCGGACCTGACCTTCGCCGGGCTGGCGGCCATGATGGATCCCCCGCGCCCTGAGGTGGAGGAGGCCATAAACAAGTGCCGCACGGCGGGCGTCAAGGTGATCATGATCACCGGCGACTACGGGCTCACCGCGGAGTCCATCGCCCGGCGCATCGGCATGGTCAGGGGCCAGCCCGCCATCGTGACCGGGGCGGAGCTGGAAGGCATGGAGGACGAGGAACTCAAATCGCGCCTTCGCGACGAGGAGTTGATCTTCGCCCGCGTATCCCCGGAGCACAAGATGCGCATAGCCCAGGTACTCAAGGACATGGGCGAGGTGGTGGCCATGACCGGGGACGGGGTCAACGACGCCCCTGCGCTGAAGGCAGCCGACATCGGCATCGCCATGGGGAGGGCGGGGACGGACGTGGCCAAGGAGGCGGCGGACATGATCCTCATCGACGACAACTTCGCCTCCATCGTCGCCGCCGTGGAGGAGGGGCGGGCCATCTTCGACAACATCCGCCGCTTCATCACCTACATCCTGGCCTCCAACATACCGGAGATCGTGCCCTTCATCCTCATGGTGGTCTTCAACATCCCCTTGCCCTTGACCATCATCCAGATCCTTGCGGTGGACCTGGGGACCGACCTCCTGCCCGCCCTGGCGCTGGGCACGGAGGTGCCGGAGCCGGGGATCATGGATAGGCCGCCGCGCCCCATGGAGGAGAGGCTCCTCAACGTGCGAGTCCTCCTGCGCGCCTACGGGTTCCTGGGGCCCCTCGAGGCCTTGGTGTGCATGATCGGCTACCTCTACATGTTCGGCTGGAGGTGGGGGGCCGAGCTGCGGGCCTTCAGCGAGGCGAACCCCCTGGTATATGCCAAGGCGACCACCATGTCCCTCACCGGCATCGTCATGACCCAGATCGGCAACGGGTTCGCCTGCCGCACCACGCGGGAGTCCATCCTGCGCGTGGGCTTCCACACCAACCGGCTCTACCTGCTTGGGATCGCCAGCGAGGTGTCGCTCCAGGTGCTCATCGTCTACGTGCCTTTCCTCAACCGGGTCTTCGAGACGGCGCCCATATCCCTCAAGGACTGGCTGTTCCTGGTCCCCTTCATCCCCACCTGCCTGCTGGCGGACGAGATAAGGAAGGCCTTCCTGCGCGCCTATTTCAGGAGGAGGAAAGAGGGGGACGAGGGCTGATGGCATGTTGGCGGGTGCGAAAGGGAACCGGCAGGTGATACTATCGAAATTGTGAGAGGTGAAGAGCGAGTGATGCCGCGGCTTTCGGCGCGAGGGGGAGGATGGCGCCGCCGGGGACGGTGGACGGCGGAGAACAAGAGGTGTTTTTCTCGGACGGCGGATGTGCGGGAGCAGCGGGGTGCATGTGCAAAGTAAAATGGTGAAAGGCCGGGGGTGAGAAGATGCACGTGGTCATAGGAGGTTGCGGCCGGGTAGGCTCTTACCTCGCCTACATGCTGGAGCGCGAGGGTCACTCGGTGGCGGTAATCGACAAGGATGCGCAGGCCTTCGAGAACCTCTGGGAGGGATTTTCCGGCAAAAAGGTCAAGGGGGTGGTCTTCGACCGCGAGGCCCTCGTCGAGGCGGGGATAGAAAGGGCGGACGCTTTCGCCTCCGTCACCAGCGGCGACAACAGCAACATCGTAAGCGCCAGGCTGGCTAAGGAATATTTTCGCGTACCCCGGGTGATCACCCGCATTTACGATCCGAGGCGGGCGGAGATATACCGCCGCCTCAGGATCCCCACCATCGCCACCGTGGCCTGGGCCAGCCAGCGCATCCTCAGTTATATCTCCCATGGCGAGATGGACAGCGAATTCCAGTTCGGCAGCGGCGAGGTGGACCTGGTGCGGCTGGATCTTCCCCTCCACCTGGCGGGCAGGAAGGCGGCGGACGTGAACGTCCCCGGAGAGGTGCAGGTGGTCTCGGTGGTGCGGGAGGGAAGCGCGAGGCTGGCCACTCCCGGGACCATCTTCCGCGAGGGGGACATCCTTTATATCGCGGTTGCCAAGGAGAGCCAGTCCAAGCTGGAAAGGCTCCTGGGGTTGAGATAAGGAGAAGGAAGATGCGCGTCATCGTTCTTGGCGGCGGCATGGTGGGTCGCTACCTGCTGGAAGCCCTGCACCGCGACCACCAGGTGGTGGTGGTGGAGAAGCGCCTGGACAGGGTGGAGGAGTTGCGGGAGTGGTTCCCGCAGGCGAACGTCATCCACGGCGACGCTTGCGAGCCCCACGTCCTGGACACGGTGAAGGTGGCGGGCGCCGATGTGGTGGCCGCTGTCACCGGCGACGACGAGGACAACCTGGTAATCTCCTACCTGGCCAAGTTCGAGTACGGCGTACCCCTGGTATTCTCCCGCGTGAACAATCCCAAGAACGAATGGATGTTCACCTCGCAATGGGGCGTGGATGAGGCCATCTGTAGCGCCTCCATCATCGTGCAACTGGTGCAGGAGGAAATCACCCTGGGAGAGATGGTGACCCTGCTCAAGCTGCGTCGCGAAAACCTGGTGGTGGAGGAGGTCCTCCTGGAGGAAGGAAACGCGGTCATCGGGAAAAGCATCGGCGAGTTGGGGCTGCCGGCGCAGACGCTGGTGGCCACCGTGCTGCGCGACCGCCACCTGCTTGTGCCCCGCGGAGACCTGGTCCTGCAAGAGGGAGACAAGGTCCTCTTCTTCTCGGAGGTGGAAAAAGCGGACGAGCTCAGGAGGACCATCGGTCTTTAGCAAGGTGGAAAGCATGCCATGCACGTGATCATCGCCGGTTGTGGAAGGGTTGGCTCCCAGTTGGCCACGATGCTTTCCCACGAGGGACACAACGTGGTGATCATCGACAAGGACCCCGCTTCCTTCAAGCGCCTGGAGCTTCCCTTCAACGGGTTGACCTTGGCCGGGGTGGCCTTCGACCTGGATGTGCTGAAGGAGGCGGAGATAGAGAAAACGGACGTTTTCGTGGCCCTCACCAATTACGACAACACCAACCTCATGGCCGCGGAGATAGCGAGCGACATCTTCAAGGTCCCCAGCGTCCTGGCCAGGGTCTACAATCCGGACAAGGAGCTCACCTACCGGAGCATGGGTATCGCGTACCTTTGCGGGAGCACCCTGCTGGCGGAGGTCTTTCACCGCGCGTTGACCTGGCATGGGACCATGGTCCACGTGGAGAAAGATGGGGGCTGCCAGGTGGTGGAACTGGAGGCGGACCTTGCCGGGGGCGAGTTCGCCGTCGCGGACCTGAAAGGGCTCGGGCAGGCCAGGCTCATGGGCCTCCTGCGCAACGAAAGGCCCGTCTTTTTCACGCGGAGCACCCGTATCTGCCCCGGTGACCATCTCATCATGGCGGTGGATTTCAAGGCGGCGTCACTCGAGAACCTGTTTCAAGCGGGAAGGGGCGAGGCGGTGAGGGTAGCCGACCGTGAGGTGGTCAGGGGCGGAAGTACGGTGAGGGAGGAGAGGGAAAACTGGAAAGTGGTGGTGGCAGGGTGCGGCCGCGTGGGGGCTAATCTCGCGGAGATGCTCTCACTCGACGGGTACCAGGTAGCGGTCATCGACCGCGACGAGAACGCCTTCCGGAAATTGAGCAAGACCTACCAGGGAGAATTTGCCAGCGGCATGGCCTTTGACCTGGACGTGCTGGAGGAGGCGGGGATCGAGGAAGCCGATGCCTTCGCGGCCCTCACCAATTACGACAACGCCAACCTCATGGCCGCGGAGGTGGCACGGGGAATATACGGCGTGAAAAGGGTCATATCGCGGCTTTACAACCCCGACAAGGGGGAGACTTACCAAGCCCTGGATATCGATTACATCTGCGGGACTTCCCTCCTGGCCGAGTATTTCATGCAGCGCATGGTGCCCCACCGCTTGAAGGTGCTTTCCCGGGCGGCCAACAACCGGGTGCTGCTGGTGGAATTCGCCTGCCCGAAGCGCTACCACGGCAGGCCCGTCGGAAAGATGGAGCAGGATGAGATGCTCCGGGTAGGGATGATCACACGGGGAGAGGAAACCGCGCTGGCGTCGGCGGATACGGTGCTGCGGGAAAGAGATGTCGTCGTGGCGGCCATTTTGGCGCCGCGCCTGCACAGGATAAGGAGGATGGCTGGTCAGGAGAGAGCCATGGCTGCGGCGAGGAGAAATGGCGCATGAGGGGACGCGGGGCGGGCATTTCCGCCGGAACCGCGGCATGACGTGTAGGGATGGAGAGAGGCTGGCTGCACGGGCAGGTGAGGAACCGTAAAGATCGTGATCATGGGCGGCGGCAAGGTAGGGTCCTTCCTCGCTGAGGCGCTGGAGGCGAAGGGCCACCATGTGACGGTGATCGAGCGCAACCACGAGCTGTGCGAGAGGATCGCCGTGCGCACAGCCGCGAGGGTCATCGAGGGTGACGGATGCGACCTGCGCTTCCAGGAGGAAGCCGAGGTGGATGCGGCGGACGTCTTCGCGGCGGTTACCGGCGACGACGACGATAACCTGGTGGCGTGCCAGCTGGCCCGCACGCATTTCCAGGTTCCGCGCGCCGTGGCGCGGGTGAACAACCCCAAGAACGAGAGAATCTTCAACAAGCTGGGCATAGACGCCATATCCAGCACCACGGTCATCGCGCAACTCATAGAGGAGCGCACCACGGTGGGGGATATCATTACCCTGCATACCCTGAAAAAGGGGAGACTGGCCGTGGTGGAACTCGACCTTCCCGAGGACCGCTGTCGCTCCTGCGACGTTCCCCTCAGGGATCTGGGCCTTCCCAAGGGCTGCGTGCTGGTCTCCATCATCAGGGGAGAGGAGGTCGTCATCCCCCAAGGGGGGTCGCTGCTGCAGCCCGGGGACACAGTGATAGCCGTGACCGAGCCGGAAAAGGAAGGCGAGCTGAAACGGATCCTCACTGGGGATTGAGGGGCTCCGCAACGGCGGGCGCCCCCGGCTGACTTGCCTTGACGCGCCCTGCCCGAGCGGGGGACCATGAAGGCGGGGGAGCCTTGCTCCTGCCGCGCCGCGCATGTGATCGACCTCCCGGCGGTCCGCCTTCCCGTAACCCTCCTGCGCGTTGTCTTGAACCCCGCGCCGGCATGTAATAAACTTGAATATTTGGTTGGGCGAAGACGAGAGCGGAGCGGGAGAGCGGCCGGTAGCCCGACGGCGCAGCACCTTGTCAAGCAGCCGTCGAAGCAGTAATATGTGTACGGTCCAAAATCTAAATTTTGGAACCTCGAAATATAAATTGCGTAAACCTGAAAAATTGCCATGGCCCGCGCGGGGCAATAGGCCGGTGCCGGTCGAGCGGCACCTGGCCGGGAGAGCTGGTCGTCCCCCGGGAAAGGGAGTTGCCATATGAACGCTGCGGCGGAAAAGCTCAAGCAGGTCAAGGAAGCTGAGGATCGCGCCGCGGAGGCAATCGCAGCCTCGCAGGCCCAGGCGGAGCAGATCCTGCGCAGGGCCCGGGAGGAAGGCGATGCCTTACTGGAAAGCGAGAGGGAAAGGGCGAGGGAGAAGGGAGAGAAGGACCTGCAGGAGAGGGTGAAGCAGGCTAAGGGGGAAGCGGAGGAGATACGCCGCACGTACCGGGAGGAAAAGGAGCGCATTATCGCAGCGGCCCGGGAGAAAAGCGGGAAGGCCGTGGCCTTCCTGATGCGGAAGATGGAAGAGGCCGGATAGGCCTTTCTTTATTTATAGCGAGAGGTTGATAATGGCGGTCGCCAGGGTGTCAAAGACCACCATATTAGCTCCGCGCGACCGGCGGGAGGAGCTGATCGAGCGACTCTACCACCTGGGGGCCATGCACGTGATTGACCTCTCCTCGGCCCTGGACGGGGAAGACGGCTTGCGTGACATGGTGAAACCGTGCGACCTTGAGGTACGCGACCTGCGCCTGGCGCTCTCGAGATGTGAGTTCCTCCTCGATCTCCTGGAGCGTTACGAGGAGAAGAAGAGCGGGCTGCTTTCCGGGTTCCTGCAGGAGAGGATCCACCTTACCTACGAGGAATTCTGCGCCGTCGAGAGGGAGATAGACCTCCCGGCCATTTACCAGGAAATGGTAGATCTGGCCACACGTCTTCGCCATGTCGAAAGCCGCATCGCGGAGATGGGCCGGGAAATGGAGGCCATGCGCCAATGGCGCGGCCTCGCTTTCCCGCTGGGGGCCCTGCGCGAGATGGAGTGGTGCGAAGCGATTTTGGCGGTCATGGGCACCAGCTCCCTTGAGGCGTGGTCACAGGAGATGCGGGAAGCCTGTCCCTACTCCGCCTGGGAGGAAGTGCGCCGGGAGGGGGAGAGGGTTTACCTGGTCGTGCTGGTGCACCGTGACTGCCGCGAGGTGTATCAGGCCCTGGCCCAGCGCTACAGCCTGGAAGAGGTGCTCTTCCCGGAGAAGACGGGAACGCCGCAGGAGGAGATGGAGCGGCTGGAGGAGCGCCTGGCGGCCGAAAGCGCGGAAAAGGAGGCGCTGGAGGAGAGGATAAAGGAGAAGATCCCCCTCAAGCCCAGGCTGCTGGCGCTCGACGACTGCCTGCGCAACCTGCTCATGAAGGAGGAAGTGAAGGAGAACTTCCTGCACACCGAGCGGGTGGTGGCCGTGGAGGGATGGGTGGAGGAGGCAAGGCAGGAGGAAGTCCTGCGGGGGCTGGAGGTACTGGGGTCTGACCTCGAGGTCTCCTTCGCTCCCCCGGACGAGGACGATGTCCCCCCCACCCTGCTCCTGAACCGCAAGCACATCAAGCCGGCGGAGAGCCTTATCCACCTTTTCGGCCTGCCCAACCATGCCGAGACGGACCCCACTCCCTTTGTCGCGCCCTTTTTCATAGTCTTTTTCGGTATGTGCATAGCGGACGTGGGTTACGGGGCCATCCTTGCCCTGGCCACCTGGTGGGCGCAGAGGAAGCTCGACCTCTCGCAGGCCGCCAGGCGTTTTTTCCGTCTCATCGTGTACTGCGGCATAGCCGCCGTCGTGGTGGGAATCTTCACCCGAGGCTATTTCGGGATCGAGAGCGAATCCCTGCCCGGCTTCCTTAGGTTCCCGGGTTCCCTTGACGTGCTCCTCAACCCCATCCCCATGATGCTCATCTGCGCCGCCCTGGGTCTCATCCACATATCGCTGGGGGTGGCCATAGAGATGTACGACAACATACGCCGGAACTCGCTGTGGGTGGGATTCTGCGAGCAGGGAACCACCTTGGTCATGTGGCTGGGGCTGGCGGTGCTGGCCCTGGGGGCTGGCGTCAAGATTCCGCTGGTGCAGACGGCGGGGCTGATGATCCTGGCCGCGGGCGCGGCGGGAGTGATATTCCTTTCCAACATATCCAGCAAGAGCGTGCTGGGAAAGTTCTTCGGGGGCCTCTACAACCTCTATGGCCTCTTTGGCGGAACCATCGGAGACGTCGCATCCTACCTGCGACTCTACGCGCTGGGCATGGCCACCGTCGCCATCGGCAGCGTGGTCAACCGCATGGCGGGAATGGTCCTCGGGATCCCGGTGCTGGGGATCATCGCGTTGATCATCATCCTGGTGGGCGGCCACCTCTTCAACCTGCTCATCAACCTGCTCAGCGCCTTCGTCCACCCACTGCGCCTGCAATATGTGGAATTTTTTGGAAAGTTTTACGAGGACGGGGGGGAGCCTTTCGAACCCTTCGCTCTCAGGGCGAGCAAGGTGGTAATAGACCAACACTGAAGGAGGTAAGTAATGAGCGCGACCTTCGGAGGATTGTCCGGCCTGCACTGGGCATTGCTGGGAGCCGCGTTTGCGGTGATCGGCGGAGGATCGGGCTCCGCCATGGGCATCACCTACATCGCCAACGTGGCCGGCGGCATCCTCACCGACCTGCCGGAGAGATTCGGCCCCCTGCTGCCCCTGGTGGTCATCCCGGGTACGCAGGGCATCTACGGGTTCATCACGGGCGTGCTGGTGGCCTTCGTCATGAAGCCGGGATCGGGCTGGGAAGCCTTGCCGGGATGGGTGGGCTTCCAGATCTTCCTTGCCTGCCTCCCGGTCTGTTTCGTCTGCTTCGTGTCCGGGGCTTACCAGGGATTGACCTCCGCCGGCGCGGCGGGGATGGTGGCCAAGCGGCGCGAGGAAATGGGCCGGGCGCTGGTGCTCCCCGCACTGGTGGAGACCTACGCCGTGCTCTCCCTCATCATCACCATCCTCTATTTCTTCGTGGTGATCAGGCCCTTCTATTCCACGCTGGGCATTTAGGGGCTAAGGACCACGGTGGGGAGCGCGAGATGTCCCTGGAAAGACTGCTGGAGAGAATAGAAAACGACGCCCGGGAGGAAGGGGAGCTCATCGTTGCCCGGGCCGAGGAGGAGGCCGCCCTCATCAGGGAGGAGGCGGAGGAAAAGGCGCGGCGCGAGGGCGAGGCCATCACGAGGTCGTTCCATGCCCAGGCGGAGAGCGAGCGGCTGAAGTTGCTCAGCCAGGCCCGCCTGGAGAGCCGCATCGAGCTTCTGGCGGCCAAGGACGAGCTGGTCGAAGAGGTCTTCCGCGAGGTGAGGCGCTCCTTCCTGGAGCTTCCAGAGGACCGCTACCGGGAGTGGTTGCGGGGGGCCATCCTGAGGGCCGTGGTCGGCGGCGACGAGGAGCTGGTGGCCTCCGCCCGTGACCGGGAGCTGCTGGCCGGAGGGCTCCTGGAGGAGCTGAACGGGGAGCTGCGCGCACGCGGCGCGCGCGGCGAGCTCAGGCTCTCGCAGGACGTGGCCGCCCACGAGCGGGGGGTGATCCTGCGGGGAGACAAGGCGGAGACCAACCTCTCCGCGGACGCGGTGTTGCAGAGGTTGCGGGCGGAGAACGAGGAAGAGGTTTCGCGCATCCTCTTCGGCAAAAGGGAAGAGCGAGGGCAATAACGGGCCGGTGGCAGAGGCGGGCGTAGAGGAGAGACATGTACCGTAAGCACAGGCTGGAGGTGGACCCGCTGCGGGAGCAGCCCTCTCCCCGCGAGGAGGGGAGGAGGCTGAAGAAGCCCCCCGACTTTTTGCGCATAGACCTGGCGGCCATCAAGCCCTTCCACGAGACGTTACGCTACGGCCACGCGGTGGGGAGGATAAAGGCCCAGGAGATGAAGCTCCTCCTCTCCCATCACGTGGGAAGGCTCATCGAGGCTGATTTCGATGAGGCTCTGCATATCCTGGGCGAGGTGGAGATGGGGGATTACCTGGCGGGAGCCAGGACGGCGCGCGGGGTCGACGACGGCCTGATAAACTACCTGCACGACCTCTACGAATTCCTGCGGGACGCCCTGCCCCAGGACTCCGTGCTCTTCGAGTTCTTTCACTGCCGCTACGATTTCCATAACCTTAAGGTGCTGCTCAAGGCGGCGAGGGATGGCACGCCGGAGGACGCCCTGCTGACGAGACTGGGAAGCATGGACCTGGAGGTCCTGCGGCGGGGAGTGGAACATCCCGTCGAGCTCCCCTCCCCGTATAAGGAGCTGGTCCTGGAGCTGGAGGGAAGGGACCTGTCGCCCCAGGAACTGGAAACGCTGATCGACGGCTGCTTCCTGAGATACAGGCTGTTCCTCGCCCGGCACGAGGGGAGCGCCTTCATGGAAGAGCTGGCGCGCGCCGCCATCGACCTCTCCAACCTGAAGGCGATCCTCAGGGCGCGGAGGCTGGGGAAAGAACGTGAGGCCGCGCAGAGGGGGCTGGTGGAGGGGGGCTACATCCCTACCGGGTACCTGCTCGAGCTGTACGGAGACACGGACGACGTCATGGTGAAGAAGCTGGAGAGGACGAGGTATCCCGCGCGCCTCCTGGATTTCCTGTTGGAGGAGGAAAAGCCGAGCCTGAGCGACTTCGACCGCCGCAGCGACGATTACATCATGGACCTGCTGCGGGCCAGCCGCCGCATCTCCGTGGGCGTGGAGCCGGTCTTCTCCTTCGTGCGGGCGAGGGAGAACGAGGTCACCATGGTGCGCATGATCCTCATGGCCAAGCTGCACAACCTCGCGCCCGAGGCCATCGAGAAGATGCTCAGGAAGCTTTATATCGAGTGACGCGGTTTAATAGGAGGGTGGCATCCAGGAATGGACGGACTGAAGTTGGCCATGCTGGGGGGGAGAACCTCCACCCTCGGGTTCAAGGCGGTGGGGGTGGAGGCTTTCGTGGCTCCCCTGCCGGAAGACGGCCCGCGTATCTGGCGGGAGATGGACTTGAGCCGCTACGCGGTGGTCATGGTGACGGAGCCGGTCTTCGAGGTCCTGGAACGCGAGGTGCCGGGTTTCCCTCCCCATGCGGGCTTGCCGGTGGTAATGGTCATTCCCGCTGTGACCGGCTCGCGGGAGATGGCCGTGTCGCGCATGCGTGAACGGGTACAGAAGGCGGTGGGCGCCGACCTGGAGAAGTAGATCTGCCCGTTCCCGGGACGGTTATATGGCAATATGTGGAAAATGATTTCTCAAGAGACGAGGAGCTGTAAATGGAAGCGGGAGTAGTGGTAAAGGTTTCCGGGCCCCTGGTGGTGGCCAGGGACCTCCCCGACCCCAAGATGTATGACCTGGTGAAGGTGGGAAAGGACCGCCTCATGGGGGAGATCATCGAGCTGCGCGGCAACCGGGCCTCCATCCAGGTTTACGAGGAGACGGCGGGCCTGGGCCCCGGCGACGAGGTCATATCCACCGGGGAGCCCCTCAGCGTGGAGCTGGGGCCTGGCTTGCTGACCTCCATCTACGACGGCGTGCAGCGTCCCCTGGACGTTATCCGTGCCAGGTACGGAAACTACGTGACCCGGGGGGTCGAGGAACCGGGCCTGTCCAGGGAGAGGAAATGGCCCTTCCAGCCCGCGGTGAAGGTGGGGGACGAGGTGGTTGCCGGTGACGTGCTGGGGACGGTGCAGGAGACCACCGTGATCCTCCACAAGGTCATGTTACCCGCGGGGGTGGAGGGGAAGGTCTCCCATATCGGGGAAGGCGATTTCAACGTGGAGGACACGGTGGCGGTGGTGGAGACGTCCGGCGGCGAGGTGCCGGTCACCATGATGCAGCGCTGGCCGGTGCGCCGGCCGCGCCTCTACAGGGAGAAGATGGCCCCCTCGGAGCCCCTGGTAACCGGCCAGAGGATCGTGGACACCCTCTTCCCCATCTCCATGGGGGGCACGGCATGCGTCCCCGGCCCCTTCGGCTCGGGGAAGACGGTCCTCCAGCACGCCATCGCCAAGTGGGCCAACGCCCAGATAGTGGTCTTCGTGGGCTGCGGGGAGCGCGGCAACGAGATGACCGACGTGCTCCTCGAGTTCCCGGAGCTCACCGACCCCTACAGCGGGGAGCCCCTCATGCTGCGCACGGTGCTCATCGCCAACACCTCCAACATGCCGGTGGCCGCCCGCGAGGCCTCCGTGTACACGGGCATCACCATCGCCGAGTACTACCGGGACATGGGCTACCACGTGGCCCTGCAAGCCGACTCCACCTCCCGCTGGGCGGAAGCCCTGCGGGAGATCTCCGGCCGGCTGGAGGAGATGCCCGGCGAGGAAGGGTACCCCGCCTACCTGGGCACCCGGCTGGCCGCCTTCTACGAGAGGGCGGGGAGGGTGATCTGCCTGGGCAGGGAGGGCCGGGTGGGCTCGGTGAGCGCCATCGGCTCGGTATCGCCTCCGGGTGGGGACCTCTCGGAGCCCGTGACCCAGGCAACCCTGCGCGTGGTCAAGGTCTTCTGGGGACTGGAGGACCGCCTGGCCTTCGCCCGCCACTTTCCGGCCATCAACTGGCTGAACAGCTACAGCCTTTACCAGGAGAAGGTGGAGGAATACTGGAACCAGGAAGTGGACGAGGCCTACGCCGAGCTGCGCGCGGAGGCCATGGGCATCCTGCAACGGGAAGCGGAGCTGCAGGAGGTGGTGCGGCTCATCGGCATCGAGGCCCTCTCCGACCAGGAAAGGCTGGTCATGGAGACGGCCAAATCCCTGCGCGAGGACTTCCTGCAGCAGAACGCGTTCGACGACGCCGACGCCTTCACTTCTCTGATGAAGCAGTACCGGCTGCTGAGGCTGATCGTGACCTACCACCGCCTGGCGAACCGGGAGCTTGAGAAGGGCAGGCCCATCGAAGAGCTTATCGACCTCCCCGTGCAGGAGGAGATAGCGCGCGCCAAGTTCATACCCGAGGAGGAGATGGAGCGCTTCGACCGCCTCGAGGAGAAGGTGGCCGAGCAGCTGGCGGGAGAGGCTTCGCAGGTGAACGCCTGAGCCGCCGCGAGCCCATGATTATATGGTAAAACATGGAAATGGATGTTAGAGAAGGAGAAGCCGGCCTGGCGGATTGTCAAACCATGGGAAGGAGTCGGAGAAGATGCTCAAGGAATACCTGACGGTCAGGGAGATCGTGGGGCCCCTCATCCTCCTGGAGGGGGTGGAGGGCGCCAAGTATAACGAGCTGGTGGAGGTGGAGTTCCCCGACGGGTCTGTGGGCCTGGGCAACGTGCTGGAGGTGGAGGAGGACCTGGTGCTCCTGCAGTCCTTCGAGGCCACCAGCGGCCTCAATATCGCCCGCACCAAGGTGCGCTTCACCGGGCGCGGCCTGGAGCTCCCGGTATCGCGGGATATCCTGGGGAGGGTTTTCGACGGGCTGGGCCGCCCCATCGACAACGGCCCCCGCATCATACCCGACGAGAGGCTGGACATAAACGGCAACCCCATAAACCCGTTCGCCCGCGACTTCCCCACCGACTTCATCCAGACCGGTATCTCGGCCATCGACGGCCTCAACCCCCTGGTGCGCGGCCAGAAGCTGCCCATCTTCTCCGGCGCCGGCCTGCCCCATTCCCGGCTGGCGGCACAGATCGCCCGTCAGGCGGGGGTGCTGGGCATGGAGGAGGAATTCGCCGTGGTCTTCGCGGCCATGGGCATCACCTTCGAGGAGGCGGAGTTCTTCGTCCAGGAGTTCCGCTCCACCGCGGCGTTGGAGCGCGCGGTGCTCTTCATCAACCTGGCGGACGATCCGGCCATCGAACGCATCGCCACCCCGCGCATGGCGCTCACGGCGGCCGAGTACCTTGCCTTTGAGCTGGACATGCACGTGCTGGTCATCCTCATCGACATGACCTATTACTGCGAGGCGCTGCGGGAGATCTCCGCCGCGCGCAAGGAAGTGCCGGGACGGCGTGGCTACCCCGGCTACCTCTACACCGACCTCGCCACCATCTACGAGCGCGCCGGAAGGATCAAGGACGCCAAGGGGTCCATCACCCAGATACCGGTGCTCTCCATGCCCGACGACGACAAGACCCATCCCATTCCCGACCTCACCGGCTACATCACCGAGGGCCAGATCATACTCTCGCGGGACCTGCACCGGCGGGGCATATACCCGCCCATCGATGTCCTGCCCTCGCTCTCCCGGCTGAAGGAAAAGGGAATCGGGGTGGGCAAGACGCGCGAGGACCATTCGCCCCTCTCCAACCAGCTCTTCTCGGCTTACGCCCGCGGCAAGGAGGCCAAGGAGCTGGCGGTGATCCTGGGCGAGGCGGCCCTCTCCGACGAGGACAAGCTCTTCGTGCAGTTCAGCGACACCTTCGAGGACCGCTTTATCCGGCAGGGGGAGTACGAGGACCGTTCCATCGATGAGACCCTGGCCATCGGCTGGGAGCTGTTGCGCATACTCCCCCGCGCCGAGCTGAAGAGGGTCAAGGAGGAGCACATCAGGAAATACATGGAAGGTGCGGATCAGGCATGAATGGGGTCAGGCCCCGTTCATGCCCGGACGGGCTCCGACCCCGGTAGGGAAGGGAGATGAGATTTGGCGCGCGTGCAGGTGAACCCGAACCGCATGGAGCTCCTCAAGCTCCGCAAGCGGGCGGCCATCGCCCAGCGCGGGCACAAGTTGCTCAAGGACAAGCTGGACGAGCTCATGAAGCAGTTCCTGACCCTGGTCAGGGAAAGCCGGGAGTTGCGCCGCGAGATGGAGGCCAGGCTGGCTGACGCCCACCTCATCTTCGCCATAGCCCGTTCCGAGGTGATCACCGAGGAGGTGGAGGATTCGCTCTCCGTCCCCACCATGAGCCTGGAGGTCGCGGTGGAGCGGGCCAGCATCGTGGGCGTGCGCGTTCCCCATTTCGACGTGCACATGGAGGGCGACTTTGACTGCTACAGCCTCATCACCACCCCCTTCTCCCTGGACGCGGCGCTCCTGAACTACCGGGAACTCGTCCCGGAGCTGGTAAGGCTGGCGGAGATGGAGAACAATGTCTCCCTCCTGGCCCAGGAAATCGAGCGCACCAGGCGCCGCGTGAACGCCCTGGAGCATGTGCTCATCCCCTCCCTCACCGAGACCATCACCTATATCACCATGAAGCTGGACGAGATGGAACGTTCCTACCGCACCCAGCTGATGAAGATCAAGAGCATGCAGGAGGAGGCGGCCGCCAGGTAGAGATCGGCGCCGCGACCGCAGGCGAGGCCCCCGCTTGCTTGCTGCAAGGCACTTCACCGCCGACACCTGGGCGGTCTTTCCATGCACGGCGATAGCGTGGGTTCCGCCCGTGCGGCCGGCATGACCGCTTTTTGACATCCCTTTTCAGGGGCTTCTATACTTTTAAAAGGGAGCTTTCCCGGCAAATTGCCCCTCTGCAGCGCTTCGCTCGGGAAAGTAGCTCGGGAATGTAAAGGCATGGCGCGCAGACATCCATCCCTTGGCTGATGAGCGGCGGAGAGGCGGGAAAGCGACATCGGCCCCGGCCCGCAAGAACCTTGCGAGAGAGGTCCAGAGGAAATGCTCGATGAGCCGTCCACCGGGACACCCCTCAGCTTTGGCGACCTGCTGCAGGAAATAGAGGGGGAGCTGGAGCGGAGCCTTCCCACCTACGCCGGGCTTTCCGGCGCCGTTAAGGAGGAGATCAGGGAACAGGTAACGGACCTCATCCAGCGCACCGCGGAATATATCGTAGGGATGAAGGTCAGCCGCGAGGAGCTGTACGCCTTCGCGCGACGCATGGGAAGGAGCCGCGCGCTGCAGGGCATTCCCCTGGGCGACCTGGTGCGGGCTTTCTTCATGGTGGAGTCCATTGTCTGGGGCCGGGTGATATCCCTCTTCGTGGAGAGGGAGCTCTCGGTGGAGGAATGGGCCGCCTTCCTCAGGCTGCAGGGGGAGGTGAACGCCGATCTCATAGGCGCCCTCTCGGCTTCCTACCTGGAAACCAGAGACGCTCTGATCAACCGGCAACTGCGGGAGCTGCACGGCCTCCTGGAGGTAGGGAGGACCATATCCTCGACCATGGATCTCGACCGCGTCTTCTTCCAGATACTGGAAGTAGCGACGGAGATCATGCAGGCCCCCATGGGCGCGGTTTACCTCCTGGACGGCGGAGAGATGGTGCTGGTGGCCCAGATAGGACTCTCGTCCCCCTGGAGCAAGGGGAGGAGGGTGGACCTGCGGCGCTCGCTGCTCGTGCGGGCCATAGAGGAGAAGGCCCCCGTAAGCGGGGCGGATGAGCGCCTGCGGGGGCTGGCCCTCCCCGCCCCCGCCAGGGGCGGAAGGGTGCGCTCCGCCATTTCCTGCCCCATCATGAAGGACGATACCCCCATCGGCGGGCTGGAGCTCTACGACGTGGAACCGCGCAGCTACCATAGGCTGGACCTGGCTTTGCTGGCGGCCTTCGCCCCGCAGGCGGGAGTGGCCATCGAGAACGCGCGCCTCTTCCGGCTGGAGAGGAGGCGCAGCCGCCAGATGGAGCTCACGAAGGAGCTGGCGGAGGAGACGGCGGGCGCCGTCAGCTTCGGCCAGGCCATAGCGGTGGTGCTGCGCAAGATGGCGGAGGTCGCCTCCGTCGACAAATGCCTCCTCTTTCTCTATCACCGGGAAGAGGACAAGCTGGAGTTCGTGCGCGGCCACGGCCTCACCGGCCCCGTGAACAGGAAGATGCGGGGGGCGCGCTGGAGCCCGGGGGAAGTGGACGAGATGACCGTGCAGGCACTGCGGAAAGGGGAAACGGTGGTCGTGGGGGACGTGGAGAAGGATAACCGCGTCAACCGGGAGCATCTCGCGAACTTCAGGATAAAGTCCTGCCTGGCCGTCCCCCTTATCTCCGAGAGAGAGGTTGTGGGGATCATGTACCTGGGGGATTCCAGGAGAACCAGGACCTTCGAACGTGAGGATGTGGAGATGATCGAGGCCATGGCCGCCCAGGCCGGGGTGGCCATCCTCCAGGCCGAACTTCGCCAGCGCATACGCTCCCGCGAGAGAAGGATGCAGGAGCTGGAGGCCAGCGAACGGCTTTTCCGCGAGAGGGAACGCAGCGAGGCAATCGTCTCCGCCAACCCCGACGCCATCTTGGTGATTGACCACGAGCAGAGTGTCGTCCTCTTCAACCCGGCGGCCGGGGAGCTTTTCGGATGGCGCGAGGAGGAAGCCCTGGGGAGGCACGTGCACGAGATACTCTACGGGGAAGAGGGGTCGCAGCCAGGGACCTGCACGCGGGAGGACTGTCCCGTGGAGGCGGCCTTCCGGGGCGAGAAAGTGACCCTGGGGGAGATGGAATACGAGAGGCGGGACGGGAGCAGGGTGTGGATCAGCGGCTCTTTTTCCGTGATCAGGAACAGGAAGCGCCAGATAACCGGCGTCATCTGCGCCTTCCGCGACATCAGCGAACAGAAGAGGCTGCAGCACCTTGCCCTGGTGGGCAAGGAGCTGGACATCGCGGCCCATATACAGGGGGCTCTATTGCCCGAGGGCGTCCTGGAGAACGAGGCGGTAAGGGTGATGGCGCACATGGAGCAGGCACGCATCGTGGGCGGCGACTGGTATGACTACTGGGAGGAAGAGGGGCGCCTCGTGGTCGTCGTCGGCGACGCCGCGGGGAGCGGGGTTCCCGCGGCGCTCCTGGCAACCCTGGCCATGAGCGCCATAAGGGCCGAGGCCAAGTACCGCGCGGACATGATGGACGTGGTGAAAAAATCCAACCTGGCCATCTACCCCCACCGCCTGGATGACCGCTTCATCACCATCGTTTACGGGGAGCTCGACCTGGCGAGCCTGCAATTCCGTTACATCAACGCCGGCCACAACGATCCCTACCTCATACGGGTTGGCGGGGAGATCATTTCCCTGACCTCCCGCCAGAGGACCGTGCTGGGGGTTTTCGAGGACCTCCATATCCAGGTGGAGACGGTGCAGCTGGAGCCGGGCGACCGCCTCTTCTTCTACACTGACGGGGTCGTGGACTGCCGCGACTCGCGCCGCCGCCGGTTCGGGGAAAAGCGCCTGCGGCGCTACCTTAAGCGTTGCGGTTCGCGCACCGCCGACTCCTTCATCAAGGACCTGGTGGAGGAGTTGCGCGACTTTTGCGGAGGCAGGATGGAGGACGACTTCACGGTCATGGTCTGCGATGTCAAGAAATAGGAGCCGCCCGCCTTCACCGCCTTTCCCGCCCGCGCCCCTTTCCGTCGCGGCTTGCTTAGGGTTTATAATCTTGCACGTCAGGTGCGGGCGGGGGCGAGCCGTGGAGGGATGCGCCGCATGAAGAAGGAAGACATCACGCCGGAGAAAGTAAGGCGCTTCGTGGATTCCTGGAGCATTTACTCGAGGGATCGCGGAAATCCGCTGTGGATGAGCCCGCAGGAACTACGCGGGCTGCAGGAGAGCAACCTGCGACGCCAACTGGAGCTGGCGGCCTCCTTCAGTCCCTACTATCGCGAGGTCTTCCGCCGGGAAAAGGTGGACTACGGCAAGGTGCGCACCCTCCGTGACCTGGAGAGGATACCGGTTACCCCCAAGGAAGCCTATCCGGAGAAACCGCTCGCCTTCCTGCTGGCGGTCGACCCTCCGGACGCGCTGGACGTCACCTACGAGATAACCTACACCTCCGGGACCACCACCGGCACGCCGGCGCCCTTCTTCAACACCGCTTACGACATGTACCACATCAGCCTGGCGCTGCGGCGCATGGCCGAGATCTGCTGGATGACGCCGGAGGATACGGTGCTTAACCTCTTCCCCTATGGCAACCTGCCCCATATCGGATTCTACCGCACCATACATTTCGCCTCCTCGACGGGGATGAAGCTGGTGAACGCGCTGCTGGGAAAGGATGTCCCCGGCTTCCCCCTCCACCGCTCCCTGGACGAGGCGCTGGAGCTGGCGGTGATGCACCGGGTGAGCGTCCTCTCCGGCATGGGGCGACAGGAGCGCCGCTTCATACTGCGCGGCGAGCAGATCGGCGCCGACCTCTCCCACCTGCGCGTGATCCTCTCCCTGGGGGACACGGTCACGGAGGGGATGCGTGAGGAGATGCGGTTGCACCTTCCCGGCGAGGCTTCGCGGGCTTTCATCAACAACGGCTACGGGTTCACGGAATGCCAGGGGACCTTCGTGGAGTGCTGCGAGTTCGGCGGCTGCCACAACCCGGCTCCCAATCTTTACCATATCGAGATCCTCGACCCGGACACTTTGCGCCCCCTCCCCGACGGGGAGGTGGGGATGCTGGCCGTGACCCACCTCGACCGGCGGGGGACGGTGCTTCTGCGCTACCTGGTGGGCGACCTGGCGGCCCAGGAAAACGGGACATGCCCCCACTGCGGCCGTTCCGGGTGCCGGCTGGTGGTGAGCATGGGCTCCACCTACGCGGTGCGCGCGGAGAGGGTGATCCGCGTGGAGGGCAAGCTGGTAAACCCGGAGGCGGTCAAGAACCAGCTGGCGGGGATCGACGGCGTGGTGGAATACCAGCTGGTGGCGGAGAAGGAGGACCCCAGCGACTCCTGGAGCCCGGACGTCCTCACCATCCGCCTCTCGGTGGCGGGGAGGCTTCGCCGGGACCTGGAGGAGG
>CAKZMC010000101.1 GCA_937128055.1 uncultured Actinomycetes bacterium | reverse complement strand
CAGGGAGGAGGGCAGGCCGTCCATGGGGCTGGCGCCGTAGACGGTGCAGTCGCTGTTGGCCGCCAGGTCGATGAAGTAAGGGTAGGCTCCCTTGTTGCGGCCGTACACGACATAGGCTTCCCCGCACCCGTTGCGCGCGTCGCCCGGCCCGTCGGCGTCGAAAGCGCCGATGACCATGTCCAGCCTGGCGTCGCCGTCGAGGTTGCCCAGGCTCACCGGGTAGCCGGCCGCGTCCAGGGGGGTCGCGCCGTTGATGGCCTTGTTGGGCTTGATGGGGTTGTTGTAATCCCATGAGGGCCAGGTGTCGCGGCCCCAGACGATATAGGCGCGTCCGGTGGCCGCCTCGCCGCAGGCCCAGGCGTGGCCGGCGTCGGTCGCGTCCACCGCGTTCTGGTCCTGCGAGAAGAGGACCAGCTCCTGGGACCAGCTCGCGCCGCCGTCGGTGGTCTTGAGGATGGTGCCCCCCTCTCCCACCGCCCAGGCGGCGGTGGCGCTGCCGGCGGCCACCCCCCTGAGGTCCGTGGTGACGCCGCTGTACTGGGGGGACCAGCCGCTCCCGTCGTAGTGAAGAATGGTCCCGCCCGCGCCCACCGCCCAGATGTGGTTGGCGTCCGCCGCGCTCACCGCGCGCAGGTCCTGCGCGGTGGGGCTGGGGTCCACCGGTGTCCACGCGCTCCCGTCGTAGTGGAGGATGGTCCCGCCGTCGCCCACCGCCCAGACGTCGCTGCTGCTGATGGCGGCCACGCCGTGCAGGTCGGCGGTGGTGCCGCTGGCCTGCGCTTGCCAGGCGGTGGCGCCCCCGTCTTCGGTGCGCACGATGGTGCCGCCGTCGCCCACCGCCCACACGTGGGTGGCGTCCGCGGCGGCCGCGTCGCGCAGGTCGGCGGTGACGCCGCTCGCCTGGGCCGTCCAGCCCTTGGTATTGTTGTAATTCCCGTTGAAGATGATGGTCCCGCCCGCGCCCACCGCCCAGGCGTGGGTGGTGTCGTGGGCGGCCACCCCGTAGAGGTCCTTCTTGAAGGTGTGGAAGAGGGTGTTGGCCTGCCAGGAATTACCATCGTAGCGGTAGATGGTGTCGTAGGCGCTGATGTACTTGCCTACCGCCCAACCGTGGGTGGCGTCGATCATGGAGAGGTCGTACATGAAGTCCTGGTTGGCGCGCCCCTGCGCCGCCCATCCCGCGCCGCTGCCCGAGTCGTAATGGTGCATGCCGCCGTTCCCCAGGTGGGCCCCGAAGAGGGCGTCGTCGAAGCCGTCGCCGTCGATGTCCCCGGCGATGACGCTCATGCCGCACATCTCCCCGCCGTTGCCGCTTGAGAGGTAGAGGTCGGGGGGCTTGGCGTTGAAGTTCCAGGGGGACTCGCCCTCCAGGTCGCCGCGGCCGAAGATGACCGCCACCGCGCCCGCGAACATGCCCCCGCCGGGGCTGTCCCAGATGGCGCCCACGAGGATGTCGTCGATGTCGTCGCCGTTGAGGTCGCCGCAGGCCACCGCGTTGCC
The DNA here is from genome assembly GCA_937128055.1 of uncultured Actinomycetes bacterium. Classification (GTDB taxonomy): domain Bacteria; phylum Actinomycetota; class Geothermincolia; order Geothermincolales; family RBG-13-55-18; genus JACIXC01. The sequence goes on along the minus strand of CAKZMC010000101.1, from coordinate 5,339 downwards.
CAGGAAGCTCCCGTAGTAGCCGTTGATGACCACGTCGGCGTCCGTCCCCAGGTCCACGTCCGTGCCCAGGCTGGCGCGCCCGTAATAGATGTAAACCTTGCCCGTGTAAAGATATGGGAGTTCATCGCCGCCCTGGTCGTGTCCGATGACCAGGTCCGGGTATCCGTCGGCGTTGACGTCGCCTGTGGCGGTGTCGGCGAACATGAGGACCTCGCCGGCGTCGCCTCCGTAGAGGTAGCAGTCCTCGTCGCCGGAGGCCGTGTCCTTCTCTATGGCGGCGCCCGCCGGGGGAAGCGCGATGAGGACAGACAAGCCCAGGGAGAGGATGAGAACGAGTGGAACGCGCGCCCCTGGTAGTTTTTTCATAAAACCTCTCGCTTCTTTTCCTGGCCAGCGTATACACATTATACAACGGAAGTAAGGGGTCAGGTCTTGAATTTTGATACCCCCGGGGGTATCAAAATTCAAGACCTGACCCCTTTAGGCCCCTTTAGGCCCCTTTCGCGCGCCCGTGCCTTCCCCGGCCGAGTAGTAATGGTAGGGAGAGTAGTAATAGTAGCCGTATCGGTGGCGGCTGGCCAACTCCACGTTGTTGATGACCACGCCCAGGATGCGCGTGTCCACCTTTGAGAGGAGCTCCACGGTGTGGCAGGCTCCATCGCGGTTGGCGATGCCGTGGCTGGCCACCAGCAGCACGCCATCCATCATGGGAGCCATGGCGATGGAATCGGAGACAGCCAGAACGGGAGGAGCGTCGACGATCACGTAGTCGAAACCCTCCCGCAGCCCGCGCAGCAGATCCTGCATGGCCTGGGAGGAGACGAGTTCAGCAGGGTTGGGTGGCTTCACGCCGGACATTATCAGGAAAAGATTGGAGTCACCCACCCGCAAAACCACTTCCTCCACGGATGCCGTTCCCATGAGCAGATCGGTCAGTCCCCGGGAGGCCTTTTCTTCGATGTAATTTTCCAGCGCCGGGCGCCGCAGGTCCGCCTCCAGCACCAGGACCCTTCTCCCCATTTCCGAGAGCGCGGCCCCCAGGTTCACCGCCACCGAGGTCTTCCCCTCCTCTGGGTCGGAAGAAGTTGCCATAATGAGCCTGGTGTCCCCCTCAAGGTTGAGGAACTGTATATTGGTGCGCAGGTTGCGGAAGCCCTCGGCAGCGGTGCTGTCGGGCTGTGAGAAATAGACGATCTCCCTCTCCATGTCCTCCGGCATGCGGGCCCTCGAGATCTCCCCGATGATGGAGGTGCCGTAATAGCGCTCGAAATCCTCCCGGGTCTTCAAGGTCACGTCAAGGTAGTCGACGAGGAAGGCCAGGCCCACGCCCAGGATGAGCCCCAGGAAGAGCGCCAGCACGCCGTTGCGCGTGGTGCGGGGGCTCACCTTCACGCCCTTCTCCGCCACTTCGATGACCTCCAGCCCGCGCTGCTCCAGTGCCTCCGCGATGCGCAGGCTCATGTACTTCTCGTAGAGGGTAGCCCAGAGGTTGACCGCCTGGCCGGCCTCGGCCTCCAGCTCCGGAGGGATGTTCTCCTTGGTGTACTGCTTAACGCGCTGGGCGATGTCCTGGATCTGTGACTCCAGCTCAGTGATGCGGTTCCAGACCTCCTTGCGCGCCTCGCTGATCTGCTTGATAGCCGATAGCTGCCGGTCGAGGATGTACTCGTCGGCGTAGGCCTGGGCGATATCCCGCGCCAGCAGGGGATCGTGGTCGGTGACGGAGATCTGGAAGACATTGGTATTCTGGGAACGCTCCACCCTCACCTTTTCCATGAGCTCCTCGGGAGGGGGCAGGGAGGCGGGTATGTAGACCTCTTCTCCTTCCTCGCGGGCGTAGCGCGCTTCCTCGTAGTCGTACTGCAGCCGGTCATAGACTGCCTGGGCCATGGTACGGGTCTTGATGATCTCCGCCTGTGTCTGGATGAAGGTGTTGGGGTCCCCGAAAGCTAAGCTGTAAAGCGCGTCCGTGGCCGATTCCCCGGCCTTGTTGATGTCCGCCAGGATCATCACCCGCGACTCATAGAGAGGGTCCTGGAGGAGAGAGATGACGAGTGCCGCCGCGATCACCAGCGCGGTTGCGCCGATGATAACCCACTTTCGCCCCGCGATGACGTTAAGGTAGTCCCTAAGTTCCATGACTCTCCCATTATATCCCACCGGGCACGGTGGTCGGGGCTCGCCACGCCTTAGCACGCCTCAGACATGAACGAGACCTGACCCCAAGATATGTCCAGACATAGATGGGGCCCGACCCCGCCGATGTCCGGACATGAGCGGGGCCTGACCCCAGCTGCCTTTATTCCATGAGGCCGGGTACGCCGATGGAGGAGTGGCCCCCTGCCAGTCCTTTGTACCTGAAATACTCGGCGCGCTCGACCACCACCGGCACGCCGTTGGTGGAGGTCACCTTGGTGGCCACCTCGGCGTTGGAGAGGCCCGGCAGCTCGTCGATGGGCACGGAGACCCTCTTACCGCCCTCAAGGCCGAGGTTGAACGGCGGCGCGGTCCCCCCTCCCTTGAGCTGGAAGGAGAGGTTGAGCTGCGCGTACTGCATCCCCGGGTTCTGGATGGTCACCCAGGTGTCGAAGTCCGTCCCCCTGGTGTAGCCCTCGGCCAGGTACCAGGTGGCGGAGGGGGTCATGGTGCCGATGGAGTTGTGCCCGCCCCTCTTGCCCTTGTAGTTGAAGTACATGGCGCGTTCGGCCATGATCCAGTTGCCCGAGGTGGAGGTCACCTTGGTGGCCACCTCGGCGTTGGAGAGGCCCGGCAGGGAGTCGAGGGAGATGGACGCCCTCTTGCCGGCAGGTACGACCAGGGGCAGCGCGGGTGCCGTGCCGCCCTCCTTCAGCTGGAAGGTGAGCACCACGGCGGCGTCGTCGCTCCCGGGGTTCTGGATCACTATCCAGGTGTCGAACTCCCCCCCGGTGTAGCCCTCGGCCAGGTACCAGGAGAAGGTCTGGAACTCGTAGACCACGCAGTCCCCGTCGTCGTCGTACCAGCAGACGTTGAAGACCTCGGAGCCGGTCGCCGTGAACATGGCCCCCAGGTTAACGATGAAGTTTCCCGCCCCGTCGCTGGTGGTCTCGTAGGTGACCGGCCCGGCGCCGTAGCTGTAGGGATCCATGGTGATGCGAAGGTTGCGGTTGGCGGGCCCGGTGCCGCTCACGGTGTTGGTGGAGGGGTCGCACCTGGCGGCGACGTCGCGCACGGTGATGGCCCTGGCTGTACCCATGTTGCAGGCCACGTTGTCCCCGTCCTTGATGTCATAGTCCGAGAACCAGGCCTCGAAGAAACCGTCACCCGCGGTGCCCACGGTGCGCGACTGCGTGCCGCTGTTGATGTTGACCGTGAGCGACGTAGCCGGGTTGTAGTAGCCCAGCACGTCGTCGTACTGGGGATAGACGACCAGGCTGGTCCCGGAACCGCCGGCCACCGTCATCACCGTGTGGCCGTTGGTGTCGGTGGAGAAGACCAGGGCGGCGTCACCGGCGACGAGGTCGGGGTCGGCAATGTTGGCGGTGTAGGCGCCGTCCGCGGCCGTGGTCTGCGCGTGGGCAGCCCCCGGCGGCACGTCGGCGTAGTAGGTGGAGGGGGTGACGATGAAGACGTCCACCGTGTTGCCCGATACCGCGAAGCCGGTCACCCGGTCGTTGGCGAAGTCCATGGCCCCGGTGAGGGTGCAATCGACGGTTGCGGTGCCGCTGTCGGTGACGTCCGTGACCACCACCTTGTCGGCGCTGACGATATCCCCGCCACCGGCGGACATGTCCGCTTTGAACCAGCCGCTGCCGTCGCTTTTGACGGTCTTGGCCTGCTTTAAATTCATCTCGCAATCGTAGAGCTCGACCTTCACGTAGCTATTGGTACGGTCGATGAACCCCTCCACGGTATCGTAGGGGATGGAAACCCGCACCCCGTTGGGAGACCCCTTCACGCCGGCGGCGGCGAAGTCACCGGCACCGGCCTCGCCCCCCGGCCAGGAGACGGACCTCCCCTCCAGCCGCCGGTGCGCCTCCTCGGGCGTGGAGGGCAACCGGTGCAGGGGGTCGGGCGTTATCTCCGCGCCGGAGGCGCCCTCTCCAGCCCCCGCGCCCTCGCTCCGCGCCACGGCGATGAAGATGGAGAACACCAGAAGGGCGGCTATCAGGAGGGAGCTGCAGAGATGTATCACCAGGTTCTTTCTCGCCATTCTCATCTTTCTCACCTCTGACGTCTTCCCGGCGTCACATGCACACGATGCTGGTCAGGTGCCAGACGTTGTAGTCCTTGCGCAGGGTCATGCTCGCGTTCTCGACCCTGCCGCCAATGCCCACCACGCGACCGGTGAGGATGGTCTCCGTGTCCGAAGGCCTGCTGACGTTGTCCACCACCATGTAATCCAGCCTCCCCTGGGCCACCTTGGTGAGAAACTCCTGCAGCTCCGAAAGCTCCCGCGCCAGGTCATCCTCAAAGCTGGTGGGGACCACGTAGTTAGTGCCGCCGCCCAGCTCCCCGGTGAGCTCACGGACGGCCGCGATGCGCCACATGCCTCCCTCATACTTCAGCACCATGGTGCCGTGATGCTTCTTGCCGTCGGTAGTGGTCAGCGTGAAGTACAGGTAGGAAGAATTGGCGTCCCCCGCCGGCTGGTAGTCGGTGGCGATGGCGTCCAGCCTCTTCACCCGCCCCTCGGCCAGCGCTATGAAGAAGTTCTGGTGGCGCTGGGTTTCGGTAACGTAACGCTGGGTGGGGCTGTCCTGGGAAGAGTCCTCCCCCGAGGGGAACCCCGCCGCCTCGTACCCGGCGTCAGCGGCTTCCACGACGGGGGACTCTCCGCCCTCACCCGCTTCGCCGTTGGCAGGCGTGGAAGGTTCCGCGTCGCCCAACGACCCCTCCCTGTCGCTGGTCACGGTATTCCCCTCGCCCCTGACCAGGTCCACGACCTTCCAGGTGGCAAGAGCAATGCTCGCGGAAGCAAAGACCACGACCAGCGCAATGATCACCGCCCTTCGCATATGCATCACCTCACCCCTTGCTACACCTCGAGCTGTTATGCCGCGCGCACAGCCCTGATTTCCACGGCCAAGTCAAAATGCAGCCATTACTAAAGCCCACACGCCCCTTACTTGTTGAAATACCCAGCCCGTCCTCAGTATCCGAATTGGTACGAAGACCTAGGAAGTGATAACATTTCCAAAAAACCCAATTCCAAATTATCATTGGAAACCAGCCTGTTGTCAACATATCGAATTGACTCATAATTAATCCACTCCCAACGGCTTCGTTGCCTCAAAATCGAAATCTACTCGAGAAGATAGAAGGTGCTAACGTTCCCCTGGGTGCCAGAAACATCCGGG
>CAKZMC010000100.1 GCA_937128055.1 uncultured Actinomycetes bacterium | reverse complement strand
AACCCTCTCAGACATAAACGCGGTTTGACCCCAAAGTATGTCTGGGGAGGGTGAAGGGAGGGGCGGAGCCTCTCCCTTGGTCATATAAAAGGCAATGAATGAGGCTTGAACACGGGGTGTTGACAGCGGGAGATATGTCAGGTTAGAGGAGCGCGGCGGCCATGCCGAAGTAGATGACCAGGGCTGACAGGGCGATGAAAAGTGAGGAAAAGCGCGCCTGGGTGTAGAGCAGTTCCCCCCTAATGTTCCGCGAGATGAGGGGAAAGACCATGCCCGCCATGCCGCCAAGGAAAACGGAGAGCAGCAGGGTGAAGGCGATGGTCATCCCGAACCGCACGTATCCCTCCCACAGGAACGCCGCCGCTCCCCCGATAAACGCGAGGCCGGCGGAGATGAGGAGGACCACCCGCATCTCCCTCCAGGCCATGCCCAGCAGCTCTCCCGCGCTCAGCTCCCGCCCACCGATCCTCTCCAGCACCACCGCCTGCGAGATAAGGCCGATATCCTGGGCTGCCCTGAGCACCAATGGAAGGAAAAAGGCCAGTGTTACCAGGGGCAGTGCCCGCCCTTCGAAGGCCATGATGACCAGCGCGCCGGCGCATCCCCCGACCAGGGTCACCGCGATGGAGGGAAGCCGGGTGCGCAGGGAAGGTGCGGCTCCCACTTCAGAGAGCTCCAGCCCTCCCAGCTGCGAGAGGTCTTCCACGGCCTCTTCGCGCATCACGTCTATGACGTCATCCACGGTGATGATCCCCTTGAGATGGTTATCGTTGTCCACCACCGGCAGAGCGAGCAGGTTATAGCGGCCCATGATCTCCGCCACCGCTTCCTGGTCGTCACAGACGTTTGCGGAGATAACATCGCGGTTCATGAATTCCTCTATCCTCTCCCCCGGCGGCGAGGTGAGCAGGTCACGCAGGGAAACCACTCCCTTCAGCCTGCCCTCGTCGTCCACCACGTAAACGTAATAGAGGGTCTCCGCATCGGGAGCCCTTTCGCGCAGGTAACCGATGCATTGGTCCGCCGTGAAATGGCTGGGGACGGCCAGGAGTTCGGGAGTCATCCTTCCTCCCGCGGTGTCCTCTCCATAGCCCAGCAGTTCCCGGATCACCTCGGCCTCCCTGACGCCCATGATGTTCAGGAGGCGTTCCGCCTTGTCTCGCGAAAGGTTGGCGAGGATATCGGCCGCTTCGTCGGGCGGCATGATCTCCAGGAGGTTCGAGGCCCTGGTCTCGGTCAGGCCTTCGATGACCTCTGCCTGCTTGTCTGGGTCCACCTCGGAGAGCGACTGTGCCGCGGTGAAAGCGTCCAGCACATCGAGGAGCCTCCCGCGATGGGCGGAGTCGAGCTGTTCTATGATATCCGCCAGGTCGGACGGGTGCAGGTCGCTCAGCTGGGTCTGGCTCACGGTTAACTTAAGGTCTGGGCGGTGCATTTCCAGCGATGCCACGTAGTTCCAGGGAATGGTCCTCTCCGGGAGGTCAATGCCCAGGACGCCCAGCGCCCTGACCGCCCTCTCCAGGCCCAGGCGGCGCAGCAGTGCCCTCTGGCTCACGTCCACTCCCGTGAGGCGGAGCTGGGTGTCGAACTCCGCCAGGCGCAGATCGTTAACCCGCACAACCTTGTTGCCGTGCAGGTCCACGATCTGCCTGTCCAGGAGGTTCCGGCCCAGCAGCAATCCGCCGGCTCGGTGCCCGCTCTTCCATATCTCCTCGCGTTCGCGATCCAGGGAAACCCCGGAACGGTCCAGCGAGGCGACCCATTCCCAGGGAATGGCCACCGTCTCCTTGCGCCCCCGGCGGGTGCGCGCGATGACCAGTGAATCGCTTTGCGGCAGCCCGGTGCCCATGCTGACCCCGATGTCCTGCACCTTCCCCACAGCACGACCGGCCTTGTCCAGCACCTTTTTTTCCTGCAGCTCGGTGAAGAAATACATGCGCCACCTCCCGCCGCGAACGGGTAAATTGTATTGCCGGGGAAAGGCGGCGTCAACGCGAGCTGGCCAGTAGCCTGCCCAGCCGGCGGCGGAAAAGGTCCCAGTGGCTTCCTTCCCAGAGAATCAGATTGCAGGGCCCGCAGTAGAGAAAGGAAACCTGCGTGGCGTGGGTAAAAGGGGGCGTGAGGTGGCGGGCTTCCCAGTGGGGCATTTCCTTCAAGGCCCGGTTGCACAAAGAGCAGCGCGGGTTGCGGGCGCGGTCTATCCATCCCTCGCCCACCAGCTGCTCGATCTGCTGGAGGACGGATTGGGATCGCATCTCCACTACCGGGGGATATCCGGAATACGAGCCCGCGCCCTCTATTATCTCTCTATCCCGCGTGAGGAGCACCCTCTTCTCGCGCCTTGCCTGCATGACGAGCAGGGCGTCGGAGCAGGGAGCCGGGTATGCGACATCGTACCCCAAGATACGCAGGTAACGTGCCAGCCTTCCGAGCATGCGGTCGGCGATGAAGCGCGCCTCGCCGCCCTCCTCGTCCCTCCTCAAGGCGACCTCCGCAGGCCCTGTAACTACGCCCGTGGCGGGTTCTGTGAGCGCCCTATACCTGGTGCCGGCCTTATGCCGGCGCCTGCCGTATCAGAAGGGAACCGGCTGGTTCGACTGCTGAAAATATTGCTTCGCCCGGTTCTTCAACAGAAGGTCCTTTAGCTCGCGGGAAAGATTGATCAGTTGCAGCAGGTTGTCCAGGGCTCGCCGCTTGGCCTCGGGGTCCTTCGATTTAAGCGCCGGCAGGATGATCTGCTCGAAAGCCATCACCTCGCGGCCGGTGAGGTTCTCGTACATGCGCATATGGCGCGGTTCCAGTCCGTAGCGCGAGAACTCCTTGGCTATACGCAGGATCTTGAGGTCTTCCTTCTCGTAGTAGGGGCCGTCATCTCCCTGGTGGGCGCAGATCAGGCCGTATTCCTCGAGAGTTGACGCGAAGGCCAGGTCTATGTCGAGGGCCTGCGGGACGTCCTCGCGCAAGATGGTGTTCTCCTGGTACGCGGAGAGCTCTTCCCCCATCTCCAGGGTATCCATTCCCCCGGAAACCAGGTCCCCGGCCCTCATCTTCCCGCTCTCCAGCTCGCCTATCTTCTCCCTGATCACCTTGAGGGGAAGGTATTTCTCCTTCTGGAGCTTGAGGATGAAACGCAGGCGCTGCGCATCGGAGGGCGTGAACTTACGGTATCCGGAGGGCGTCCTCTCCGGGCTGAGCAGCCCCTCGCTCTCCAGGAACCTGATCTTGGAGATGGTAAGCTCTGGAAACTCATCCTTGAGGGCTTTCAGCAGGTCCCCGATGCTCATCTTTTCCTTGATCTTGTCCATGTGAGCCCTCGCTGGTCGACATATGGCTTTCTCGCGGTGCTCCTCAGCCCGTGCCCGCGTAGAAAAGGAGCTTGTACTTCCCTACCTGTATCTCGTCGCCGCCTTGCAGGGGCGCGCTCTCGATGCGTTCCCGGTTGAGGTAGGTCCCGTTGAGGGAACCGGTATCCGTGAGCAGGAAACTGTCTCCCTGCCTCTGTATCTCCGCGTGGCGCCTGGAGACGGTTATGTCGTCCAGGAAGATGTCGCTTTCCGGGTGCCTTCCGATGCTCACGCGATCGCGGTCAATGGTGAAACTCATCCCCACGTCCGGACCTTTCTTTATGATCAGCAAGGCGCTGCCCCTTGCAAGCGGTTGCCGAGGCGCGGCTATCTCGAGCTCCTCTTCCTCCTCCTCCGGTTCCAGGACCGGCAGGCCGACCGTCCTGTCGTCGGAGCAGGAAGCTTTCTGCAGGCGTGCTCCGCAACGGGAGCAGAAAAGCCCGTTTTCCGGGTTGTTATGGCCGCACTGCGCGCACTGCACGACTGTCCTCCGTTCCATATTGTCGGCCGTTACGGAAGGGGCCTTTTGCGAGGCGCCGAAAACGAGGTTCATGGCCCCGACCTCTATAATAATATGCTTTAGGGAATTTTTAAAGAAAAGCTTTATGGTTAGGGTTAAGGCGAGTCAGTATGCAGTGGGGTCGTTGCGGCGCACGCCGAGCGCCTCGCCCGCCAGGATTTCGCTCAATTTCCTTATCTCTTCGTCGCTCACCAGGGATTTTCCCTCACGCAGGCGACTCTTCTTTCTCCTGACCAGCTCGGCGCGGAGAAGATCGATCTTGCCGTGCAGGATTCGCCTCTGGTATGAGATCTTGCTCTCTTCCTTGAGAAGCTCATCCAGGATTTGCCGCAATTCCTCGTCGCTCTTGCTGCTGTAATCGATATAGATCTCGTGGGGAGGAACCGCCTTGTCTTTCTTTTTTCCCCCGTTCATTTGTAGTCCTCCTCCTGCGAGAGTTCATTATGCGTAATTTTAACAGATTTTAGGCCCCGTTGACGAGGTATTTCGCGGGGTAAGCTTTTAGAGCGCCTGTTCATCAACCATGCCTGGGAGCGATAAGCGCCGGATAGCTCCCGCCACCCCCTATCCTCCCGTGGCGTCAGCGCCTCCTCACGCAGCGATACGTCGAAACTCTCCTCGAAACCACGGCGGAAGCAGGCGGCGATATCCTCCCATTTTCCGTCCCATCCCGCTTCCCTAAGGGTTATGCAGCCGGCCTGGTAAGCGGCGAGTGCCGCCGATCTTTCCCTCTCGTCTCCGTAACTGAGCAGGCTGAAGAGCAAGCGGGAGCGGTCCTCCAGGAGGAGGGATCCGTGTTGCAAGACGGCCCCTTCCTGCCTGACCTGTGCGCTACCGCATATCTTTCTCCCCTTGTGTTTCAGGTCGGCCTGGGTGGAGGCGGAAAAGCATGCCCCACCCGCATCCGCATAACGGTCGCCCGCGCCATGGTGAACGGAGGCTTCTATGCCCAGGGCAGAGAGCGCGGCGATGATGCCCCGGCAGAGGTACGCGTAGGCCTCCACCACGTTGCCGGGAAGCTGCAGGCTCGCTGGGATAACGATGCTGTAGGTGAAATCGTCCATGTGCAGGATACTGCGCCCGCCCGTTGGTCGCCTTACCACCTCTATGCCGCTCGAGGAGCAGGCTTCCATGTCGATCTCCTCTATGGGCTGGAAGCGCCCAAGGGAAAGAGTCGGCGGCTCCCATAACATGAAGCGCATGGTGGGCGGAAAACCCTCTTCCGCTGCCGCCTCGAGCAATGCTTGGTCAAGGGCCATGTGCGCGGCTCCCCCCATCTTCAGGGTGGGGAGCAACCTCCATGCCCGCGGCTGCGCCTTCCCTTTCATGCGATGCCCCTGTGCGCAATGGCAATGGTTTCCCGCTACTGGGAGGGCGGCTCGATGGCCAAGCCCTCGATCTGCCCCAGCACGTAGCCCCTGATATCCTGCGAGGAGGGAAGGTCCTGCACCAGCTTGCCCGCGGAGAGGAATTTTCTCAGCAGGGGCTCCCTCACTCCCCCGCAGGGGCAGGAAGGCGCTTCCTTTTCCCAGGGGACGATGTCGCTCCGCCCACAGGAGGCGCAGCGCCAGGTCTGCTTCTTTCCCGACAACTTGCCGCGTTTGGCCCTCGGTTCCCCCTCCACCTCGACGACGTCAAGGGAGTAGTCCACAACCGGCGCGTTGGATATGGAGGTCCCCACCCCGTAGGCGTCGGCGTAAGGGTTGTAACGCAGTATGTCGTATTCGTCCAGGCCCCCGCTCAGGAAAATCTTCACCTTCTCGAAACCGCGTAGGTCGAGCTCCCACCTTACCTCGCGCATGATCTTCAGGAAATCGCCCCGCCGCGAGCTGGGCGTATCCAGGCGCACGGCGAAGAGCTTGTCTCCCAGCGCACGTGCCGCGGTAAGGGCCCCGAATTTCTCATCCTGGAAGGTGTCCACGAGGGCAACCCTACGGATATAGGAATCCGCGGAGGCGTCGAAAGCCAGGAAAGCCCGCTCCTCGTCCCCCACGCAGATCATGAGGGAGTGGGACATGGTGCCCAGGGGTTTTTCTCCGATGAGCTCTGCGCTCGCCACCACGGAGACGCCGTCGCAGCCACCGATAAAGGCATTGCGCTCGATCATGGGGGTGATCGATGGATGCATGCGGCGGGCCCCGAAGCTGAGCACCATGCGGTCTCCCGCCGCCAACCGGCAGCGCGCGGCCTTGGTGGCCACTCCCGAGGCCTGACAGAGGAGCCCGAGCAGCGCCGTCTCCAGGACGGCGAACTCCAGGTACCGCCCCTCCAGGATGAGGACAGTGTCCTCCGCGCGGAAGAGGGTTCCCTCGGGCATGGAGAAAAGGTCTACGTCGCGGCCCTGAAGGATTTCCATGGCCTCTTCCAGCCCCGCGAATATGGCCCAGGTCCACCCAGCCGGTAGGCTGCTCGCGCGCACCTCCATGGCCACGCGGGGGTTCAGGCGCAGGCTGCGCAGGGCTTTGACCACGTTCACGAAGTAGACGTCGGTCACCTTGCCCTGCAGGATCTCCTCGGGGGAAGCGATGTGGAAAGGCATCCCCACCTCCTTTCTCATATCAACTCGGCCTGGAGGACTTCATCGAGTTGACGGAAGATAAAGGCGTCCGTTTCCTCGTGCAACGAGGCCACGGCGTCTTTGAAAACGGCGACCTGGTAGTTGCGCATCGCTGCGTCCAGAGCGGTGGCGTATACGCATATGTTGGTGAGCACGCCGGTCAGGTACAGCTTGCTTATACCGTGTTCGCGCAGGTAGAGGTCGAGGTCTGTGCCGAAGAACGCGCTATACCTTCGCTTGCGGATAACCGGCTCTCCGGGCTGGGGAGCCAGTTCCGGTATAACCTCTCCCCCCCAGGTGCCGGCTATGGCATGGGCCGGCCAGAAGCGGAACTCGCGGTCGTCTTCGCTATGGGAATCGGCCACGAAAATGACCGGGATTCCCTGCATGCGCGCATCATCCAGCAGCTGGCGTATGCGGGGAACGATGCGGCTGGCTCCGGGGACCACCAGGGATCCCCTCTCGTCGATGAAATCGTTGAGCATGTCGATGATCAAGAGTGCGCCCTGCGGGTGGAAGTCCACGCTCACACAGCATCACCACCTTTCTCTGAGGATTACCCCTTGGCGGCTATTCGCACCGCCTTGCCGGCTCAACCCGTCAGGGTTTCCAGCAGCCCGAGCGCCGGCGCGTTCGTCGTGTACCCCCGGATTGATGCCGCGATTATCGCGATATACGCTCTCCTTGCTCGCTCTTAATGATGAAGTTTAGCTGCATGGCATGGTATAGGCAAGGACGTCCCGCAGATGCCGTTCTCCCCCTCAGAACCTTGTTGCGGTCTTGCGCCGCGGGGGAAACGCGATTGTGGCCGCCACGGCGCGGCAAAGATTGATGCCGGGCAACGGAGGGGTGCGCGCCGCGGCTCTCACGAGGTGAAGCCGAGGATCCTCTTGCTGGTTTCGGCGATGATGCGCGCCGCCCTCGTGTCGTCCTCCGCCTCGCTGATGAGGTGGAGGGTTGGCTCATCGGGATCCGGCAGCACCAGTATCCATGCGTGGCCGTCCAGGTGGATCTTCACCCCGTCTATGAGCTCAAGCCTCCCCTCGCCCGTTTCCTCCACCAGGCGCCGCATGATGGTGCCTTTCTGGTCCCAGGACGCGGGGAGCTCGGTGGATAGCATGTGTATGGGCGGCAGCTCCTCCAGCAGTTGCGAGAGCGCCTTGCCGGTCTTGCTCAGGTTGTCGAGAAGGATTGCGGCGCTGGCCATGGCGTCGTAGGTGGGCAGGAAGGAGGGGAAAATGAACCCTCCGCTTCCCGCTCCGGCGAATATCACTCCCTTCTCCAGGGAAGCCTTCATCAGCGCGCTGCGGCTTACCTTGGTGCGCACCACCTGGTTGCCGTATGCGGCGGCAACTTCCTCGACCAGGGAGGTCACGCTCACCGGCACCGCTATCCCACCCCTCTTGCCTGCCTCTCCAAGTATCCTCACGAAAAGGAGCAGCGCCGTCTGGGGGTGGACCTGCCGCCCTTTCTCGTCCAGCAGGTAGATCCTCTCCGCTGCGTTGTCTAGGAGGATGCCGATCTCCGCCTCCGAGGCTTTGACCAGTTGGGAGAGGTTGCGCAGGGAGGTGTTGAGCTCTTCCTGGGAAAGGGTGATGCGGTTTTCATCCGTGAAGTTGTTGAGGTTCAGGACGTCGCATCCCATCTTGCCGAGGATGCCTGGAAGGATCATGCTGGCGCTGGAAAAGGCGTAGTCTATGACGACGCGGAACCTCTTGGCGCGCAGCTGCTCGAGGTCGAGCTCGGCCAGGAGCGAGTTGGTATACATTTCCAGCACGCGTGGGGGAAAGACGATGGCCCCGATCTCATCGATGAACGCTCTCCGGAAGCTGGACTGGCTGAAGATCTTCTCTATCTCCCTCTGCTTGCCCTCGGATATGTCTATGCCCTGTTCGTCGAAGAAGCGTATCTCTATGGACTGGGGGTCGAAGGCGGAGATGCGGACGTCCACGCCTCCCACGGCCCTCTCTGCCCGGATGGCGTAGCGATTCACGGGTGCGGGGGAGACCTCCAGGTCGGAGACGTTTACGCCCGAGGCGTTCAGCCCGCTGATGACCGCGCGCTTGATGGTCCTGGCGGAGCGCGAGGGATCTCGCGAGGTCACCACCGTGGAACCCATGGGCATGGTCGACCCGTAGGCCATGGCCACCCTCAGGGCCAGCTCCGGGGTCACGTCGACGTTCATTATCCCGGACACCGCCCTCTTTCCGAAGAGCGTGCGCACTCCCTTGGATTCCCATACGATGCTCGTATTCACCGTGGCCCCCGTCTCCACGGTCTTGAAGGGGTAGATCTTGACGTCGTGGTTGACCAGCACGCTTTCCCCTATCAGGCACTCGTCCCCGACGACCACCCCCTCTTCCAGCCGCACGTTGGCCTTGAGATCGCAGTTCTTCCCCACCACGCAGCCCCTGAGATGGCAGCTGTTGCCGATGAAGGAGTTGTCATAGATGATCGCCCGGTGAACGAAGGAATCCCCCTTGACGATCACGTTATGGCCCAGCACCGTGTACTCCCTTATCTTGCAACCCCTCTCCACCTTGCAGTGGTCGCCCAGCACCGCCGGTCCCCTCAGGTCCACCTCCGGGTCGATGTCCACGCCTTCCCCCACCCAGATGTTTTCGGACATGCGGAAACCCGGGGGGTCGATCCTTACCTTTCCGTCAAGGATGTCGCGGTGTGCGGAGATGTACTGTTCGAAGTTGCCGATGTCGCACCAGTAACCGTCCGCGATATATCCGCAGAGGGGATACCCGTTCTCCAAGAGCAGCGGGAAGAGGTCCTTGGAAAAGTCGAAGGCCTGGTCCGCGGGTATGAGGTCGAGCACGTCGGGCTCGAGCACGTAGATGCCGGTGTTTATGGTGTCGCTGAACACCTGGCCCCAGTTTGGCTTCTCCAGGAACCTCTCGATGCGCCCCTCCGCGTCGGTGACCACGATCCCGAATTCCAGCGGGTTCGCTGACCGTACCAGGGTGATGGTGGCAACCGCTCCCTTGTCGCGGTGGAATTGCACCACTCGGGAGAGATCGATGTCCGTCAAGGCGTCGCCGCTGATGACCAGGAAGGTGCCGTCGAGTTGATGTGCGCAGTTCCTTACGCTTCCCGCCGTGCCCAGCGGGACGGATTCCGTGCTGTAGGCGATGCTAACGCCCCAGTCCTTGCCGTCCCCGAAATAGTTGCTTATCAGGGTGGGGAGGAACTGCAGGGTGACCACCATCTCCTCGAAACCGCTGGCGATGAGGAGATTGAGGATATGTTCCATCATGGGGCGGTTGACCACCGGCAGCATGGGCTTGGGCTGGTTGCTGGTCAACGGCCGCAACCTGGTGCCCTGGCCTCCCGCCATGATCACTGCCTTCACGCTCTGGAGACCTCCACTCCGCTACGCCGTTCTCCCTGTATTCGGGGCCCTGCGAGCAGGGTGGGCAGTTGTCGCCCTCATCATGCCCGCCTGGCGCCCGCCCCGTTGGACGCTATCCCACCGGCTTGCGTACCAGGCGCCTCGCGACGTCCTCAAGCGAGGTAGTCGAGGACCAGCACGAGGGTCGGCTCCGGCAGGTCCCCGGCGGAAATGTAAACGGGATTCTTGCCGGCCTTTTCCACGCGCGGGAAGCGGGCCAGGAAGGGCTCCTCGGTAAGGATGGGAAACGCACAGGCCGCGTTGCGGAAATGCATGGGAATGGCGATACGCGGCGCCAACGCCGCGACCAGCTCAGCGGCCCCTGCGTCGTCGACGGTAAAGGTGCCACCCACCGGCACGAAGAGCACGTCCGCTCCCCGCAGCGCTTCCCGCAGGTCGTCCGGGAGCATATGCCCTATGTCTCCCATATGCAGAAAGGTAAGGCCCTGCATGCGGAAGCGGAAGACCAGGTTTGGGCCGCGTTCCTTTCCCGCGCTGCCGTCGTGGTAGGTGGCGAAGCCCTCGATCTCCACCCCGTCTATGTCGCGCGGAGTAGGGTCGCTCACTACCTGCGGGTTGCCCTTCACCATGCTCACGTTGGCATGGTCGAAATGGTCGTGGCTCACCAGGACGATATCGGCTTCCACCTGAGGCAGCGTATAGCCCACGCCCTCTCCGTAGGGGTCGGTCACCAGGCGATGTCCGGCACCGTCCTCGAGCAGGAACATCGCGTGTCCCAGCCAGCTTATGCGAACCGCCTGTGAGAGGTCCTTTTCCTGCGCGTAATGTGAAGACATATGCCCACCTCCTCTACGATTCTTCCACGTCCCGGTGAACGGCGCGTATACCGGCCGTCAGCACCCTCCGGCCAAGGCGTTTTGTGCGGCCAGCTTCCAGATAATGTCCCTTTTTTCGACGCAGCAATTATAGCGCAACTTGCATATCTAAAGCCCGTTCAGCCGGCGTTTTTCACTCTCGGCGTCCCTAACAACTTTATACCCCGACGCATGTAGATGAAACCGCTTACATAGGAAAAGAGTATGCCGACACAGAAGATGACCATACCCACCGGATTGACGTGGTGCTCGACGTTCCACAGGATGAAGATACAGATGGAGACGAAGAGGAGTGCGGTAGCCAGCTTGCCCGTCCAGTGCACGGCGAGCTTTTCCCTCGTCTCCTTGTCCCTTATGCCCACCACGGGGGCGCCCACGAGCATAAGGACGTCGCGGCCCACGATAACCAGTCCCATCCAGAGCGGCATGAACCTCCTCCACATGAGGGCCACCAGCACCGATATTACCAGGAGCCTGTCGGCCAGCGGGTCTACCACCTTTCCGAACTCCGAGATGGTGTTGGTCCGCCTTGCTATCTGGCCGTCGATGAAGTCGGTAAGGGCCGCGAAGAGGAAGACCGCCAGGGCCCACGCATGGGCCGCGTCCATCTCATGCGCAGAAGCCGCAAAGATAAGCCATATAACCAGGGGGATGAGCGCGATGCGCATGCAGGTGAAGATATTGGCGAGATTTTTTCTGATCATCACACACCTCGTCTATCCTCGCGTAAACCGGAACCGCGCCTCCTCCCCTCTTCCGCGGGAAGTCAACGTCCGGCATTCGCCTGTCCCGCCTACGATCAGGGGGCGGATGGAAGCCGCCCCCGTATCTCTGGTCGGGATGGCCGGATTTGAACCGGCGACCTCTTGACCCCCAGTCAAGCGCGCTAACCAAGCTGCGCCACATCCCGTTCCGCCTTTTCGGCCCCTATTTTAATGGCCACGACATGTCAAGGCAATGCGACGGCCTCCTCAGGAGGTTATTCCTCCTGCTGTTTCGGGTAAACGATTATGACATCTTCTCAGGAAGCCACAATATATTGTCATACCCTCCCGCTACGGTATAAGCAGGAGGGTG
>CAKZMC010000099.1 GCA_937128055.1 uncultured Actinomycetes bacterium | reverse complement strand
CGCTCCGCAGGCTGCGCTGCGACCAACTCGGCCGTTCCCGGGCAAGTCGGGTGGAGATCCTTCCTTCTTCCGGCCCGGAGCCTTGGGGTAACGTTCTCGCTCGGCGCCACCTGCCTCGCTTAAAAGGAAAGAACGCCTGGAAAGGCGCCCTCGCTGCGACCGACCCCATAGTTCTCCGGGCAAGGTGGGTGGAGATCCCTCCTTCTTCCGGCCCGGGGCCTCAGGGTAGGTCCTTGGGCAGCCGGGCCGCCGGATAGTGATTTCGATCCGCATGCCATGCCATGACCAACACGGTCGCACGCGGCCTGGTGGGGAGAGAGCAAGAGGCCGCTTGCGATGTCGCTCTCCCGGACCCGATCCCGGAAGCCTGGCTTTGAACGGGCTTTGCATAGGATGCGTCAATAGACGCCGAGGCGGGCGAAACCGGGAAGGTTGAAGGGGGCGTGGAAGTGACTATAGTAGAGCTTCGCCATCTTCCGGACGCGCTCGGGGCCTATAAGCCTGATGTTCCACTCCAGCCAGTTGACGTGGGGGCGGATGCGGTACCAGACCTTGTTCTTGAAAAGGAGAGCGCGGGCGAAATTGCGGTTGAAGCGGCTGAATTCCTCGGCGGCCTTTGAGCGGTCGTAGACGGCCATGGCTGCCACCTTGCCGGTGACCAGGGCGCCGAGGATGCCGAACCAGAAGAAGGGATCCATGGCCCCGCTGATGGTCCCGCAGAGGATGAGGCCGTGGTGGAAAAGGCGGGGGTTTTGCGGGCTGGCCAGGGGCACGGCCCCCGAGATGTAGTCCCAGTCATGGTGTTCGACTCCCTGGTGACGGAGTATGAAGCCGCGGTATCTGCTCAAGGTGTTTTCGTCGATATGCCGGGTGGAGAAGAGGAAGTCGAAATAGAAATTGTTGCAGGAGCTGAGGTAGCCGTACTCGGTGATCGACTCATCCAGCCAGATCCATGAGCGGTTGCTGAACCCGGCTTCCCCGCGCGAGGTCCAGCCGTACCAGCGCAGGTAGGGGAGGTCGAGCATCTCATAGACGCTGGGGGTCAGGCCGCAGGCGATTATGGTGTTGTCCGGCAGTTTCGGAAGGTCCTCCCTCCTGAGGGGCGAGCCGAAGCGGAATTCCACCCCCAGCCGCGTCGCCTCCGTGAAGAGCAAGCTGTCCAGGCTGGTGGGGCGGTTCCCCCTCTCCACGGTATGCAGGTCCAGGACCTCCAGCGGCGGGTGGAGTACCGTCTCGTGGAAGTAGAAGGGGCAGGAGACGAGGGGATGGAATACGGGCGAGAGGTCCAGGCCTATGAATTCGGAGGTGCGCTCCACGTCGATGGAGGTGGTGTGGGTGGAGGGGTTGTACTTGCGGCCGCCGCCGAAGCCCTCCTCGCGGTCGTGGACGGCCACCCGGTAGCCGTGCCGCGAGAGGTCGATGGCGGCGACGAGCCCGGACATCCCCGCCCCGTAGATCACGACCTTCCCCTGTCTCGCCATGCTTTACGTCTCCGTGAGATGCTCGCGCCTATGGGATGATAGGTATATCTTACCATCCAGGGCAACATCAAAGTCAGGCATCATATGGTGTCTTTTCTCCTTCTTCCGGCCCGGTGCCTCAGGGTAACGGTCTCGCTCGACGCCGCCTGCCTTTCTCATGGGCCCGGAACCTCGGGAAAGGCGCCCTCGCTGCGACCGACCCTGTAGTTCCCCGGGCCTGCTGGGTGGAGATCCGCCTTCATTTCGGGCCGGGCTGCCGTGCGGTTGTCTGCTTCGCAGGCTCCGCT
Source organism: uncultured Actinomycetes bacterium (assembly GCA_937128055.1). Taxonomy (GTDB): domain Bacteria; phylum Actinomycetota; class Geothermincolia; order Geothermincolales; family RBG-13-55-18; genus JACIXC01. The sequence continues at coordinate 7,561 of CAKZMC010000099.1, read as the reverse complement.
GCGACCTTCCCGGTCGTTCCCGGCCTCAGGGATGTGAAAAGAAGAGGCTTGGCGGCTTTTTATATGAATTGGGCCTGACCTCGTCCATGTCCGGCAACGCCCATGTTCTATAATCAGGGCATGGAAGAGGAAAGGTACCGCGTGCCACCCGCCAGGAGAAGGGATGTGCTGGCCGAAGAGATGGGCAAGTTCTCCCTATGCTGCGCCCTGAGCGAGCACGAGGAGGCTAAGAGGAAGAAATTCCGGGGAAGGAAATTTGCGCGGCTGGACGTGGGCGGGATCAAGGAAGGCATCTTCCGGGGAGACATCCAGGAAGGGGACGAGGTGGAAGGGGAGGGAACGCTAAGCCCCTTCGCGGCCGTCTACCAGACGCGGGCCTACTACCCGGCATATGTGATGGGAGAAGTGCGCGCCGCCTTGCGGAGAGGGCAGCCGCCGCCCGGCACCTCGCCGCATTACCTCCCCGTCAGCTTGCTCCCGCCCCTACCCGACGGCTGGAAGATCGCCTTCCTCTATCCCTCGCAGAAGGAGGCTTTCGACCGCCCCGATTTCCCTGCACACGTGCGGGACGTGCTCACCAGGGATTACCAGAGAATACCATTTCTCCTCCCTCCCGAACACGGGGAGCGGCGGGGCGCAGTGAAGTTTCGAGCGCGCCTCCTGCAGTTAGGCCGCGATTCCCTGCGTCGTTTCTCGGGGATGGGGGAGAATGCCTACGATGCCTACGCGGCCAGGGCGATCCTGCACTTCCTGGAACCGCTGGAGATAGAGGAAGAGGGAAGTGAGCCCTCCCTGCGGGGGTCCCTTTTCGCCGAGGTCTCACTCTCGAAGGACATAAGCCTGGATGAGATTGCCTGCCACTTGGAGGAGATCGTGTGCGGGCTGGTGGAGGAGGTCTTTCCGGCGTGCGAGCGCGGTGGTCGAGAGGAGGGGGGCTGCTACCTGCCCGAGAGCGGGCACCACATCGTCCGCTTCCGGACCCGCCTTTTCGCGCTTGTTTACGACCCCGTGATCGCGATCTACCGTTCGCCGCGCCTGCTGGGCATCTACCTCCCCGGGGAGTTGGGGGATGGAGGATGGGGTGTCCGGCAACATTGCGAAACCCTTGTCGCCAGGCTCCTCGCGCTCCTGGAGAGGGAGTTCGCGCTGGACTCTCCCGTGCGTGTGGAGATGGCCTACGACAACCGCGTGCCCTGGGCGCGGGAAAGGGGTGCCTTGAGCGGGCCGGATTTCATGCGTCTCGAGGAAACGTATCCCTTTCTCGCTCATACCCTGCGCTGGCTGCGCGGAGGGTAGGAAGACCCCCGGATACCAGGCAACATATCCCGTTACCCCGGGACGAAAAAGCAACGAATGAGGCCTGGAATGATGATGACCGGGCACCTCCGGACAATCAGATGTAGTCGTTAGACCTAATCGAAAGGTGGCACCCTTTGAGTAAAGTGTTCGTCGGACTGGAGCTGGGAGCAAGCGGTTGCTGGGTGACGGTAGGAGGCGAGAAGGGAAAGGTCCTGGCCCCATAGTGTTGACCACCTAAGTGTTGACAGGAAGGGGCAGGGGAAGGGTTGTGGGGGCTATTCCTCTATCTCGCCTCCGCCTTGATCCCCGTCTCCGTTGCCAGCCCTCTCCCGCTTCTTCCCCGCCGGCTTCTTCTTCTCGGGGACAACGAACTCCCCGCCTTCCGGGTGCTCGTCGTGCGGCACCCATACCTGGATGGAATCGGTGGGGCATACGGCGGCGCACTCCCCGCAGTTGGTGCACTTCTCGTAGTCGATGGTGGCGAAGCCGTCGGAGACGTGGATGGCATCTTCCGGGCAGGCCTTCTCGCAACGGCGGCAGCCGGTGCACGCCACCTTGCATACGCCCGTGGCCTTTTTCCCCGTGTAGCGTGACTTGCAGCGCACGAAGACGCGGGCGTCGGCGGGGACCATCTCGATGAGGCCGCGGGGGCATATATCGGAGCAGAGCCCGCATCCCGTGCACTTGCGCACGTTGACCCTGCGGATGCCCTCCTCGTCGAAGGTGATGGCGTTCACCGGGCAGACCTCGGCGCAGTCCTGCAGGCCCAGGCAGCCGAAGGGGCAGGCCTTGCCGCCGCCCACCAGTTGCGCGGCGCGGCAGGAGTTCACGCCTTGATAGAAGGAGCGCAGGGGAGATACCGACTTGCCGCCCCGGCAGTGGATGTGGGCCACCAGCGGGATGACCGGCCCCGCCTCCACCCCCATGATGCGCCCCACCTCGGCCGCCACGTCGGGCCCGCCCGCCCTGCAGATGGTGACCGGCGCCTCTCCCGCCACCACCGCAGCGGCCGCCGCCTCGCATCCCGGCAGGCCGCAGGCGCCGCAGTTGGATTTGGGAAGGGCCTCCAGCACCGCCTCCACACGGGGGTCCACCTCAACGTGGAAACGGCGCGAGGCGATGGCGAGGATGGCTCCCAGCAGGATGCCGAATCCCGCCAGGGAGACGGCTGCCTTCCATACCAGCGACCAGTCCAATTCCCTCTCCTTGCCTTTCTCTCCTCGCCTGTCTCTTACGCCCGTCTCCTCGATACTTCTCCCGCGAGGCCTTTCCCTTCCCCCATGCTTGCTTCCCCGAAACCCGCCCCTTCTCGCTGACCTACAGCCCGAACATCCCCGCGAATCCCATGAAGGCCAGGGAGAAGATGGCGGCGGTGATGAAGGCGATGGGCACTCCCCGGAAGAACTTTGGAATGGGGGCCAGCTCCAGCCTCTCCCGCATGGCGGCGAAGAGGATGAGCACCAGCGAGAAACCCACCGCCACGCCGATGGTATAGACGATCGATTCCACGAACCCGTAGTGGTAGGCGATGTTCAGCTTGGTGAAGAAGCCGGGCTTCACGCTCTCCGTGGCCGCGGCCAGCACGGCGCAGTTGGTGGTGATGAGGGGCAGGTAGATGCCCATGGCCTTGTAGAGCGGCGGGCTGGTCTTCTTGATGACCATCTCCACGAACTGCACCAGGCTGGCGATGACCAGGATGAAGGTCGGGATGTAGAGGAATTCCCCCACCCCCAGCGGCTCCAGCACGTAATTCCAGGCTATCCAGCTCACCGAGGTGGCCATGGTCATGACGAAGATGACCGAGATGCTCATGCCCAGGGAGGTCTCCAGGCTGTTGGAGACGCCGAAGAAGGGACACAGGGCGATGAAGCGGATGAGCAGGATGTTGGCCACCACGGCCGCGCCGAAGAGGAGCAGGAAGTAACGCCAGGCCTCGCTCATCCCGACCCCTCCTTGCTTTCCGGTTTCCGCCGTGCCTGGTGCCATTGCAGCAGGGCCGAAAGCATGGCGAAGGTTATGAAGGCTCCCGGGAACATGATGAGGATCACCGGCACCGCCTTGATGTGAAGGTCGATGATGGTGGCGTTGAAGAGGACGATCTTCCCCGTCCCGAAGAGCTCGCGGAAGACGCTCATGATGAGCAGCACCACCGTGTAGCCCAGGCCGATTCCCAGGCCGTCCATGAAGGCATGGGAGACCTTGGCGCTGGAGGCGTATCCCTCCGCCCGGGCCAGGATGATGCAGTTGACCACGATGAGGGGGATCCACACCCCCAGCCGTTCGTACACGGGAGGTATGGTCTTAAGGGTGAGGTCCACGATGGTCACGAAGGAGGCGATGACCACGATATAGATGGGGATGCGCACCTGGTCGGGTATGAAGTTGCGGATGAGGGAGATGATGACGTTGGAGCAGGTGAGCACGAAGATCACCGCCAGGCCCATGAAGATGCAGTTCTCCACCCGCGTGGAGATGGCCAGGGCGGAGCACAACCCCACCATGAGCACCAGCAGGGGGTTGGTGGTGATGAACCCCTTAAGGAACTCCCCCCGCAGGGTCCTTTTCCTCTCCTCCTTGTCCATGGGGCCTCCTAGACCTCCGCTCCCAATCTATTCCATATCTCCAGGGCCATGTTCACCCCGTTGTTGATGCCCCTGGAGGTGAAGGTGGCCCCGCTGTAGGCATCCACGTCCACGCGCAGGGTGAGGGGGTCCGGGCCCTTGCCCTGGTACTGGCCGAGAAACTGCTCGGATTCCGCCGCCACCGAGCCGAGGCCGGGCGTCTCCTCGTTGGTGACCACCTTGATCCCGGTGACCTTGCCCTCCGTGCTCACCCCCACCGCCATGGTGATGAAGTTATAGCCCTTGCTCTTGAGCACGAAGGCGTACCCGACGACATCCCCCGCCGCGCCCTTGCCCTCGAAGACGCTGATGAGGTCGGGGAAATCCTCCTGCAGCGAGGCCGTCAGGTCCAGGTCCTCCTCCGCCTCGGCCTGCAGGGGGGCCAGCACCGTATCCGCCGCCTCCGCCTTGCGCTTCTGCTCCTGCTCCGCGATGCGCTCCTTCACCAGGGTGTAGGTCAATCCCAGCCCCACGGCGGCCACGGCGCATACCAGGAAGAGGCGCAGTCCCAGGTTGAGGATATGGCGTATCATGACGTCTCGCCCCCCCGGGGTTTCTTCACCGTGCCGTAGGTGCGCGGCAGGATGTAACGGTCGATGATGGGTACCAGCCCGTTCATGAAGAGGATAGCGAACATGACCCCCTCGGGGTTGTTGGACCAGAAGCGCAGCAGCCAGGTGACCAGCCCCAGCCCCAGCGCATACAAGATCTTTCCCTTGTCGGCCAGGGGGCTGGTGGTGTAGTCGGTGGCCATGAAGATGGCCCCGATGAGCAGGCCGCCCGCCAGGGTGTAGAAGAGGGGGTCCCTCCCGGTGAAGGAGGTGAGCACGGCCACCGTGCCCACGTAGATCACCGGTATCCTCCAGCCGATGACGCGCACGGCCAGGAGGTAGATGCCCCCCAGGATGAGCAGCAGCGCGGATACCTCTCCCAGGCAGCCCCACGGGTTAGCCAGGAAGAGCGGTTTGTAGTAGCTGGAGGCCTGTATCCCGTGGGGGACTCCCCCTGGGCCGATGGGGCTTGATGCGGGATCGTAGACGATCTTCATGGCCGCCAGGGGCGAGGCCCCGCTGGCCACGTCCACCGCCTTCACGATGGCCTTGTGCGTGGCGGTGTTGGCGATGCCGATGGCCGCCGTCTTCACGTAGCCGGCGTTCATGTATCCGGCCCAGGAAACGAAGGCCACCGCCCTTCCCACCAGGGCGGGGTTGAAGAGGTTGTGCCCCAGACCGCCGAAGATCTGCTTCCCCAGCACCGTGGCCACCAACCCCGCCACCAGGGCGATCCACCAGTGAAGCTGGGGAGGCAGGGTGAGGGCGAGCAGCAGCCCGGTGAGGAGGGCGCTGCAGTCGTCGAGGGTGACCGGGAGCCCCCTCCCCCTCTGCATGGCCAGCTCGCCGAGCATCGCTCCCGCGATGGATGAGACGAGCACATAAAAGGCGTGGATGCCGTGGATGACCACGGCGTAGACGGTGACCGGCGCCAGGGCGACGATGACGTGGCACATGATCCTCCGCGTGGTGATGGGGTCCCTGATGTGGGGGGACGTGGAGACGATGAACCTACCGCCCTCCATCGCCGCCCCCCTCGCCCTGCTCCGCGCCGGCTTTATCCTTCCGGCGCTTCTCGACGAGCGCCTTCCTGCGCTCCAGCTCCACTTTCCCTGCCTTGATGAGCTGCACGATAGGGTTCCGGGTGGGGCAGGTGTAAGTGCAGCACCCGCATTCTATGCAGTCGTTTATGTGCAGCCTTTCAAGGTCCGCCCACTTCTCGCGGTGGCCATATATTGCCAGGTAGTTGGGAATGAGGTTCATGGGGCAGGCCTGCACGCAACGCCCGCAGCGAATGCATACCGGCTCCCTCAGTATCTCGTATCCCGCCTCCGCGGAGGAGAGGGCGAGTATGCCCGAGGTCCCCTTGACCACGGGGACGTCGAGGGTGTACTGGGCCAGCCCCATCATGGGGCCGCCCATGATCACCTTGGCCGGTGTCTCGCTGAAACCGCCGCATGCCTCTACCGCGGACGCGAAGCTGCTTCCCAGGGGTATCAAAAGGTTGGAAGGGTCCCTGACCACGGAACCCGTCACGGTTACCACGCGCTCCACCAGCGGCATGCCGGTACGGAAATAACGCGCGATAGCCTGGGCGGTCCCCACGTTGTTCACCACCACCCCCACGTGCATGGGCAGCCCTCCGGAGGGAACCTCGCGCCCCAGGACGGTGGTGATGAGCACCTTCTCGGCTCCCTGGGGGTAGCGCGTGTGCAGGGAGCGCAGTTCGATGGCGGGGTCGCGGATGGTCTCCGCCATGGCGCGCAGGGCCTGCGGCTTGTTGTCCTCCACGGCGACGACGCCGCGGGGAGCCCCCACTGCCTTCATGATGATGCGGAGTCCCTCCACGATCTCCTCCGCGGCCTCGAGCATGAGCCGGTAATCGGAGGTCAGGAAAGGCTCGCATTCCGCGCCGTTGAGGATGACCGTGTCTATGGGGTACTGGCGGGGCGGGCTGAGCTTGACATGGGTGGGGAAGGCGGCTCCCCCCAGGCCCACCATGCCCGCGGAGCGCACGGCGCGCCGGATCCCATCCTCATCTAATTTTTTCCAGTCGCGGGGTGATAGCCCTGGGTCTATTTCGTTCTCGCCGTCGTTCTCGACGATGACCGCGAGCACCTCGCCCCCTGCCGGGTGGGGATAGGGCGCGACATTCTGCACCGTGCCCGAGACGCTGGAGTGCACGGGCGCCGAAACGAAGGCCTCCGCGTCACCCACCACCGTTCCCACCAGAACCCTGTCCCCCTTGCCGACCGTGGGCGAGCAGGGGGCTCCCAGGTGCTGGCGCAGCGGGAGTACGACGGTGGAGGGAGCATCCATCTTGCGTATGGGTTTGTCGGCGGTCAGTTGCTTGCTGTCGGGAGGATGTACGCCACCCCTGATCCTGGGAATGAGCCTGGGGATCCTTCTTCCCGCCGCCGATCCTGTTCTTTTCATTGACGTATGTTTCCACCGTGCTTTGACGAACAAAAACCGTATTGTAATTTAAACCTTGAATGCATTGTTGTCCACCCCTGAGCAGTCCCCTCTCTGCCGTGAAAAAGCGGTTTATATAGGAAAATCCTTGCGCCCGGCTCTACCCCGGTCGTTAGCGGGGCCCCGGGGAGCAGGCATGCGAGCTGCGTTCGTGCGGCCGCGCCTCATCTCCGGCGGGAGCGGTAAGGGCGCAGGATGGAACGCGGTGTGTGCATTGGGGCCACCGGGAGGCGGGGAAAGGGCGTCTGCTGCCAGGTGCCCGCGGCCGGGCGAGCGCATATACTGTGATCATGGAGTGCAGGGGCATGGTCATGGAGAAGGAAGGGCGCACCGCGCTGGTGCGCGTGGCGCGCGTGAACTGCGCTGAGTGCGGGGGTTGCGGGCTGCTGGCCCGCCGCGGAGAGCATACCATGGAGTTCTGGGCCCGCGACGACGTGGGGGCGGAGGTGGGGGATGAGGTCCTTCTGCGGGTGCCCCCCCGCCGCCTCGTCCTCTCCTACCTGATCCTTTTCGGCCTGCCCCTGCTGTGCATGGCCGCGGCCTACGGCCTGGTGGCTCTCACCTTCGTCCTGGCAGGCGGGGGCGATTACCAGGGGGCGGCCGTTTGCGTGGCGG
>CAKZMC010000098.1 GCA_937128055.1 uncultured Actinomycetes bacterium | reverse complement strand
GTATTTCCGCTACGACACAGGGGAGCAGCTCCTCCTCTTAAACCGGCTCTATGAGGTGCTCTGCCCCTACCTCAACTTCTTGTGAGACCCAGGCGAGGCTTCGAGGGAAGGTGCGGGAGGGCTCCAGGGCAAAGAAGCGCTACGACGAGCCCAAGACCCCTACCAGAGGATACTCGAGGGTCCCGAGGTGGACGAGATCGTCAAGCGCAAGCTCAGGCGCATATACAGAAAGCTCAATCCGGCTCAGCTCATGAGGGAGACAACCCTCTCTCCTGAGCAAACTGTTCAAGACGGTGGTTTCCGCCTCCATCAATCCTTGCGAAGAAGCAGAGCAAGAAAGCACTTATTTCGAATAGGTTTTTGGCTCTTCGCTAGATCGTGTGGGTAATCCGTCACTTAACAAGGATAACGCTTCTCCTCGGAGGAATGAAATAGCAAAGAAAGGATCGGAAGCGAGGAGGAGAGGGAATGAAACAGAAGGACCTATTCAAGCTGGCCTTGGGTTTGGAGGATCCCTGGATGGTGAGGGAAGTGAGATTCAGCCCCGGGGAGGGGAAGCTGGACATCTGGCTGGATTTTCCCAGGGGCGCCACGTTTTCCTGCCCCAGCTGCGGGGAAGGCGGGAAGAAGGCTTACGACACCCGTGAGAAGACCTGGAGGCACCTCAACTTCTTTGAGCACCTGACCTTCCTCCACGCCCGCTTGCCCCGCACCGATTGCGCCCGGTGCGGGATAAAGACGGCCGAGGTCCCCTGGGCCAGGGCAGGCTCCGGCTTCACCCTGCTCTTCGAGGCCTATCTGATGCTCCTTTCCTCCGAGATGCCGGTGGCGGCCATCTCCCGCCTGACCGGCGAGCACGACACCCGTATCTGGAGGGTGATGGAATACTGGGTGGAGCGCGCCCGCGCGGACCTCGACCTCCGCTCCCTCTCCGAGGTGGGGTTGGACGAGACCTCCTCGGCAAGGGGGCACCGCTACGTGACCGTCTTCTTGGACCTGGACCGCGCCAGGCGCTCCGTCGTCTACGCCTGCCCGGGCAAGGATGCGGAAACGGTCGCTTCCTTCTCGGGCGAGCTTAAGGAACGCGGAGGGGATCCCTCCTCCGTCAAGCGTTTCTGCTGCGACATGAGCCCGGCCTACATCGCGGGCATCCAGGAGCGTTTCCCCCAGGCGGAGATCATCTACGACCGCTTCCATCTCAAGCAGGCCGTATCCCGGGCGGTGGACGAGGTGAGGAGGGCCGAGCGAAAGGAGAAGGAGGCGCTCAAGGGCACCCGCTATCTCTGGCTGAAGAGGCCGGAAAACCTCAAGGAGAGCCAGAGGAGGGACCTGGAGGCCCTGCTCACCTCGGGCCTCAAGACCGCCCGGGCTTATCAGCTCTCCCTGGCCTTCGACTCCTTCTTCGAGGTGGAGGCGGAGGATGCGGAGGAGTACCTCTATCGCTGGTTCTGGCGGGCCACCCACTCTCGCCTGGAGCCCATGCGCCGTGCGGCCCACACCATAAGGAATCACTGGGAGGGGGTGCTCGCCTGGCACCATCACAAGATTAGCACCGGGGTGCTGGAGGCCATCAATGGACTCGTCCAGGCAGCCAAGAGAAGGGCCAGGGGTTATCGAAACGTAAAGAATCTGATCACCATGATCTACCTAATTGCTGGAAAGCTAGATTTCGAGGGTTTGCCGTTGCCCGTGCTATGTACTACCCATAGTAAATAGCGAGGAGCCGAATATAGTGTGCGTCATCGCCATCGCGGTGAACTCCGACGGGCACCGCGAGGTGCTGGGTGTAGACCTCATC
>CAKZMC010000097.1 GCA_937128055.1 uncultured Actinomycetes bacterium | reverse complement strand
CGCCCCCGCCGTAATCCTCGGGGATGGCCATGGCGGTCAGTCCCGCCGCCGCGGCCTTCTTGATGAGCTCGTCGGGGATCTCGCCCGTCTTGTCGCATTCGAGCGCGACGGGCCTCATCTCGTTGAGGGCGAACTCGTGGGCCATCTTCACTGCTGCTTTTTGTTCTTCGCTGGGTTCGAAATCGATCATCAATCAACCTCCTTACCTCTTCGAACTCCTCGGCGTACGTTACCGCTCCTCCTGCACCGGGCCCGCGACGCCCGGCTCATCTATGTTCATTTAGTACGCGCCCCTAACGGCCTACGAACTTGGCCTTCCCGGGTCCCTCGGCCAGGAAGGTGCGCATACCTATCTTCTGATCCTCCGAGGCGAAGCAGATGGTGAATCCCTGCGACTCGATGACCAATCCTTCTGCGATGGAGCATTCCATGCCCTTGTTGATGGCCCTCTTGGCCATGGCCAGGGCCACCGCCGGGCCAGTGGCGTACTTGGCGGCGACCTTGCGGGCGTACTCGATGACCGACTCCTCCCCGGAGACGACCTTCTGAACCAGCCCCATCTCCAGGCATTCCTGGGCGCTGTAGAACCGGCCGCTGTAGATCATCTCCTTCGCCCTGGCGGGCCCGATGAGGCGGGGAAGCCTCTGCGTCCCGCCGGCTCCGGGGATGATGCCCAGGAGGATCTCCGGCTGGCCTATCTTGGCGTTTTCGTGGGCGTAGCGCCAGTCGCAGGAGGCAGCCAGCTCGCAGCCTCCCCCCAGGGCGAAGCCGTTGATGGCCGCGATCACCGGCTTGGGTATGTTCTCCACCTTGCTGAAGCTCTCCTGCGCCAGGACGTTGAACTTGGTTATCTCCACGGCGCTGGCCTCGGCCATCTCCTTGATGTCGGCGCCCGCGGCGAAATTCTTCTCCCCGCCGGTGATCACCACCGCCCTGACCTGGTCGTCCGCGGCCAGTTCGTCCGCGCACCTGCCGATCTGGCTGAAGAGATCGGCGTTGAGGGGATTGAGGGGAGGGCGGTTAAGGGTTACCGTCGCCACACCCTCCTTTATCTCCACGATGAGCAGATCGTAATCGTAGGACATGACTCACCTCGCTTCTTCAAACCCGTAGGAAACTTCGCAGATAAAGAGGCTGGTTTCGGTTCTCACCTCCTCCTTTAATCCCGGGTTTTCCCGGCTTCTGCGTCCCAGGGTGAGAATCCCATCCCTTGGAGTGTTCACGCTGGCAGGCGGCCTTTTCTGCCGCTCGACCTTCACGCAATTTAACCCAAAACAGATTATCACCAACCCCTGGTCCCGTCAATAAAAGGCGGGCGGCCGGTTGCGGGGTTCAGATCTCCACCGGCTCGTTGATGGTAGGCAGCAGCAAATCCGCCACCACGCCGCGGGAGCGTATCTCGCCCTCGAACCCCGCCAGGTCCACGCTGCGGCTCAGGGGAGGGTAGAAGTCGTCATGGTGATGGGCCACTACCTTGCCCGGGTTTACCCTGCGCACCAGCTCGGCGGCGACCTCGCTGATGTCCGTCCTCCCCTGCGCGGGCACCATGAAGACGTCCACCCTGCGGTCCGGTACCCAGGCCATGCAGGCGCTGCCCAGGTGGAGGAGGTTCTTCCCCTCCACCTCCACCAGCCACCCCAGCACCTGCCCAGCGGGGTAGCGGCGCGGCCCCAGTCCCGCCAGGGTGGCCAGCCTGGGGAGGCAGCGCGGGATGGTGGAAAGCACCAGCCGGAAGTCGAAGGTGACGTGGCACGCCGGGACCGCGGTAAAGCGGAAGGGCCCCAACTCCGCGCCCGCGCCGGCCGCTGTGGCATGCAGGGAGGTCCGGGGAACCCCCTTCGCCGCAAGCGAAGCGCAAACGGCGTGGGAGGCGTAAACCGCGGCCCCCGAGGCGGCTACCAGGGCCGGGACGTCGAAAGCGTGGTCGAAATGCCCGTGGGTCACGAAGATGGCCCGCGCGTGCGAGAAATCTTCCGGCCCAAGGTCCTGCTTCGGGGTGGCGCGGTGGTTGCGCGTGAGGTAAGGGTCTATGAGCGCGCTGGTATCCTCGCTGACCAGCTCGAAACCCGCCGTCCCCAGCCACCTCAAGCGCAACGTGGCCCCCTCTCGCGCAAACCCGTCACCGATATGCCGACATAAGAAGACGCGCCGCCCGCTCCTCGCGCCGCCTATCCCTGGTCCAGGGCGCGGGCGATGCGCTGCAGGCATTTCTCCCGGCCCAGCAGCTCCATGGATTCGAAAAGCGGCGGGCTGATCTTGCTCCCCGTGAGGGCCACCCGGATGGGCTGAAAGGCCTTGCGCGGCTTAAGGCCCATCTCCTCCGCCATGGCGCGCAGGAGGGACTCGATGCTCCCTGTGTCAAATAATTCCAGTTCCAGGAGGCGCTTTCCCGCCTCCCTGAGCACCTCCCTGTTCTCCTCCCCGCGGAGTAGTTCGCGCGCTTCCGCCTCCGTCTCCACCTCCCGGAAAAGGAAAGCCAGCAGGGGCACGGCGTCGGAGAGAACCTTTATCCTCTCCCGGATGAGGGGAGCGGCCCTTCGCAGCTTGTCCAGCGCCTCCCCGTCATCCTCGGCGATCAGGCCCTCGCGCGCCAGGAAGGGCGCCACCGCCTCCGCGAGTTCGCCGTCGCCGTGGGCCATGATGTACTGGGAGTTCAACCAGTAGAGCTTGTCCGTGTCCCACACGGCGGGCTTGGAGGTCACCCTCTCCAGGCTGAAGCCGGCCACCAGGGTCTCGCGGTCAATGATGGTGGTGGAGTCATCCAGCGACCAGCCCAGCAGCGCGAGAAAATTGACCATGGCCTCGGGTAGAAACCCCGTTTCCCGGTAGTGCCCCACCGACACGTCGCCGTGTCTTTTGGAGAGGGGCTTGCCGTCCTGCCCCACGATCATGGGCAGGTGGGCGAAGGCGGGTGCCTCCGCGCCCAGGGCTCGGTAGAGCAGCAGTTGCTTGGGGGTGTTGGAGAGGTGGTCATCCCCGCGCACCACGTGGCTGACGCGCATCTCGACGTCGTCCACCACCACCGCCAGGTTGTAGGTGGGGGTGCCGTCGCTGCGCAGGAGCACGAAGTCCTCTATCTCCCTGTTGTGGAAGGTGATCTCGCCCCGGATGGCGTCCCTCACCACCGTCTCCCCCTCCGGGACCTTGAAACGCAGGGCGTAGGGACGCCCTTTCTTCGCCAGGCGGCGCACCTCCTCCTCCGCGAGGGAGAGGCAGCGCCGGTCGTACATGGGAGCGCGCCCCTCCTGCAGCGCACGCTCGCGCCGCTCCTTGAGCTCCTCCGGCGAGCAGAAGCAACGGTAGGCGTGCCCTCCTTCCAGGAGCCTGCGCGCCGCGTCGTGGTAGAGGGCCATGCGTCCCGTCTGGCGGTAAGGCCAGTGGTCTCCCCCGGCGTCGGGCCCCTCGTCCCATTCCAGTCCCAGCCAGCGCAGGTCCCGCAGGATGGCCTCGATGGCCTCCTCGGTGGAACGGGAGAGGTCGGTGTCCTCTATGCGCAGGATGAAAGAGCCTCCTGACTGGCGCGCCAGGAGCCAGTTGTAGAGGGCGGTGCGCGCCCCTCCCACGTGGAGGTAACCCGTCGGGCTGGGTGCGAAACGCAGCCGCAATGCGCATCCTCCTCGTTCCCGCTCAGGTCCTCTTGAAAGCGGTCTCTTGAATGGCGGTGACGGGAATAATGATAGCACAGCCCGCGCATCCGCTTGCCCGCCCCTTAAATCAACGGCAGGGTCGTCTGCGTGGCTTCATCCCGCGCAAGCATCTCGAGCGCGGCCGGGACGCATTTCCCGCCCGCCAGGCGTGAGGGTGAGCTGCCCGGGGCCGCGACCCCTTCAGGGCATGGATGCGGGCGGGGGCATGGGAAGCCGCGTGAGCGGAGGGTAGCATGGCTCTTCCCAGCCCCCGCATGCCTCTCCCTGCTCGCGCACGCCCTCTTGTCCTTCCCGCTCCCGCCCTTGCGCGCTCAATTCCAGGAAGGTCACGGTCCACAGGGAGGACTTGAAGCACTGCACGAGCGTCTGCCCTGGCAGGAGCAGCGCCGCCAGGACAAGGTAGGCGGCGGCGGTGGGGATCCAGCGCGCTGCCTCCGCGGTCGCCGGGCCGGCCAGCTGCCTGAACGTCCAGGGGAGCAGCGCGGCGAAAAGCCACGCCGCTACGATGAAGAAAACGTCCGCCGCCAGCACCTGGAACCAGGCCACGCAACACCTGGCGGCGTTGGCGCGGAACAGCCTCCAGCCCCTCCGCCATGCCTCCGGCACGGTACTGCCCGCGAGAACCGCCTGCCGCTCCGCCAGGAGGGAGGTTATCCCCAGAGGCATGTATACCACGATAAAGAGCACGAACCATGCGAGGAAGAGCAGGACATAGGGCAGGAAGAGGCGCAGGCGCGGGTCCCACCTCTGCCAGAGGAAAACGAACGGATAGGTTA
>CAKZMC010000096.1 GCA_937128055.1 uncultured Actinomycetes bacterium | reverse complement strand
GCGAGCGCTCCATGTACGGCCCGGGAAGGGTCTGGGGGACCTGTTCCGCCGGATTCCAGCTTGCAAGGCTGTAGAGAACAGGGACTCAGCAAGAAGGAGGCGGGCCCGGTGGGCCCGCCTCCTTTTGACCCCAGCCGCCGGTCAGCGCCGCAGGCGTGAGGCGAAGCGGGCGGCGCGCAGCAGGGGGTGGGAGCGCATCTCCTCCAGGAAGTCCCGTATGTCGTCAACCGTCTCCCGCATGTCGTGGCCTTCCGCCGCCATGTTCCGCGCCCTTTCCTCCATGGTCTGTAGGGAGGCGCCGAAACGGGAGGCCTGCTCAGAGAAGATACGTTTCCAGGGCTGGGAATCCTTGTAGGCGTAACGAAAGGTACGATAGAGGTGCAACGCCGAAAGGACCAGAAACGCCAGGCTTAAAAGGCCTATCCCCAACGTGGCCAGGAAGACTATCAGCGCCGCCGTTTCCAAACCCTCCTCCTTTCACGAGGCCTTAACCAGGTTGCCTGACGCCCAGCAGCCGCTGCAATATATAATAGCTGATATCGCGGAAGCCGTATCCCGCATGATTGACAAAAGCCCGGGCCGCTTCATACCATGCGAGGCGATGCGGGAGCGCCGGATGGCGGGCTTGTTTTATAGCGAGGCGTGGAGGTGCGCGGAGAGTTGTCGGGCCATTACGAGAACGGGGAAGGCCGGGATATACCGAAAGCCTACGATCCGGCCGAGGTGGAGGAGAAATGGTACGCCTTCTGGGAAGAGAAGGGCTACTTCCACGCCGAGGTTAACCCGGACCGCGAGCCTTTCACCATCGTCATACCGCCCCCCAACGTGACCGGCTCCCTGCACCTGGGGCATGCCCTCAACAATTCCCTGCAGGATTTCATCGTGCGGCGCAGGCGCATGCAGGGCTACGAAACCTTGTGGCTGCCCGGCACCGATCACGCGGCCATAGCCACCCAGGCGGTGGTGGAGCGTAACCTGGCCGAGGAGGGTACCAGCCGTTGGGAGATCGGACGGGAGGCCTTCCTGGAACGGGTGTGGCAATGGGTGGAGAAATACGGCGGCACCATCATCCAGCAGCTCAAGCGCATGGGTTGCTCCTGCGACTGGGAGAGGGAGCGCTTCACCATGGACGAGGGCTGTTCACGCGCGGTGCGCGAGGTATTCGTGCGCCTCTACGAGGAGGGCCTGATCTACCAGGGATACTACATCGTCAACTGGTGCCCGCGCTGCCTCACCGCCATCTCGGACATCGAGGTGGAGCACGAGGAGGTGGAGGGGAAGCTCTGGTACATCCGCTACGACCTCAAGGATTCCGGCGAGTTTTTCTACGTGGCCACCACACGGCCGGAAACCATGCTGGGTGACACCGGGGTGGCGGTCAACCCGCGCGACCACCGCTACCGCCACCTGGTGGGCAGGACGGCCATCCTCCCCCTGCTGGGGCGGGAACTGCCCATCGTAGCCGACGATTTCGTGGACCCTGAGTTCGGGACGGGCCTGGTGAAGGTAACCCCCGCCCATGACCCCAACGACTTCGAGATGGGGCGACGCCACGGGCTGCCGGAGATAAACATCTTTACCCCGGAGGCGGTGGTAAACGAGAACGGAGGCCCTTACGAGGGCCTGGACCGCTACGAGGCGCGCAACGCCGTGGTGCGCGACCTGGAGAAGATGCACTACATCCAGAAAGTGGAAAACCACCTGCACGCGGTAGGCCACTGCTACCGCTGCCACACCGTCATCGAGCCATATCTCTCCAAGCAGTGGTTCGTGAGCATGAAGGAGCTGGCGGAGCCGGCCATACGCGTGGTGGAGGAGGGGAGGACCCGCTTCGTCCCACCGCGCTGGGAGAAGATCTACTTCGACTGGATGTACAACGTGCGCGACTGGTGCATATCCCGCCAGCTCTGGTTCGGCCACCGTATCCCTGCCTGGTACTGCCGGGACTGCGAACGGGTTATCGTATCCCGCGAGGACCCGGATCGCTGCCCGTGCGGCGGGGAGCTCGAGCAGGACTCGGACGTGCTGGACACCTGGTTCTCCTCCGGTCTGTGGCCCTTCTCCACCCTGGGCTGGCCCGACGAAGTGCCCGAGCTGGGCTACTTCTATCCCACCTCGGTGCTGGTCACCGCCTTCGACATCATCTTCTTCTGGGTGGCGCGCATGATGTTTTTGGGCATCCATTTCATGGGCGACGTGCCGTTCCGCGAGGTCTTCGTCACCGCCCTCATCCGCGACGAGTCGGGGAAGAAGATGAGCAAGTCGTCGGGGAACGTCATCGACCCCCTGGACATAATCGAGCGTTACGGGGCCGACGCCCTGCGCTTCACCCTGGGACACATCGCCGTGCCTGGGAGGGACGTCTTCCTCTCGGAGGAGCGCATCGCCGGCAGCCGCCATTTCTGCAACAAGATATGGAACGCCTCCCGCTTTGCCCTCATGAACCTCGAGGATTTCCAGCCCGGAGAGGTGCCGGAGGGGGAGCTTGAGCTGACCCTGGCGGATCGCTGGATACTGTCGAGGCTGAGCCGGCTGATCACCGCCCTCGACGGGCTCTTCGACGCCTACAACTTCAGCGAGGCCTGCCGCGCCCTCTACGAGTTCTTCTGGAGCGACTTCTGCGACTGGTATGTGGAGCTCTGCAAGCTGCGCCTTTACGGCGGAGACGGCGTGGCCAGGCGCACCGCCCAGCACGTGTTGTGGACGGTGCTGGAGCAGGCCTTGCGCCTGCTGCACCCCTTCATGCCCTTCATCACCGAGGAGATATGGCGACGCCTGCCCCATGAGGGCGAGTCGCTGGTGGTGGCGCCATGGCCGCTCCCACGTGAGGAGCATCGCGACGAGCGGGCGGAGGATGAGATGGCCGTCCTGCAGGAGGTGATCACGTGCCTGCGGCGCCTGCGTTCCGAGATGGGGGTCCGCCCCAACGTGGAGCTGGAAGCGGTGGCGGTTCCCCTGCATGAGTGGAGGCGTGAGTTGCTGCAGGAACACGCGGTTTACGTGACCTCGCAGGCGAGGCTCTCCTCCCTGCGGCTGCTGGGCGAGGTGGACGACCCGGCCGCATACGCGCGGGGGGTGGCGGCCGGCGTAGAGGTGTTCATTCCCTTGAAAGGTGAGGCTTTCTCGGAAGAGGTGGAGAGGATAAGGAGGGAGATCGCCAGGCTGGAGGAGGAGGCCAGCCGCTTTCAGGCCAAGCTCTCCAACGACCAGTTCCTGGCCAAGGCCCCCCCTGACGTAATACGCAAGGAACGGAAGAAGCTGTCGGATGCCCGGCTCAAGGTGGAGCGCCTCGCGGAACAGCTAAAGCTGCTGGGCGGTTAGGGCCCGGCGGGGAGGACAGAGGTGGATTTCAGGGAGGCCGAGGAGTACCTGGACAAGAGGTCGCGGTTCGGCATAAAGCAGGGCCTGGACCGCATACGCGCGCTCCTCGCGAGGCTGGACAACCCCCAGTTGTCCTATCCTTCCATCCATATCACCGGCACCAACGGCAAGACATCCGTCGCACGCATGATCTCCTCCATCCTGGAAGTGGGGGGGAGGAAAGTCGCCCGCTACACTTCTCCCCACCTGCATAGCGTCACCGAGCGCATGTGCGTGGACGGGCGACCCGTGGGAGAGAAGGAATTCGCCTCGCTTCTGGAAAGGATCATTCCCGCGGTGGAGGAGACGGACGCCGAGACGGAGGACCCTCTCACCTACTTTGAGGTCACCACGGCCATGGCCTTCCTTCATTTCGCGCGCCGGAAGGTGGACGTGGCTGTCGTCGAGGTGGGTTTGGGCGGCAGGTTGGACGCCACCAACCTGGTGGAGTCACGGGTACAGTTGATAACCAGGGTCGCCTTCGACCACATGGATGTGCTGGGAGATACCCTGGAGAAGATCGCCTTCGAGAAGGCGGGAATCATCAAGGAGGGGAGCGTGGTAATCTCGGCGGTAGATCACCCGGCTTCCGTGGCATTGATCGAGGAAACCTGCCAGGAGAAGGGATGCGACCTGAAGCTGTATGGAAGGGATTTCCATCTGCTGTATAACCTTACCTACGGCGTGGAAACGGGCAAGATCGGCCAGGCATTGGGTATCCAGGGCCTGTTGCGGGAATACGGAGACCTCTATCTTCCCCTGCTCGGTGAGCATCAGGGAGTGAACGCCGCCTGCGCGGTGGCGGCCTGCGAGGCCTACGCAGGTTCGGCGCGGGACCTTTCCCTCACGGAGGTGGAGGCCGGCCTGCGCCGCGTCACCTCACCGGGAAGGCTGGAGGTGGTTTCGCTGCATCCCCTGGTGCTCCTGGACGGGGCCCATAATCCCGACGGCGCAGAGCGCCTGGCCAACGTGATAGCCAACGACCTCGATTATGAGAAACTGGTATTGGTGGTCGGCATCCTGAAGGACAAGGACATGCGCAGCATGCTCAAGGTGCTTCTGCCCCTGGCGGACACGGTGGTAGTGACCCAGAGCTCGGAGGAGAGGGCCGCGCCGGCGCGCACCCTGGCCGCCCTGGTGCGCGAGATGGGTTACGACTGCGTGGTGGTGGAAGACCTCGGGGAGGCGGTGAAGTTCGCCCGCACCCTGGCGGCGGTGACAGACATGGTCTGCATAACCGGGTCCCTGTACACGGTGGGGGAGACGAGGACGGCCATGGGCCTGCGGCAGGGATAGCGTCCATGGGCTTGCGGCCGGGATAGGGGAGAGGTAGCGGAAAATCCTCCCTCCCGCTTGCCCTGGGGAGGACCCGGGGGGTGAGGCGAGAAATGTTGGGGTAAGGAGGCAAGGGGGTAGAGAGAGCGTATGCCGGTCCGTCGCGCGGGGGAACGGGGGCGGAAGGGAAGAGTCCCCTGGACGGCATAGAGGTCGACGAGAGAACGGAGGAGACACTGGACATGGGAACGGAGAGAACGCTGGTTCTGGTGAAGCCCGACGGGGTACAGAGGGGTTTGGTGGGGGAGGTGATCTCCCGCTTAGAGAGGCGAGGCATGCGCATCATAGCCATACGCATGTTGCGTATGGACGAGGAGCTCGCCTCGCGGCATTACGCGGAACACGCGGGGAAGGATTTCTACGAGGAGCTGGTCTCCTTCATAACCTCGGGCGACGTGGTGGCCATGGTCCTGGAAGGAGAATCGGCCATCTCCATGGTCCGCGAGGCCATGGGGGAGACGGACCCGCGCAAGGCGGCGCCGGGGACCATAAGGGGCGATTTCGCGGAGGAGATAACCCGCAACATCGTGCACGGGTCCGATGAGCCGCAAACCGCGGCGCGAGAGATAGAGCTTTTCTTCCCCGAGCTGGCATGAGGAGGGAGCCCCGTTGCCCCCAGGGGGCAGGCCGGCAGCCCGGCCGCGGGGCGCGAGGTAAGGCTCGTGCGGCGCCACCGTCGCCGTCAAGGGACCGGCGTAGGGGGAAGGAACCCACGGGCGGATACCTCCGTCTACGGCATGGACGGATGAGCGCCAGCTGTCTTTACTGGTGATGGAAGGTCGTTTACCAGGTGAAAGGCGGTGAAGGGGGCGTTGATGGAGCCCCGGTATGATAAAATGTTTGCGTGTACCAAGCGGCCTTCGGGCCGTTAAAAATATGAGGGAAAGGTGAGCGGAATGGTCTCCAGCTGGGAGATGCTGGGGAGGGACATGGCCATCGACCTCGGGACGGCCAATACCCTGGTCTACGTGCGGGGTAAGGGCATCGTGCTCAACGAGCCCTCCGTGGTGGCCATCAATACCTCCAACGGCGCCATCCTGGCGGTGGGTGCGGAGGCGAAGAGGATGATCGGCCGCACCCCGGGCCACATAGTGGCGGTGCGCCCCCTGAAGGACGGGGTGATCGCCGATTTCGACGTCACCGAGAAGATGCTCCGTTATTTCATCCAGAAGGTGCACAAGAGGCGCCTCTTCGCCCGACCCCGGGTGGTGGTATGCGTGCCCTCCGGAACCACCGGGGTGGAGCAGAGGGCGGTGGAGGAGGCCTGCATTCAGGCGGGGGCAAGGGCTGCCTACATCATCGAGGAGCCCATGGCGGCGGCCATCGGGGCCGGCCTGCCCATTCACGAACCCACCGGCAACATGGTGGTGGATGTGGGAGGCGGCACCACGGAGGTGGCGGTGATCTCCCTGGGGGGCATAGTGACCAGCGAGTCCATCCGCATAGGTGGGGACGAGCTGGACGAGGCGGTGGTGAACTATATCAAGAGGGAGTACAACCTGATGATAGGGGAAAGGACGGCCGAGGAGCTGAAGATCCAGATAGGTTCGGCTTTTCCCGTGGATGACGAGGTTAACGCCGAGATAAGAGGCAGGGACCTGGTCACCGGCCTGCCCAAGACCATCGTGGTCCTGGCGGAGGAGATCAGGGAGGCCATAGAGGAACCCGTCTCATCCATCGTGGAAGCGGTCAAGACCACCCTGGACAAGACTCCCCCCGAACTGGCCTCCGATATCATGGACCGCGGCATTTACCTCACCGGTGGGGGATCCTTGCTCACCGGACTGGACGAGAGGTTACGTCACGAAACGGCTATGCCGGTGGTGGTCACCGCCTCGCCCCTTTCCGACGTGGCCATAGGGTCGGGGAAATGCCTCGAGGAGTTCGATATCATGAAAAAGGTGTTGATCTCCTCATCCCGGCACTGATCCGGGGTTGAGCGATCATGATCGAGAGAGAAAACAGACGCCAGCGCACGTTACTGATCGTCCTCGTCGTCATCTGCGTCCTCCTGGTCACCGTTTATTCCCGCGAGAGCAGTGACGGGATTTTTCACCGCCTGCAGCGGTTCTCCATGGATGTCGTTTCCCCCCTCCAGAAGGGCATGGGCAAGGTCATGAGCCCCGTGCGAGAGGGCATCGGTTTCCTGCTGGACCTGGGAAGGGCGAGGGGGGAGCGTGACCGCCTGAAGGAAGAGGTGAAAACCCTCGAAGAGAGGGTCCACGAGCTGGAGGAAACGAAGCGCGAGAACGAGATGCTGCGGGAGATGATCTCGGTGAAGGAAGCCAACCCGGGTTTGGAATTCCTGGTGGTCGACGTGATAGGGGCCAACCCGGATGCCTGGGAACAGACCATCCTCATTGGGGCGGGATACTCCGACGGCCTGCAGGAATATATGGCGGTCCTGAGCGAGGACGGAAGCCTGGTGGGAAGGATTATCCTTTGTACCTCACAGTCCTCGGTAGTTCAGTTGATAACCGACGAGGATAGTGCCGTGGGGGCCAAACTGCAGCGCAATTCCGAGATGGGGGTGCTGCGCGGCGAGGGGGGCAGCAGGGTCCACCTGGAGCTCTTAAACCAGGAAGCGGACGTGCAGACGGGAGACGCGGTCGTCTCCTCGGGCCTGGGCGGCACTTGCCCTGCCGGGATTCCCATAGGCGTGATCACCGAGATCGGGGAGAAGCAGGCGGACCTTTCGGTGGGCATCATCATCCAGCCCCGGGCCAGCATGACCCGCCTGGACAAGGTCCTGGTAGTGATGTCGCCGCCGCCCTCCACCGCTCCGGGGATGGCGGAAGGGGGGAGATGAGGCATGATTTCCGCTCACCGCCGCCTGCTTTTCGCCATCATACTCCTGGTTTTTCTCCTAATCCAGGTGGGAGTGGCGACGGAGATAAGCGTGGGAAGGGTGAAACCCGATATCCTGCTGGTGGCCACCATATGCTGGGCGTTGCTGGAAGGGCCGAGCCGTGGCGCCCTGTTCGGCTTTTTCGGGGGCCTGCTCGAGGACGCCTTCACCACTGCCGTTATGGGTGTGGGGGCGTTCGCCAAGACCATCTTGGGTTACATGGGCGGAGAACTGCGGCAGCGGATCGTATCCAAGTCCATTCTCTGGCCCGTCGTCATCGTTTTTCTGGGTTCCATACTGCACGAGCTCATCAAGTTCGCCACCTGGGCCTTGGTGGGGATGGAGGAGCGGCCCGCCTTCAGCTTCGGTGTCATAACCGGGCTTGCTTTCTACAACGCCGTGCTGACCGTGGTGGTATATCCCATACTGGCGAGGTTCAGCGCCGGTGAGGAAAGGGCGATGATGTTCTGATGGGGAGGGCTTCGCATGCCGGTTAACCCGCAACAGAAGGGTGCCATGGTCCACCGCTACACCCTCTTCGTGATGTTCGTGGGGGTCATGGTGGCGGTGCTCGTGGTGAGGTTGTGGTTCCTGCAGGTGGTGCAGGGGAACCGCTACCGGGCCATGGCCGAGGGCAACCGCGTGCGCGAGGTGGCCCTCGAGGCTTCGAGGGGCAAGATCCTGGACAGGAACGGGCAAATGTTGGTGGGCAACCGCTGGGCCCTCTCCATCTATGTCCTGCCCACCGAGTTCGAGAAACTGGAGGACAAGGAAGAAGAGGCGGCGCGTTTGGCGGAGATGCTGGGCATAAGCGCCGCGGAAGTGCTGGAGAAGGTACAGGGGGAGGAGGTGCAGCCGCACAAGCCGGTGCTCATCAAGAAGGACGTGGACCCACGCGTTTACTTCTATATCGCCGAGCGGCAGGTTGATTTCCCCTGGGTTCTGGCGGAGAAGATGCCGGTACGCGAGTACCCGGAGGGGGACGAGAGCCTGGCCGCCCACCTTCTCGGCTATCTGGGGGAGATATCGGAGGAACAGCTGGAGACGCTGCAGGAGAAGGGCTACAAGGCGGGAGACATCGTGGGCACCTCGGGAGTGGAGGCCTTTTACGAGGATATCCTGCGGGGCGTGGACGGCAAGGTGACCGTGGAGGTGGATGCCCAGGGTGTGCCCCTGCAGGAACTGGGAAGGGAGG
Source organism: uncultured Actinomycetes bacterium (assembly GCA_937128055.1). Taxonomy (GTDB): domain Bacteria; phylum Actinomycetota; class Geothermincolia; order Geothermincolales; family RBG-13-55-18; genus JACIXC01. Next base: position 3,751 of record CAKZMC010000096.1, on the reverse strand, counting down.
AGCGCAATCCCGGAAAGACCCTGGTCCTGACGCTCGACAAGGAGCTGCAGAGAGAGGTGGAGAGAAGCCTGCGCGATGGCATGGCCAGGGCACGCACCTATTTCGACAAGGAAAGGGGGATGAATTTCATAGCCCCGGCGGGGGCGGCGGTGGTGCTCAATCCCCGCACCGGCGAAATCCTGGCCATGGCCAGCGAGCCCACCTTCAACCTGGAGGATTTCGTGGGGGGCATCGACGAGGAAGAATGGCAGAAGCTCAACGACCCCAGCAATAATTACCCCCTGAACAACCGGGCTATCGTGGGACAGTACCCACCGGGCTCCACCTTCAAGGTGGTAACCGCCCTGGCCGCCCTGCAGGAAGGGATGGTCACCGCCCATTCACCCTTCCGCTGCAACCACGTGTTCAACCGGGGGGAGTTCGAGCAATTTCCCAAGACCTGTTGGGGTACCCACGGCTCCATAGACTTCATCAACGCCATCATCCAATCCTGTGACGTGGTCTTCTACGAGCTGGGATACGCTTTTTACGAGAACCGCAACCAGGAGGGATTGGTGACCCGCCTGCAGGATTACGCAGTTCTAGCCGGGCTGGGGCACGTCACGGGGGTGGACCTGCCAAACGAGTTCGAGGGGAGGGTCCCCACCCCCCAGTGGAAGTGGGAGTTCAACCAGGGTAACCCGGATTACCAGAGATGGTACCCGGGAGATACCGTCAACATGTCCGTGGGACAGGGGGACATCCTGGTCACGCCCTTGCAGCTGGCCAACCTCTATGCGGCCATCGCCAACCGGGGACCTTTCTACCGGCCCCACGTGGGCAAGGAGATACTCACCTACCTGGGGGAGACGGTGGAGGTCATCCAGCAGCGGCAGGCGGGGGATATCACCGACCCGCTGAACGAACTGGGCGTCTACGTGGGGAAGGACAAGCTCGAGGTGGTGCGCTCCGCCCTGACGGGAGTGGTGGGCGGCAGGGGCACGGCAGCGGGCGCTTTCGCGGGCTTTCCCATCAGCCGGATTCCCGTGGCGGGAAAGACGGGCACGGCCGAGGTGCAGGGGAAGCAGCCCTGCGCCTGGTTCGCCTGTTACGCGCCGGCGAACGACCCGCAGTACGTGGTGGTGGTGATGGTGGAGGAAGGTGGGCATGGTGGCCTGGTGGCGGCCCCCATCGCCCGCCATATACTGGAATACATCTTCGGCTTGCCGCAGGGCCAGCCGGAAGCGACGGTGACGGAATAGGAAGACGGTAGAGGAGCGGAAGAGCATGCCGACACGCCTGGGAAGGGTGCTGGCCCCCAAGGTCACCGAGAGGAGGAGGAGCGACGAACTGGCGCGCCGCCTGAGCGGCCTCCCCATCCGCCATGTCGACTGGACATTGCTGGCGATAACCCTTTTCCTGGTGGTTTTCGGCATGGTCATCCAGTACAGCGCCACCCGTGGCGACAATCCGGACAACCCCAACTATTACGTCCTGCGCACGGCGGTCAACCTCTTGCTCGGTCTGGTGGTGATGGGGCTCGTCCTCAGCTTCGATTACCGCCGCCTCAAGGTGGCAACGCCCTTCATCTATATCATCTTCCTCGTAGCGCTGCTGGGGGTGTTCATCGCCGAGGAATCCATGGGCTCCCAGCGGTGGATAACCCTGGGGCCGCTGAGCTTCCAGCCCTCGGAGTACTGCAAGCTGGTACTCATCCTGACCCTGGCCAATTTCCTTTCCGACAACCGTGCGGACCCGGACTCCTTCCGCAGTTTCATCATCCCCGCATTGTGGACGCTGCCCCTCATGCTCCTCGTCTTTCTGCAGCCTGACCTGGGAACCACCATGGTCTTCGCCGCCATTCTCCTGGGCATGCTTTACCTGGTGGGATGCCGCATGCGCTACTGGCTGGGCTTCCTGGGATTCGGCGTGGTGGGGTTCGTCCTGGGCTTCGCCTTTGAATTCTTCAAACCCTACCAGGTGGAGCGCTTCACCGCCTTCATCAAGCAGAGCGCGAGCATACAGGGAGCGGGTTACCAGCTCATGCAGTCCAAGATAGCCATCGGCTCCGGCCAGCTGGTGGGAAAGGGATTGCTGAAGGGCACCCAGACCAACCTGAGATTCATCCCCGCCCACCACACCGACTTCGTCTTTGCCGTTGTAGGCGAGGAAATGGGTCTGCTGGGTGCGCTCATCCTCATCGCGGCCTTCTGTTGCCTGTTGTGGCGGGGGGTGCGCATAGCCAATAACGCGCGTGATTTCTACGGCACCATGATCGCCTTCGGCATCGTGGTCATGTTCGCCTTCCAGATGATCGTGAACATCGGGATGACCATCGGGATAATGCCCATTACCGGCATACCGCTGCCCTTCATCACTTACGGGGGATCGAACCTGGTAGTCAACCTGGCCGCTATCGGCCTTCTCACCAACATCTACATGCGAAGATTTTCCCAGATATAGGAAATTATGTAATATATTTACTAAGAAACGGGCAAGGGAACGGAAGGAGGGAAATGCAAGGGGAAGCAGAGCCGGATCAGCCCTTCCGGTCCGGTTTCGTGGGGATCATCGGGCGGCCCAACGTGGGGAAGTCCACGCTCCTCAACAACCTCATGCACCGCAAGGTGGCCATCATCTCCGAGAAGCCGCAGACCACGCGGAACAGGATACGGTGCGTGCTGACCCGGGAAGACGCGCAGGTGGTATTCATTGATACCCCGGGCTTTCACAAGCCGCGCAACGCGCTGGGCGAGCGCCTCAACAGGGCGGTACGCGAAACGCTCTCCGAGGTGGACGTGATAGTGTTCATGCTCGACGGGACCCAGACCATCGGCAAGGGGGACCTCTTCATCGCCGGGGAGCTGGAGGAGCTGGACACCCCCGTGGTGGCGGTTCTCAACAAGATAGACCGCCTGAACGGGGACCAGGTGGAGGCCCAGCTATCGGTGGCGGAGAAGCTGGGGGAATTCCGCGAGGTCATCCCCCTTTCAGCCAAGACGGGGGAGAACGTGCATGCCCTTATCGAGCGCATAGTGGAACTGCTTCCGGAAGGCCCCAAGTATTACCCGGACGACATGGTCACGGATCAGCCGGCCTCCTTCATCGTGGCCGAGATCATCAGGGAGAAGGTCCTCCAGCTGACACGGGAAGAGGTGCCTCACAGCGTGGCGGTGGTGGTGGAGGAGATGGGCAAGCGGGAGGAAGGCGACCTGGTGGATATCGATGCCGCGATCTACGTTGAGAGGGACTCCCAGAAGGGCATCATCATCGGCAGGGGAGGCAGGATGCTCAAGGAGATCGGCACGCGGAGCCGCCAGGAGATAGAACCCCTCCTGGGGGAAAAAGTCTTCCTGCGCCTGCAGGTAAAGGTGGAGAAGGACTGGTCCAGGCGGCCCCAGCTGGTCAGGAGGATGGGCTACTGAGCGGCCCCGTTAACGGGACCGTTTCTTAAGGGATGGGTTTACGGCGCCCGTTCGCTCCCGAAGCCACGCAGACGGCCCGCCACGGAGAGGACCGGTGCTGGCCCCCGCCCCCTCGCGCGCGAAACCCATCCTTGGCGGGAGGCGGCAGCTTGCTGGGAGGGAGCACGCTGCGCAGCTCCCGCAAGGCGGGCGAGCAAGCGCAATACCGGCTGGGTGTGTCGCGGGGAGCGGGACGCGGCTGGCGTGGAAGGGATGGCGGTCGAATACGGTCGTGTTTGCGGATCTGGTTGTTGAGGCGCCCCCGGGGTGGTAAACGTCCTCACCTTCCTTGTAGTATTCATACAGGA
>CAKZMC010000095.1 GCA_937128055.1 uncultured Actinomycetes bacterium | reverse complement strand
AAGCTGGGATTTACCTACATCCTGGGGGTGAAGATGCGCCTGGAGAAAGTGGCCATGTCAGGGGTGCTCTCCCGCGCGGGGCGCTTCCGCCAGGTAACGGACAACCTCCGGGTGAAGGAGGTACTCTACGAGGGTAAGAGATACATAGTCTGCTTAAATCCCCAGGAGGCCGAGAGGGACCGCCTCTCTCGCGAGGCCATGGTTGCTGACCTGGAGAGGAAGATTAAGGATAGCCCCTCCTCCCTCATCGGCAACACCGGCTACCGGCGCTATCTGAAAGCGGGGCAGAGGCCGGAGATAGACTGGGGTAAGGTGAAGGCAGAAGAGCGCTACGACGGAAAGTGGGTGCTTTCGACCAACACCGACCTGCCCGCGGATGAGGTGGCCACCAAGTACAAGGAGCTGTGGCGGGTGGAGAGGATCTTCCGCGAGGCCAAGGACACGCTCCGGACCCGGCCCATCTACCATCAATCGGACTCCTACATCTTGGGCCACGTCTTCGTCTCCTTTCTGGCCCTCCTCCTCATGCACGAACTCAAGGCAAGGACCGGGGGCGCATTCGAGTGGGACGAGATGAAGCGGGATCTGGAGGCCCTCTACGAGGTGGAGGTGGAGCAAGACGGGGCAACCTGGCTGCTGCGCAGCCCCCTTAAGGGTTGTGCCGGCCAGGTATTCAAGGCCGTCGGGGTCGCGGTGCCGCCATCCGCCAAAGAGGCCAATCCTAATGCCACGGCCCTTTTCTGAAGGTGAAAATCGCCCTTTTACCTGGGAGTCTGGAAAATCAACTGTTCAAGATGAGCCAGGGGAGCAGGGCGGACCGGCCCGCGCCGTCCCTGTAAGTGGATCGTACGCCATGTTCTGGAAGGGCATTGCGCGCCCTTTCTGCGGCATTGGCCGCGGCCGCCGGGTCGCAGGGAGAGGCGCGGAGAACGAAAAACCGGGAGCTTGTTCTTCTCCCGGTCTTGCTTGGTGGGCCTAACTGGATTCGAACCAGTGACCTCACGCTTATCAGGCGTGCGCTCTAACCTACTGAGCTATAGGCCCTAGCAATGGTAAATTATATCCTCGTGACGTCCCGCATACAAGAAATCGGGCCAGGCAACGCCACCGCGCTTATGCACATTATCAACAATATGTTGTGGAAAACAACTCGATGAAGCACTATATATTGTGTTAAAAGCTCCGCATGGCTTCTCAAGATTGCTCGTTCAAGCCTTCGGGCAGCAGGAAGTTCTCCTGAGATACCGCGCCTACCCTGCGGTATTCCCAGTCAATCCTCCTGATGATGTCCCCTCGCAAGCGGGCCTCCCAGGCGCTGGGCAGGTAGTCCGGTGCCTCGAGATACACCCGAATTGACCTGCCGTCGGACGTCTCCATGTTAAAGCCCTCCTCGCCCCAGTACCTCTCCACTTCGAAGTAAGGCTTCATCGCCGCGTGGGGCATGAAGCCCGCGCGCTTCGCCGCCTCCTCGTAGGAGATTTTCTTGCAGGTCTTCACGTGGAGGTTGACCATCCACCCCTCACCGATTTCCGCGTTGTAGATGATCATGGAAGGGGTCCCTTCGAGCACCACGCGGAAGGACCCGTTGTCGTATATGCCCACCCCCAGCGCTTCCCCCTCTTCCAGGGCCTTCACCTGGTAGCTGCCCTCCAGGGTTGCCCTTTTCGCCTGCTGCAGGGGGTCGTCCCCCGTACGCGAGCCCCCGCACCCCAGGACAAGACACGCCATGCAGGCCGCCATGAGTACGATGCGCTTCCGCCCCATCTCCTCAACCTTTCATCACGGCCACGGGTCGCATGCGGGCAACCCGGCGCGAGAGCCCGGCTCCCTCGCAGATCTTCACCACCGCCTGCACGTCCTTGTATGCCTCGGGCGCCTCTTCCGCAAGCCCGGCGGGATGGCCGGCCCTGACCAGGATGCCCTCGCTTTCCAGGCGTTTCTTCAGCTCCTCTCCCCTTATTCTCTTCTTCGCCGCCTTCCTGCTCATCGCCCTGCCCGCCCCGTGGCATGTCGACCCGAAGCTCTTTTCCAACGATTCCTCCGTCCCCACCAGAACGTAGGAGTGGCTGCCCATGTCTCCCGGTATTATCACAGGCTGCCCGGTTTCCGCGTACCTCTCGGCCACCTCCGGCCTGTTCCCGGGGAAAGCGCGCGTTGCGCCTTTGCGATGTACCATGAGGGTCAGCGTACGCCCATCAACGCGGTGTTCCTCTTGCTTCGCCAGGTTGTGGGATACGTCATAGAGCACTTCCATGCCCAACTTTCTCGCCTCCGCCTTGAAGGCCCTTTCGAAACAATCCCTTATCCAGTGGGTTATGGCCTCGCGGTTGCACATGGCGAAGTTGGCTGCGCAGGCCATGGCGGCCAGGTAATCGGCGCCTTCCCGTGACTGCACCGGCGCGCATACAAGCTGGCGGTCAGGCAGATTATAACCATATTTTTCCAGTTTCTTGTTCATTACCTCTATATAGTCGGTACAGACCTGGTGGCCCAGCCCCCGCGACCCGGAATGCACCATGATCACCAGCTGCCCTTCGAAGATGCCCAGCTTTTCCGCCTCCGGCGTGACCTGATCCACCACCTGCATTTCCAGAAAATGGTTGCCGGATCCGAGGGTGCCGACCTGATCTTTTCCGCGTGCGAACGCCCGGTCGCTTACCTTTGAGGGGTCGGCCCCCGCATAGCATCCCCCTTCCTCCATGGCCTCGAGGTCTTCTTCCCACCCGATGCCCTTCGCAACCAGCTCCCTGGCCCCTCTGGCCATCAGCCTCTCCATCTCCCGCCGCTCCATGTGCAGCCTGCCCTTGGTCCCCAGCCCCTTGGGAACGCTGGCGTTGAGCATGTCCAAGAGCTCCGGGATCCTCTCCTTTACCTCCCCGTACCGCATGGACGTCTTTACCAACCTCACCCCGCAGGATATGTCGTATCCCACCCCTCCCGGCGATATCACCCCTTCGTCCACCCTTGTGGCGGCCACCCCCCCTATGGGGAAACCATATCCCCAGTGGATATCCGGCATGGCCAGGGATGCCCGCACTATCCCCGGCAGGCATGCCACGTTGGCCACCTGCTGAAGAGCGTTGTCCGCGTCGGCCTTCTCCAACAGTTCGCGATCGCCGAAGACGATGCCTGGCACACGCATCCCCTCCTGCGCCCCCGCCGATATCTGCCAGGTAAATTTTTCCACTTCCTGCACGAAGCCCAGCAGGCTCAACCGCCCTCACCTCGCGATCCCATCCCGTACTCCCGCCAACCGCCCGTACGCACCGCGGGGCGCCGCACATGCCCGCGGCTCAGACGTCGAATATCACCTGGGCTTCCCAGCGGCCGCCCCTCTCCGCCAGCTCCAGCATATGATAGGTGGGCGCCTTTACCTCTCCGGACACCCTGTGTTTTTCGTGATCCAGGGGTTCCCCCACGCCCCATCCCCTGGCCTCCGTCCCGGACGCCTCGTCTACCACAAATTCGCCGAAGGCCCAGCCTTCCACCTCCACCAGGTAGAGTATCTCGGAGAGCCAGGCGACGAGAAGCGCTTTCTCTTCCGGCGCCCGCGCCTCTATCCTCGCCCTCCCTGACCCGCGCACGGACTCCGGGTCATACATGAGCGACACCATCCCCAGTGCACAGTTGGCGAAGACCTCCGCCCGCGATTTTCCGTAGGCCCGCACGCCCACGTCCGCCGTATGCTCTACGGCCTCAAACCTCTTCAGCCTCTTCAGCCTCTTCAGCCTCTTCACCTTCCTGGGGCGTCTCCGCAAGCCCTTCACGGGAAGCCAGGTGGGCTATGGAGGCGACGCGGTCTTCCCCTTTCAAGTTCATGACCCTCACTCCCTGGGTGGCGCGCCCCTGGCGCGAGATGTCTTCGATGGGCACCCTGATGACCACGCCATCCACGGATATGGCCATCAGCTCCTGGTTTTCCCTGACCACCCTCGCCCCCACGATCCTGCCCTTCACGCCGCCCGCAGCCATGGTCCTCACCCCTTTGCCGCCGCGATGCCTGCGCGGGTACCTGGATATGGCCGTCCTCTTACCGTATCCCTGGTCGGTTATGACGAACAGGTCGGCGTTCTCGGCGGCGATCCCCATGGCGATGAGCTCGTCCCCCGGGGCCAGCCTTATCCCCCTCACCCCCCTGGTGTCCCTGCCCATGGAACGGCAGTCCGTTTCGGGAAAGCGCAGGGCCTGCCCCTCACGGGTGACCAGTATGAGGTCGCTCCTCCCGTCGGTAAGCCGCGTGTCTATCACCTCGTCCCCATCCTGAAGGCTGATGGCGATGAGCCCGTCCTTGCGGGGCGAATCGTACAGCCGGAACGGGGTCTTCTTAACCATTCCCCTCGCCGTCGCCATGACCAGGAAGCTTTCCTCCGGGTAATCCCGCGTGGCGATCACGGAGCATATCTTCTCCCCTGGCCCCAGGGGGAGGAGGTTGACCAGCGCCTGGCCGCGCGAGGTGCGTGATCCCTCCGGGAGCTCGTAAACCTTGAGGCGGTACGATTTGCCGCGGTTGGAGAAAAAGTGGATGTAATGGTGGGTCGAGGCCACGAAAAGGTGCTCGACGAAGTCGCCTTCTTTTAGGTTCATCCCCGTCACGCCCTTGCCGCCCCTGCGCTGGGTGCGGTAGGTGGTGATGGGCAGCCTCTTCGCGTAGCCGGAATGCGTGATGGTCACCACCACCTCTTCCTCCGCGATGAGGTCCTCGATCTCCAGGTCCTCGTAGTCGGGGACTATCTCCGTCCGCCGCGGATCGCCGTATTTCCTCTTGATTTCCTGCAGCTCCTCCACGATTATGGCGCGCAGCTTCTTCTCGTCGGCGAGCACCTCCTTCAGCCTGGCGATCTCCTTCTTGAGCTCCTTGTGCTCTTCCTTCACCTTCTCCCTCTCGAGCCCCGTGAGCCTCTGCAGCCGCATGTCCAGTATCGCCTGCGCCTGTTCCTCGCTCAGCTTGAACCGTTTCATGAGCCCATTCCGCGCATCCGGCACGGTGCGGGACTTCTTGATGAGGTCTATCACCTCTTCCAGGTTGGCCAGCGCTACCAGGAGGCCTTCGAGGATGTGGGCGCGCTTCTCCGCCTTGTCCAGCTCGAATCGTGTCCTGCGGGTCACCACCTCGACCTGGTGCTCCACGTAGCCCGCCAGTGCTTCCTTGAGGTCGAGAACGCGCGGCACGCCTCCCACCAGGGCGAGCATGATGATCCCGAAGGATTCCTGAAGCTGGGTGTGCTTGTACAGCTGGTTCAAGACCACCTGCGGAGGGCTTTCCTTGCGCAACTCGATAACCAGCCTCATTCCCGAGCGATCGCTCTCGTCGCGCAGGTCCGCGATGCCGCTTATCTTCTTGGCGCGAACCAGCTCCGCTATCCTCTCCGTCAGCTTCGACTTGTTCACCTGGTAGGGTATCTCGGTGATCACGATGCTGCTGCGCCCCGATTTGCTCTGTTCCACGTGCGCCTTGCCCCTGACCCTGATCACGCCGCGACCGCCCTCGTAGGCTTCCCTGATGCCCTCCAGGCCCATGACCATCCCGCCGGTGGGAAAGTCCGGGCCCTTGATGTGCTTCATGAGGTCCCTGATCTCCGCCTCGGGGTTATCGACGAGCATTATGGTCGCGTCGATAACCTCTCCAAGGTTGTGGGGGGGGATGTTGGTGGACATCCCCACCGCGATCCCGGAAGAGCCGTTGGCCAGGAGGTTCGGGAAGCGGGAGGGCAAGACCACGGGCTCTTCGAGCGAGCCGTCGTAGTTGGGGACGAAGTCAACCGTCTCCTTGTCTATGTCGCGGAGCATCTCCATGCTGATGGGCGAGAGCCTCGCCTCCGTGTAGCGCATCGCCGCCGGGCTGTCTCCGTCCACGGACCCGAAGTTGCCGTGGCCGTCCACCAGCTCGTAGCGGCAGGAGAAGTCCTGCGCCATGCGCACCAGGGTGTCGTAGATGGCCGCGTCCCCGTGGGGGTGGTACTTTCCCATCACGTCCCCCACAACCCTTGCCGACTTGCGGTAAGGCCGGTTCGGCGTAAGGTTCTGCTCGAACATGCCGTAGAGGATGCGCCTGTGCACCGGCTTGAGGCCGTCCCTCACGTCGGGCAGAGCCCTGCCCACGATTACGCTCATGGCGTAATCCATGTAGGAGCGCCGCATCTCCTCGTCGATCTCCACGGGCTTTATCTTTCCGGCAAGTGCTTGCACCATTCTCTCTTCCTCCCAAGAGCCAGGGTTGCTGGAACGGGCCCAAAGCCCAGTCGCGCCCGTTTATATATCCAGGAAGCGGACGTTCTTGGCGTGCTTCTGAATGAACTGCCTTCGCGCATCCACGTCGTCCCCCATGAGGGTGTTGAAGATCTCGTCGGCGATGATGGCGTCCTCCAGGGTGACCTGCATGAGTATGCGCTTCTCCGGGTTCATGGTGGTTTCCCAAAGCTGCTCGGCGTTCATCTCGCCCAAACCCTTGTACCTCTGCACCTCGTATTTCTTGCCGTCGAACCGCGACAGCAGCTCTTCCATCTCCGCGTCGCCGTAGGCGTAGTAATCGGTCTTGTCGCAATGGATGCGGTAAAGCGGGGGCTGGGCGATGTACACGTAGCCCGCCTCTATCATCTCCTGCATGTAGCGGAAGAAGAAGGTGAGGATAAGGGTGCGGATGTGCGCGCCGTCCACGTCGGCGTCGGTCATGATTATGGCCTTGTGGTAGCGCGCCTTGGAGATGTCGAACTCCTCGCCTATCCCCGTCCCCGCGGCCGTGATGATGGCCTGGATCTCGCTGTTGTTGAGGATCTTGTGCAGCCTGGCTTTCTCCACGTTCAATATCTTCCCCTTCAGCGGCAGGATGGCCTGGAAACGCCTGTCCCTCGCCTGCTTCGCGGATCCGCCGGCGGAGTCCCCCTCCACCAGGTATATCTCGCAGAGCGACGGGTCCCTCATGGTACAGTCGGCGAGCTTCCCGGGCAGCGAGGTGCTCTCCAGCAGCCCCTTGCGCCGCGTCAGCTCCCTGGCGTTCCTGGCAGCCATGCGCGCCTTGGAGGCCCCGATGACCTTCGTGACTATGGCCCGCGCCTCGTTGGGGTGTTCCTCGAACCATTCCGCGAGCTTGGTGTTGACCGTTGATTCCACGAAGCCCTTGATGTCGGTGTTGCCCAGCTTGGTTTTGGTCTGACCCTCGAACTGGGGCTCGCGCAGCTTCACGCTCACGATCGCCGCCAGGCCCTCTCTGACGTCCTCGCCGATGAGATTCTGGTCCTTCTCCTTGAGGAAACCCTTCTTGCGCGCGTAGTCGTTGATGACCCTGGTCAACGCGGCCTTGAAGCCGGCGAGATGCGACCCGCCCTCGTGGGTGTTGATGTTGTTGGCGAAGGTGTAGATGTTCTCGACGTATCCCTTGTTGTATTGCAGGGATATTTCCACCTGCGCGTCGTTTTGCTCGGCGCTCATGTATATTATCCTCGCGTGCAGGGGGTCCTTGTTGGCGTTGATGTGCTTGATGAAGTCGATGACGCCGCCCTCGTACTTATAAACGACCTGCTCGGGGGGTTCCTTTCTCTCGTCCTTGATCTCTATCCTCAGGCCGCGGTTGAGGAAGGCCATCTCCCTCATCCTCTGGGCGATGGTGTCGAAGTCGAATTCCACCGTCTCGAAGATCTCCGGGTCCGGGGAGAAACTGATGATGGTCCCCGTGCGGCTGCTTTCTCCCACCTCCTCGAGCCCCGTGACGGGGATACCCCTCTCGTATCTCTGCTGGTAAACCTTTCCGTCCCGGCCTACTTCCAGCACCAGCCACTCCGAAAGCGCGTTCACCACGGAGACGCCCACGCCGTGTAACCCTCCCGAAACCTTGTAGACCTTGCCCCCGAACTTGCCCCCCGCATGCAGGGTGGTCAGCACCACCTCGGCGGCCGGCTTCTTCTGCTTCTCCATCATGCCCACGGGGATGCCCCGGCCGTCGTCCACTACCGTTATGCTGTTGCCGTTGTGGATGGTGATCCAGATGTTCCTGCAGAAGCCGGCCAGGCACTCGTCTATGCTGTTGTCCACCACCTCGTAGACGAGGTGGTGCAGGCCTCGCGGCCCCGTGGTGCCTATGTACATGCTCGGGCGCCTTTTCACGGCCTCGAGGCCCTCAAGCACGGCTATGGAGCTCTCGTCGTATATCTCCGTCCTGTCGGTTGCTCCCTCCATTTCTCCTCCGTTTACCTGGTCTTTTGTAATCCTTCTTGCCCTCGTTAGGCCTCTTTTTCCGGTCCCCTCTCAGCCCTTTATTCCCATGATTATTATATCATTCAGGGGCTTTTACGTGGGAGTTCTATGTGCCTAAATCAACCTCTACTTGAAGTTTACTTTTATCTTGACGCTGCGTATTTCTATGCCTTTTCTGCGCTTTATCTCCTCCGCCAACTCGGCAACGCTGTAGCGCAGTTCCTGCGCCCAGGCGTGCGAGTCCACCTTCACGAACAACTCCCCGTTCTCCAGCCGGTAAGGCTCCGCGTGCCGCGCGTTCGCGGACAGGGAAGGCCATACCTCCCTTATCTCCGCGAGCTTGCCGGCTTCCTCCATGCCCGCATCTTTCATGATGTCCCTTACCAGCTTGCCTATTTCCTGCAAGAGAACCCCCTGCCTGCGCTCCTCGCCTAATACTTTCCCTGCTTATGGTACCGTCTGGGTACGACAGCATCCCTGCGCCGCCCTTACCGGGCCCCGCCACCGCGAACTCGCACTCGCCGCCCTTGTTCCTCTGGCCTGGCGCCCCGCGCCGGCCGCATCCCCCTCTTGCCCCTCAGAGGTATACCCTGTTTATTCCCTGCGCTCCCCCGATGTCATCCGTGTCGGTGATTATCGCCTGCTCCCAGCCCGCCAGAAGCTCGAGTAAAGCGCTCCTGTTCTTCCTGTCCAGCTCAGAGAGGCAGTCGTCGAAGAGGAGCAGTGGCTTTTCCCCCGTGAACTCTTCCATGATCCCCGCTTGCGCGATCCTCAGGAGAAGGGAGACGATCTTCTGCTCGCCGTGCGAGCACTCCCTCCTCGCATTGCGCCCGCCGTAGGAAATCAACATCTCATCCCTGTGCGGCCCGATCAGCGTCACTCCCCTCCTTATCTCCGCGTCCTCCACCTTGAGGAGCCTTTCCTCGTCTTCCCTTCCTTCCGCCTCCCTCCTGTAGAGGTTGCTGTAATACCTGATCTCTATCCGCTCCGCCCCCCATTTCTCGCCGCTGCGGTTGGCCATCTCCTCCGCCTTCCGCACGACCTGCGCCCTCTCGCTCGTTATCTCCGCTCCCCTTTCCAGCAGCAGCGGGTTCCAGTGCCTGATGCTCTCCCTTCCCCACAATCCCCTCCTGACCATCCTGATGGCCTCGTTCCGCTGTCTCAGCACCTTCCCGTATTCCCTGGCGACCTCCCTATACCCCTTCCTCACGCGCCCCGCCGTCTCGTCCAGATATCTTCTCCTCTCTTCCGGGCTCCCCTTCACCATATACACGTCGTCCGGCGTGTAGGACACCGCGGCGATGCCTTCTACCGCCTTCCTCTGCAAGCCGCCTTCCCTCTCTATCTCCGCCCTCGCCTCCCGCTCCGTCCTCTCCCCAAACCACCCGCCTATATAGGCTCTTTCTTCCCCGGTCCTTATCACCTCTCTTATGTCTGACGTGCGCATGGATCTCCCCTCGATCAAAATAAAAACGGCCTCGAGCATGTTTGTCTTGCCGACGCCGTTTTCTCCGATTATTATGTTTATGCCCGGTTCGAATGCGACCGTCTCTTCCCCGTAGTTCCTGAAGTTGTTCAGCCTTACCCTTCTGACCAATTTCTATATCCTCACCGGCATGATGATGTACAGGAAATCCTCACCTTCCCTTCCTTTTATCACTCCCGGCTTGAGGGGTTCCGTTATTCCCAGCACTACCTCCTCTTCGTCCACCGATGCCAGTCCGTCTTCCAGGAACCTGCTGTTGAAAGCGATGGCGACCGGGTCACCGTCATATTCCGCCTTTACCGTCTCCTTCCCCTCACCCACCTCGCGCGACTCCCCTACTACCGTTATCTCTTCCCCTCCCATGTTTAATTTTATGACCGAGTTCACCACCGATATCCTCTTTATGGCCCCCAGGATCTCCTCCTTGTTCGCGACCGCTTTTCTCTCCACACTCTCCGGCAAAAACTGCTCGTACTTGGGAAATTTTCCCTCTATAAGCCTTATGGTATAGTCCACTCCCCCCGCGCTGAACCTTACCTGCCCCCTGTTTTCATCCCTGTAAAAATCCACCTTTTCATCCGCCGTTATCACCCTCGACAGGTTGAGGAGAGCGCCGGCAGGGATGATATAGCTGTCCTCTTCAAAAACTTCGAAGCCGTTCCTTACTACGTCGACCGCCAGGCGGTAACTGTCAGTGCTCACCATCCTTATGCCGTTCTTCCCCACCTCGAAAAGTATCCCCATCAAGGTAGGCCTCTTCTCGTCCTTTGATGCCGCTCTCGATACCCTCTGCACGGACTTTATGAAAGCGGCCGCATCGATCCCTTTTACAACGGCGCGGTCAACCTCGGGGGTTGTGGGAAAGTCCTCCACAGGAAGGGTGAATATCTTGAAATACGACTTCCCTCCCTCCAGCACCATCTCGTTCCCCACCGTCGACAGCAGGACCTTCTCATCCTTCATGTCCCTCAGGAGTTCCATGAGAAGCTTGTGGTTTACAACACACACCCCATCTTCCTCCACCTGCGCCGCGCAGGTTGTGGTGGTAGACGATTCCAGGTCATTAGACGTCATGGTCAGGACATCGGAGGACGATGATATCTTTACCCCGGAGAGTATGGGCATCATCCCCCGCGCGCTCACGGAATACTGGAGGAGATGAACCGATTTCACCAGATCCTCGCGTAGTGCGCTGAACTTCATCTCTTGACCTCCTGCTTTATACCTCTTTCTACTACGAAGTGATAATTAAAATCTCATCATCTTCATCATATACCCTGTAGAAAATGTTGATAACGCCCCAAGAACGTGGAGAAGGGCATGGTGTTGCGGACAGAAGCTGTTGATAAAAAGTACATACCGTGAGAAAAAACACGCAACAAACCGCGGCTCCTTTCAAGACGGTGACTTATAGACAAGAGTTCACATCCTTTCAACAGACAGGTTGTTGAAACCGTGCCTCAACTGATTGGTTATTTTCTGGACCATGTGATAGATATCGCGCTTCTCCTCGATGAGCACCTTTATCTTCTCGACCGAGTGGATGGCTGTGGAGTGGTGGCGCCCCCCCAATGCACTGCTTATGGTGGGCAGCGACGCATCCGTCAGCTCGCGGCAGAGATACATGCATACCTGCCTGGCGGTGACCAGGTTTCGGGAGCGGCTGGCGCTTGTTAACTGCTCGACGGAGATGTTGAAACAGTCGGCGGTAACTTTGATGATCTCGTCTATAGTGATGATTCTGGCCTCGCTTTCGGGAAGGATGACCCGCAGGACCTCGATCGCCTGCTGTAGGCTGACGGGTTCTTTGGTCAGGCTGGAATGAGCCACCACCCGGATAAGGGCACCCTCAAGCTCCCTGATGTTGGAGTCGAACCTCGAGGCGATATACTCGATGACGTCGTCGGGGACATCGCGCTTGTCCAAGGCGGCCTTCTTCTTGAGGATGGCTATGCGCGTTTCGAGGTCAGGGGGTTGTATGTCAGTTATCAAGCCCCAGCCGAACCGCGACTTCAACCTGTCCTCGAGGGTGGGAATCTCGTTAGGGGTGCGGTCGCTGCTCAGGACGATCTGCTTGTTATTGTTGTAGAGATCGTTGAAGGTGTGAAAGAACTCCTCCTGGATACGCTCCTTCTTCGCCAGTATCTGGATGTCGTCGACGAGCAGGACATCGCACGATCGGTAGTTCTTCTGAAAGGAAGGGAAGCTGTTGTCGCGCACCGCTTCTATGTAGTCGTTAACGAACTTCTCGGTGCTTATATAGGTTATCTTGAAGTTGGGGTATAGCCTACGGGTGTAGTGGCCGATGGCATGCAGGAGATGGGTCTTTCCCAGCCCCACCCCCCCGTAGATGAAGAGCGGGTTGAAGCACGTGGGGTTCTCTGAGACGGAGAGTGCTGCGGCATGTGCAAACCTGTTGCTGGCGCCGATGACGAAGGTTTCAAAGGTGAACCTCGGGCTTAGGTCACGCGGCGCGCTGTCCTCCTCGAGCAGGTTCACATCGAGGTATACCGGCTTGCGGCCGGGACCCTTGCGGCGATCCTTGAACACCAACCTGACTTCGTTTACGCCGTCAAAACTTTCGGTAACGATCTCACGTATAAGGTTAAGGAATCTTTTTTCCACCCATTCCTTCGTGAAGATATTGTTCGTGTAGAGGACGAGCGTGTCTCCATCGACCCCCTCAAAATGCACGTTTTTAAGCCACAAAGAGAAGGAGTCGGGAACCCTGTCGAGGATGACCTTCTTGCACTTCTCCCACATGGTGCCGTCTTTGGAAGACATCGGATCATCCCCCGAGGTAGGTCACGCGAACAATCACAGGGGTTATTCTATTACAGTGACAGAAGCGCCTGCAAGTATGTTCGGCCACTTTCTGAAAGGAATCTTTTTCCATCTGGTTTGCAGGCGACGAGGCCCAGGCGCTCCAGCCTTACCAGCTCACGGTACGCCGTACCGGGGCTGATGCCGAGTTCCTGGGATATGCCGGTCGGACCCAGAAAAACCCCCTCGGAGAGCAGGAAGAGGATGTTGTTCTGGCGGGGAGAAAGTTCGGGTACCCCCCCGGCGGCCGTCTCCGCGGGAGGCCCGAAGCCGCCGAGCAGGGAGATGCAGATGTGGGTCCCGGAGCCACGCTCCGAGGTGATGCGGAGATCCCCTCCCAGCGCACGCAGGTCTTCCCGCGCCAGGTAAAGACCTATACTTACTCCCCTGATAAGCGACCTATGCAGCTCGCTCGCGGTGGAAAATCCGAGCTCAAAGGCCTGCTCCGGATGGGAGATGCCGGGGCCGGTATCCGAGATGTAAATGCGGTTGAGGGAAGGGTCTACGACGACGGAAGCGGTACAGGGCACGGCGTGGACCAGGTTGTCCACCAGCTCACGCAAGGCGATACGGGGAAGGGGGCACCCCGCCTCCTCGAGGTAAGCGAGGATGGTACCGACAAGCTTCTCCGCAAAAGCGGGGAAGTCGCGCTCGCGGAACTCAATGACGCTGAACCCCTCACTTTCGGGCAAGGCCAGGCGCGTATGGGGAGGAAGGAGCCCCTGCTCGTTTTGCTCCCCCCTAACCGTTTTGGCCACCGATTTCACCACACGGTAAAAGCGGAGAAACGGACGACGAGGATGGTTGAAAGCCGCGGAAAAGGGCGGAAAAACAGGCGTGCGGTGCGACACGGCGCGCCGTGTGCCGCGCGCGCGGACGCACTAAAGGCCAGGAAGGAAGGGCATACGACGTCATGTGCTATCCCGCTGATCACGCCACCCAAACGTTTTCCACAGCCTTATGCACAGATGTTGAAAACCCGACCGATATGCTACGGCGCCACAATGGCAAGTATGAATTATATCAGCGATAGGCCTTTTATATAAACCGTATGGCCGGCCGCCCGCATCGGTATGGCCGGCCGCCCGCATCGATGGCATCCGGTACCGTGCCACCCCGCCGCGGGCCCGGGCGCGGCCGCGCGATAACCTTACATGAGGGAAGGTCGTGGAACCCGCGCGGGGGTCGCGTGCCTCGCGGAGATTGCGGGCCCTGGCTCGGCTGGCAAGGGGGGGCGCCGCGACCACCAGTTCCTTGACACTAATACGGGCCGTAGATATAATCTTTCTGCTTTTTCGGAGGGAATGAGATGAAAAGAACATATCAACCAAATACCAGAAAAAGGAAAAAGAACCACGGGTTCCGCAAGAGGATGAGCACGCGTGCCGGAAGAGCTATCCTCAAAAGGAGGAGGCTGAAGGGCAGGAAGCGCTTAAGCGCCTGATGCCACATGGAAACCCTGAGGAAAAGCCGCCACTTTAAAAGGGTGGCAGAAGGCGGCAGCAGGGAAAAACTGGAAACCATAACCGTCTGCAGGCTTCCCAAACAGGAAGGAATTACCAGGATAGGAATATCCGTTTCCGGGAAAGCGGGCGGAAGCGTTGAGCGGAACAGGATAAAAAGAAGGTTGAGGGAGGCGCTGAGAAAAAACGCCTCCCTTTTGCCGGAAAAGGAAGACATCGTGATAATAGCGGGGAGGAAGTGCCTGGAAGCGGACTTCAGCGAGATCGAGAAAGACATACGCAGGTTGAGAAGATGAAAAAAGGAAAGGCCACACGCATCGGGAGGGCGGCTGGAAAACCGGTGATAGGCGCGATAAAGGCCTACCAGGTGCTAATATCGAGCTGGATGCCGCCACGTTGCAGGTTCTACCCCACGTGCTCCCAATACATGATACAGGCGATAGAAAGGCTCGGTGTAGCAAGGGGGGTGGCCATGGGGTTGCGCAGGATCTGCCGGTGCCACCCGTGGAACGAAGGGGGATATGACCCTCTACCGGAGGGATAGAGTATGATGAACGCGTTTGGCGACATATGGAACGGGATAGTAGCCGGGCTCAACTTCCTGCTCCAGGCGTTCTACAAGTTTTCCGGAAGTTACGGCATAGCGATTATATTGCTGACGCTGCTTATAAAACTGGTGCTGCTGCCGTTGACCATCAAGCAGACGAGGTCAATGATAGCCATGCAGAAGATCCAGCCGGAGATAAGGAAGCTGCAGGAGAAATACAAGGACGACAAGGAGAAACTCTCCCAGGAGATGATGAAGTTCTACAAGGAGAACAAGGTAAACCCGCTGGGAGGGTGCCTGCCGCTCTTGCTGCAGATGCCGGTGTTCTTTGCGCTCTTCACCGTGTTGAGGAAGTATATCATGACGCCCCCGGCGATCATCATCGGGAACACGTTCGCCGTCTTCAAGGACCTGTCCTGGTTCGGCCAGGGGGCCACGGCGGCCTATGCGGCCCTGCCCATAACCAAGAGCGCGGGGTTCCTCTGGATCGGGAACCTGGCGGACACGACGCGGATAGCGGACCCCACCTTTGTGCTCATAATACTGCTGGCGGCCTCGACATGGTATTCGCAAAAGCAGGTAATGACCGACCCGCGGCAGAAGAACATGATGATCGTGATGCCGCTGATCACCGCGTTTATCGGCATAAGCCTCCCCGCGGGGGTTGTCCTCTACTGGGTGACCACCAACATATTGCAGATATTGCAGCAGTTCGGCATGGAGTTCTACGACAAGAAATTTAGCAAGGAAGGAAAAGCGCCGCTGGCGGCGAAGAGCGCCGTCGCGGAGAAGAAAAAGGAGGCCGCGGGGAAGGGTGTGGCTGCCAAGGAAAAGGCGGGAGCGGGCAAGAAACCCGCGGTTCCCGAGAAGAGAAAGGCGGCACCGCAGGCGAAAAAGCAGGGCGCGCCCGCCAGAAAGGACGCGGTAGCGGCGTCGAAGGGAAAAGGTGCCGGAAAGGGAGTGCCCGCGAAGGCGGCAAGGGGCCAGGCGCCCCCCAAGAAGAAAAAGCCCAAGGGCCCGCCCCCTCACAAGAAACGTTGACGGAGGCTGCGCCCCGCGGGGCGCAGCGCGATTGGAGATAAGGAGAAGAAGCATGGAAGCGTTAGAAAGATCCGTAACCCCCAAGGGCATAGTGGTGGATATCGTCAACCTGATGAACCTTAGGACGCGGGTCACCTCGTGGGAAGACGAAGAGGAGATCCATGTCGACATCTGGGGGGATGACCTGGGGATATTGATTGGAAAAGGAGGAGCCACCCTGCAGGCCCTGCAAGACCTGGTGGCCGTTATCGTGAGGAAAAATTGCGGCGAGGACAGGAGGATAGTCGTAGATGTTGAGAGATACCGGGAAAGGAAAAAGCAAAAACTGAGGGAATACGCGGAAAGGATGGCCGAGAGGGCCATGACGACGGGAAAGGCCGTCAGGCTGGAGCCGATGGGGGCCAGGGAAAGAAAGATAGTGCACGATGCCGTGAAGGACATACCGGGCATCGAGAGCAAGAGCGAGGGCGAGGAACCCCAGAGGAGAGTGGTCATCTCGCCGGCATAAGCCGCCCGGCAGATACAGGTGCCGTTGTTTCACGTGAAACACCTGAAGGCGGCGCCGCCATAGAAAGTGTAAACCGCAACTATAGGTTAAGATATTGCCATTATGCCGTGTCCGGGGACATCTGGCAGAAATCAAGCAACCTTGTTTCACGTGAAACATCTCAGGCACGCCATAAAGGCGGCTGAACGGCCGGGAGGCACGCCGCCGCTCGCAAAAAAAGATTGCCAGGGCATGCGCGATGCGCCTGATCTAGCCAGGCTAACCCGCGTAAGATATGGGGGAAGACGGCCTCTTGAGAGAGATACGGCGCCAAAACACAACCATACAATGCGCGAAACAACTGGCCGGATTAGGATGAATGCATGTATCGAAGCCGCTTTCCGGCCTAAGGGGTGCGAATATCGCTGCGCAAGCCCCTCGTGTTGATATAAAAGGAAAAAGAAAGAGGGGATAGAAATTATGAATAAAACAGGGAGGCAGGCCGCCGGATGATAGTATCCTTGTTGGGCCGGACAATATGTCAGCACGGGCAGAACCCCCAAGCAAAGGGCGCCGCGGGGAGCGTCGGCACATGGGAATAGGCGCAGACGGGGTCACGGAGGCGCTGGCAAGCTCCCTGGATGGGGCCGCGAGGAGGATGGGCCTGATCATAGACGAGGAACGGAGGGAAAGAGCTGCCCTGTACATGAAGGAGTTGGTGCGCTGGAACAAGGCGTATAACCTCGTGGGGAGGAAGCTTGGGCCGGAGGAGCTCGCAGGGCTTTTCGTCGACGCGATCACGCCGCTGGCGGTAAAGGGGTTGATCGAGGAACGGAAGGAGGTCCTGGATGTCGGCACGGGGGCGGGGATGCCAGGCATACCGCTCTATATCATAGGAGGGCCCTTTCCTCTTACCCTGGTGGAGGCGCAGAGGAAGAAGGTGACGTTCCTGAGGCACGTGAGAAAGATGCTCTCGCTGGAGAAGACAACCATTTATCCGGGAAGGCTGGAAAACGCGGTTCGCGAGGAGGATATGCAGAACGGATTCGACCTGGTTTTGGCAAGGGCCGCCATGGACCCCTTTCGCCTGTTCCGCCTGGCGAAACCGCTGCTCGCCGATGGGGGAACGGCGTTGCTATACCTTGGGAAGAGGGAGGCGGAGATGGTGAGGAAAAAGGCGGCCCAGCAGGGGATAGCGGGCTGGCGCCTGGAGGCGGTGAGATCCACACAGAGGATCGTGCATAAGGATTTCTACCTGGTGATGCTCAAGAAGAGCGAGGAAAACCCCGCGTGAAGGCACGGGGGTCATGATAGTCCAGGGGGCGCGATGCGGAAAGCGCGCTTCGCGGCGGACGGCGCATGGGCGGCAGGCCGTTCGTGTTGAGGAAGGCGCCGGCAGTAAACGGAGCGAGATTATTACGAGGTGAGGAAAAGTGGAAGGTGATGAGCCGAGGTCCGGGGAGGAGAATCGCTCCCGCGCGAAGGCGGTGGCCGTAGCCAACCAGAAAGGAGGGGTAGGGAAAAGCACGACCGCTATCAACCTGGGGGCCTACCTGGCCGTGGAAGGCAAGAAAGTGCTGGTGGTCGACCTCGATCCGCAGAGCAATGCCACGAGCGGGCTGGGCATCGGGCCTTATCTGGACGGGCAGCAGATATACGACGTGCTGGTAGGGGAGGTGTCCATTAAAGAGATCATCGTGCCCACGACGATGGATGGCCTTGACATCGCCCCCTCGTCATTGCGGCTGGCGGGCGCGGAGGTGGAACTGGTTTCCGAGATTTCCAGGGAAAGCAGGCTGAAGAAGAGCCTGGAGGCGGTAACAGGGGAATACGACATCATCCTCATAGATTGCCCCCCTTCCCTGGGCCTGCTCACCGTCAACGCGCTGGCGGCCGCCGACGAGGTCATCATCCCCATACAGTGCGAGTATTACGCGCTCGAGGGGCTGGTCCTCCTGCTCAGGACCATTGAAAAGATAAAGGTCTACCTTAACCCTGACCTTCGCATCGGGGGGATACTCCTCACCATGCACGACGCGCGCACCAACATATCCCGCCAGGTGATGGAGGAGGTTCGCAGGCAATACCCCAAGGAGACCTTTCAGACGGTGATCCCCAGGAACGTAAGGCTGAGCGAGGCGCCCAGTTACGGGAAGCCGATCTCCCAGTACGACCCACGTTCAAGAGGCGCAGCGGCCTATCACGAGTTGGCGAAGGAAGTGATATCCCATGACTAAGAGAGGGCTTGGAAAGGGATTGGGCGCATTGATAACCTCCAGCGTATCTGCGGAGCAGGGGCACCAGGAGATGATACCGGTGGACAGCATCTCGCCGAACCCCCTGCAACCGAGGAAAAGGTTCAAGGAAGAAAGCCTCGAGGAGCTGGCCGAATCGCTGAAAGAACACGGCGTGGTGCAGCCCGTTATCGTGCGGCCGGCGGGTACGGGATACGAGTTGCTCGTGGGGGAGCGCAGGTGGCGCGCTGCCCAGATGGCGGGGCTAAAAGCCATCCCCGCGGTCATCAGGGAGGCGGAAGCCTCCCAGTGCCTTGAGGTGGCCCTGGTGGAAAACCTGCACAGGGATGACCTCAACGGCATCGAGGAGGCCACCGCATACCGCCAATTGATGGAGGACTTCGGCCTTACACAGGAGGAGATCTCGCAGAAGGTGGGGAAGAGCAGGTCGGCGGTGGCCAACTCCCTGCGCCTGCTTCAACTTCCAGTTGAGATTCAGGCTTCTATCGTCGCCGAGGATATCACCCCCGGACATGCCCGCGCCCTCCTCGCCTTACAGGGGGATCCCTACCAGGCGGTGATCCTGCAGAGGACGGTGGAGGAAGGGCTGTCGGTGAGGCAGGTTGAGGAGCTGGTAAGGAAGCGCCTGGACAAAGAAGGGGAGAAGGAGAGGAAAAAGGAGAAGCCGAGGGTCCTGGAAGGATACGCGGAGGTCCTCGCGGCGAGCCTGCAGGCGAAGGTCAGGGTGGTGCAGGGAAAGAGGAAGGGCAAGATCATCATAGAGTTCAAGGGAGAGAAGGAGCTGCAGCGCATCCTGAAGGATATGGGGGTGGCGGCCCCCGGGGATCAGGCGAGCGCGGGCTAATTATCTGGAATATTTTTCCAAGGCGAGGCGGACAAGCCTCTCCACCAGGTCCCGGAAACCCAGCCCCGCTGCCTCGGCGGCCAGGGGCAGCAGGCTGGACTCGGTCATGCCGGGGCTGATGTTCAGCTCCAGCACCTGCGGGTTGCCGGCCTCGTCGACGATGATGTCCACGCGGGACACGTTCTCGCACTCCAGAGCCCTGTGGGCGCGCGTGGCCACCTCGACTATCCTCTGCGTGATCTCCCCGTCCAGCCGGGCCGGGCAGTAATAATCCGTGGCACCAAGCGTGTAACGCGAATCGAAGTCGAAGAATCCGCTGCGGGGCACGATCTCCACGACGGGGAGGACCTCCAGCTCTGCGTTCCCCAGTATGCTCACCGCCACCTCGCTTCCCCTCACGTACCCTTCGAGAAGCACGCGCTCGTCGTAGTGGAGCGCGGAACGGACCGCCTCCGGCAGCTCGCCCCCTTCCTGCACTACCCTCACGCCCAGGGCGGAACCCTGGGCTACCGGCTTGACTACCAGGGGAAAGCCCAGCTTCTTGCCGATGACGGGCAGCGCGTGCAGGGATCCCATTTCCTGGAAAGTCGCCTCGCTGAGCACGAAGAAAGGCGGGGTGGGGACCCCGTGGCGGCGGAAGATCTCCTTGGAGAAGGCCTTGTTGAAGCCCACGGCGCTGGAATAGACGCCGGGCCCGGTGTAGGGGATGTCCAGTATCTCCAGCAGTTCCTGCACCGTGCCGTCCTCGCCGAACTTGCCGTGGAGGGCGATGTAGACGAGGTCCAACCCGGCGCCTTTCAGGTTTGGCACCAGGGTTTCGTCGACGTCATACTCCACCACCTCGTGACCCAATTCCTGCAGGGCACGGGAAACCCTTCTCCCCGAGCGTAGGGAAATGTCTCTCTCCAGGGACCTGCCTCCCATAAGGATCCCGATACGCATGGCGTCAACCCCCTATTCCTGGCCATGAGGGCGGCCGCCAGCCGGTTTCCCCTGCAAGCCGAGGGACTTGGCCAGCGCCACCTCTCTCTTGATCACCTTGGACAGTCGCTTTACTCCTTCCCACAAGACTTCCGGTTCCGGGTAGCTGAAATTTAGGCGCATGCAGTTTTCCCCGCCGCGGTAGGGGAAGAAACCGCTGCCGGGCACGTACGCCACCTTGGCGTCGATAGCCGAGGCGAGCATCTCGGAGGCATGGATGTATGCGGGGAGGGTGACCCATACGAAGAGCCCCCCCTGCGGGTGAGTCCAGCTGCACAGCTCCGCGAGGAATTCATCCAGCGACGCGAGCAGGACGTTCCTCCTTTCGCGGTAGATCTCCACCAGCTGGCTCACCTGGCCTTTCCAGTCCTCCTCCGCGAAGTAGAGATGGGCGATCCGTTGGGTGAACGAAGAGGTGCAGAGGTCGGCGGACTGCTTGGCCAGCAGCAATTTTTCCAGGACGGGATGGGGAGCCGCCACCCACCCTATCCTCATGCCGGCGGAGAATATCTTGGAGAGCGTGCCCAGGTAGATCACCTTGCTTTCATCGAGGCTGCGCAGGGTGGGGACGGGATCTCCCTCGAAACGCAGCAGCCCGTACGGGTTATCCTCCACCACCAGGCAGTCGAATTCCTCGGCCGTCTCGAGCAGCGCGTAGCGGCGATCCCGGCTCATGGTTATCCCCGCCGGGTTCTGAAAATTGGGTATGGTATAGATGAACTTCGCCCGCTCCCCCCTTTCCTCCAGGCGCTGCAGGGTGTTCCGCAGTTCCGCGAGGACCATGCCTTCCTCGTCCATGGGTATGGCATGGATCTGAGGCTGGTAGCTGAGGAAGCTGTTCAGGGCGCCGACGTAACTCGGCGCCTCGGTTATGATGTGGTCCCCGGGGTTGATGAATATTTTGGAAATAAATTCCAGGCCTTGCTGCGCACCGCTGGTGACGATGAGGTCCTCGGGCAGGCACGGGGTGCCCTCTTCGCGCATGATCTCCGTCAGGCTGCGCTTGAGGGGAGCGAAGCCGTCGCTGGGACCGTACTGGAGCGATGCAGCGCAATCCTCCGCGAGCACCCTGCTCACCAGGCGCAGGATGACCTGGGGGTCGAACGCCTGGGTGTAGGGCAGGCCCCCGGCGAGGGAGATGATATCCGGCCGCGCGGTGATTTCGAGAAGATCCCGGATCTCCGACGACAACATGCTGGAGGTCCGGTGGGCGTACTTCTCGCTGAAAGGGTCCAGAACATATTTCGGGGACATTCCTCAACACCTCTTCGGCCGGCTCGCCGCCGCACCGCGCCAACCGGCAATATATGAGATGTAGTATACCAGCAGGGGAGCATCCTGCAGAAGAAGGTTTCCCGGGAAGGTCGAGGCAGAGCCTGCCCCGGGCTGCGCGCGGCGGAGGCGGGGGAGCCGTGGCGGCGGGGAGGCGGAGGGCGTCCCCGCGTCCTGGCGCGAAGGGGGTCCGCGCCGGATCAAGCCGCAACAAGGGCGGGTCGATAAATCTCTGTGGCGGTCGCCACGCGGTACAGGGAAAGAAGGCGGTTGCGCGGGGCGCGCGGGCCCGGCGCGAGGCAAGGCTTGGCAGATGGATCGTAGCGGAGAAGAGATGGTAAGGGAGAGACCCGACCAGGGTCTGGAGCTGCTCATGCGCCATCTTAACATGCAGATCGGGCTTGACTTGAAACAGTACAAGCCCAACTACCTCAAGAGGCGCATAGGGGTGCGCATGCGGGCCACCGGGTGTTCCGATTACCTGGAGTACCGGCAGTTTCTGAGGCAGAATCCGGATGAAGCCGGAAAGCTGGTGAACGACCTCACCATCAACGTGACGGAATTCTTCCGCGATCAGGATGTGTACGAGGCCTTGAGGTCGCATATCATCCCGGAGATAGTCAAGCACAAGAGAGAGCGCAGCCTGTACAGCTTGCGCGCCTGGAGCGCCGGTTGCGCCACCGGGGAGGAACCCTACTCCCTTTCCATACTCTTCCTGGAAGAAATTAGAAAGATGCGGAAGGACGAGCCGTGGACGTTGCGCATCACCGCCACGGATCTCGACGATCAGGCGGTAATGAAGGCGAAGATAGGCCTGTACGAGGAGATCAAGCAACTTCCCGGCATCAGGATGGAGGATTATTTCATGCCGCTCGAGAAGGGATTTCTGGTGCGGGAAGAGGTCAAGCGGCCGGTCCGCTTTCTCCTCATGGACCTCGTGAAGACGCCGCCGCTGCGCCAGCTCGACCTGATCCTCTGCCGCAACGTGCTGATCTACTTCGAGAGAGACAAGCAGGCCGCCATCTTGGAGATCTTCCGCAAGTGTCTGAGGCCGGAGGGCTTCCTGGTCCTGGGGAAGAGCGAGGCCATAATAAAGTCCGAGGACAGCGGCTTCCTTCCCTACCGGAGGAAGGAAAGAATCTACCGCAGGCAGTAGTGCCGGCCTGCCTTGCCGCGCGGAAGAAAGACGAGTGAGAGCGGGGGGGCGGGAGAAAGCAGGAGGTTCCGGGAAGGAAGAAACGCGTGACTAATATAAAACTATAACGGGACAATGCCGAAAAAGGCCATAGCGGCATCGTTTGCCAAGAAAGGACTTGTCGCGCGTGTTTGTATAGCCGGCGACGAGCACGGGCAGTGAGAGCGTGGAGGGATATGCATGGATAAGAGCGCCGAAACGAGCGGAAAGCCGGGTTTCCAGATGAACTCGCGCCGGGCAGCGTACACTGCAGCTGCCGCCCTGGTCGCCCTATCCATCGCTTTTTGCATTGGCGGGATCGCCGTTTTCGCCTCGGGCGCCTCGCGTGCGAACAAGGCGGCCGAGGCTGGTGAACTGAGGGAAGCGCAGGAAGAGATCGAGTCCGTGAGCGATGTGCTGGGAGGGGCGTTGCCGTTTGCCGTGGCAGTGCTGGTGCTGGAGGCGGCCCTCGCGGCGGTGACGGGGATATTCCTGTATCGGTGGCTGCACGGGACGGTGAAGGAGATAACCTGGCAGGTGCAGCAGGTGGCGGCCGGGGACGGGGACCTCACCCGCACAATCGCGGTGAGGGATCGCCACACCTTCGGGGACCTCGCCGATTCCATAAACGTTATGATCGGGGCGCTGCGCGGCTCCGTGGCCGAGATCAGCAGGATAGCGGGGGGGCTCAACGACAGCGCGGAGCAGATGTCGGCGGTGATCCAGCAGATGAACGCCTCGAGCCAGGACATATCGAGCACCATCGCCCACATCGCCAAGGGGGGAGAGGAGCAGGCCCGCAGGGTGCTGGAGACATCGCATTCCATGGAGCTGATGAACGTTTCCATCCAGGAAATGGCGGAAAAGGCAGGTCTTTCCAATCAGGCGGCGAACGAGGCCATCGATATAGCGCAGAGGGGGGCGGAGGCCGCGGTGGAAACGGCGGGGGCCATGGAAGTCATCCGCAAGGCAGCCGAATCCGTGGTGGAGGCCAGTACCGGCCTGGAGGAAAGGTTCATGCAGATCGGCATCATCGTGGACGTCATAACCAGCGTGGCGGACCAGACCAACCTGCTCGCCCTCAACGCCGCCATCGAGGCGGCCCGGGCGGGAGAGCAGGGACGGGGATTCGCGGTGGTGGCGGAGGAAGTGAGGAGCCTGGCGGAGAACTCCCGCAAGTCGGCGGAGCAGATTTCCAACCTCATCAGGGAGATAGAGGCGGGAGTCAACAAGATGAGGGGCAGCATCGATGCGGCGATCGATCAGGTGAAAGGGGGAACGGAGGTGGTGGAAAAGGCGGGCAGGGCGCTGAAGGAGATCGCGGTCTCCATAGAAACCACCTCGCGGTATGCCGGCGAGATAGCGGACATCACCCGGCGGCAGGTCATGGAGAACGAGGAAGCCCTCAAGGCCATCACCGAGATCGCCAGCATAGCCGACGAGACCGCAGCCTCATCGGAGGAAGCCTCGGCGACGGTGGAGGAGCAGACGGCGTCCATGCAGGAGATGGCGGCGGCGGCCGCGGAGCTCGCTGCCATGGCGGAAAAGCTGAACCAGCTCGTGAGCGGTTTTAAGGTGTGAGGAGCGGAAGGCCTGAAAAATGGAGGATCTGGAGAGGGAGGTCACCAGGAGGACGACCTCGATCATCATCAAGTTCGTGTCCATCACGGCGGCGATCGTCTTCCCCCTCGGCATGGCTGGCAGCATAGGCATAGCCTACGCGGCCGACAGGCTTTCCTGGTCCCCGCTCCTGGTGGGGCTGCTCTTCGGATTCTGCGTCGTGACCGTGACGCTTTCCGCCGCCGCCGTCTTCGTTCTCTATATATACATGTTGCCGGTGCGCAGCATGAACGTCGTCCTGGAGAGGTTGCGGCAGAAAGACTTCACCGCGCACGCGGACGAGGAACGCGCCGGGATCCTGCGGAGTTTCGCCGAGGCCATGAACGCGATGGCCGATTCCATGCGCGCCATGATACGGGAACAGGCGGAGACCGCCGACCAGTTGACCACGGCCAGCGAGACGATGTCCGGCGTATCGAGGGAAACCACCGAGACCTCGCAGGAGACTGCGAACACGGTGGCCCAGCTTGCCCGCGGGGCGGAGGAGCAGGTGAACGCCATCATGCAAGCCCAGAACACGGTGAGCGAGATCGTGGACGAGATATACCGGGTGGCGGAGAACTCGCAGGAAGCCAGCAAGTTCAGCGCCCAGGCACAGGAAACGGTGAAGAAGGGAGTGCTGGCGGTGCACCGGGCCGCGGACAAGATGCAGCAGATCAAGCAGACAGTGGACGCCTCGGCGGGCGCGGTGAGAGAGCTGGAAGAGCACTCCACCCAGATAGGGCTCATCGTGGACGTCATCACCTCCATAGCCGACCAGACCAACCTGCTCGCCCTCAACGCCGCCATCGAGGCGGCCAGGGCGGGAGAGCAGGGACGGGGCTTCGCGGTGGTGGCCGGGGAAGTGCGCAACCTGGCGGAGGGATCCGCGAAGGCCGCCTCCCAGATCGCCAACCTGGTACGGGAGATCCAGAGGGGAATAGACAGGACCATCGAGGGCATGGAGGGCGGGACGCTGGTGGCGGACGAGGGGAACATCGTGGTGGGGGAAGCGCGGGTCATGCTGGAAGAGATTGACGAGGTTTCCAAGGGCATCGCCGGCCAGGTGGCCTCCATCTACGAGGCCACCCAGCAGGTGTTCGAGAAGAGCGGGAAGGTGGTCGAGGCCATGAACTCCATCGCGGGCATTGCGGAGGAGTCCGCGGCTTCCACCCAGGAGGTTTCCGCTTCCATACAGGAACAGACCGCGGCCATGGAGGAAGTGACGGCGGCAGCCCAGGAATTGGAAGAGATCGCCAACCGCCTGCGCGCCATGCAGCAAGAGTTCAGGACCTGAGAGGACGGCAGCGCGCATTGAGGAGGCTGGTGGCGTGATATATAGTGGGTATGAGGACCGCATACCCGCTGCAGGGAGGTAACATCGAGAGGGAGACAATGCCCATGGCGGAAGAAGCAAGGGCGGCGGAGGAGCTCCAACTGGTGGTCTTCAGCCTGGGAAGGGAGGAGTTCGCCGTGGAGGTCACCCAGGTGCGCGAGATCATGCGCATGGAGGAGATCACGCGCATGCCCAAGAGCCCTCACTTCGTGGAGGGGATAATAAACCTGCGCGGGCAGATAATCGCCGTCATCGACCTGGCCAAGCGCCTGAACATCGAGGCGCAGGAACGCGGCGGGGAGACCCGCATCATCGTCGTGGAGGCTGGTGAAGTGAAGGTGGGCATGATCGTGGACTCGGTTTCCGAGGTGCTGAGAGTGGGCGCCGATGCGCTGGAGCCCAGCCCCACCATCGCGACCGACGTGGCCGCCGCCTTTCTGACGGGCGTTATAAAGCACGACAACCGGCTGATCATCCTCCTCGACCTCACCAAGGTTCTCTCGCTGGAGGAAATGGCCGGGCTCGGGTTTTAGGGAGCGACCCGGTAAATACGATATATTTAGATATGAGAGGAGGGAAAGGAGGAAGGGATGGCGCCGACCGTGCTGATCGTCGATGACGCCCTGTTTATGCGCATGATGATCAGGGACATCCTGTCCAAGGACGGTTTTGAGGTGATCGGCGAGGCCGAAAACGGCGTGGAGGCCGTGGAGCGGTATAGGGAAATGAGGCCGGACCTCGTGACCATGGACATCGTCATGCCCGAGATGGATGGCATCGAGGCGGTCAAGCAAATCATGAAAATAGACCCCGACGCCAAGATCCTTATGTGCAGCGCTATGGGGCAACAGCCGCTGGTAGTCGAGGCACTTGAGGCTGGCGCAAAAGACTTCATCATCAAGCCCTTCCAGCCATCGAAGGTTATCGAGGCGGTAGAGAAGGCGCTCAAGAGCTGAGCCGTTTCTCCCCGTAAGGGGAGGAGGTGAGTCGATTGCCCCAAAAAATAAGGGTTCTTATCGTGGATGACTCCGCCTTGGTGCGCAAGCTCTTGAGGGACGTGATAGCCG
The DNA here is from genome assembly GCA_937128055.1 of uncultured Actinomycetes bacterium. Lineage (GTDB taxonomy): Bacteria > Actinomycetota > Geothermincolia > Geothermincolales > RBG-13-55-18 > JACIXC01. The sequence continues at coordinate 8,807 of CAKZMC010000095.1, read as the reverse complement.
CCGACTCGGAGATGGAGGTGGTGGGGACCGCGTCCAACGGCGTCGAGGCCATCCGCGCCGTGAGCGAACTCGACCCCGACGTCGTCACCATGGACATCCACATGCCGGAGATGGACGGGCTGACGGCGCTGGAATATATCATGCGCAAACACCCGCGCCCGGTAGTGATGCTCAGCGCGCTGGTACAGAAAGGGGCCACCCCTACGCTGAAGGCCCTGGAGCTGGGGGCGGTGGATTTCATCGCCAAGCCGAGCCATTATCCCTCCGCCGTCAAGGAGGTGCGCGACGAGGTCGCCTTGAAAATAAAGACCGCCTTTCAGGCCATGGACCGCGTACGCAGGGGCTATCACAAGGCGAAGGCGGGCAAGAAGCTCGAGGTCGGCAAGCAGGTCCGCGAAGGCGAGAGGCTGGTGGTGATCGGGGCTTCCGCCGGGGGGCCCAAGGCCCTCGCCGAGATAATGCCCATGTTCCCCAGGGAAACCCCGGCAGCCATCGTCATCGTACAGCACATGCCGGGGGTCTTCACCCGCTCGTTCGCGGGCAGGCTGAACAGCATAGCCTCGCTGCCGGTGAGGGAGGCGGAGGACGGAGACGAGGTCCGTGCCGGGACGGTTCTGGTGGCTCCCGGGGGAAGCGACCTCATCATCGCGGTCGGCGACGGCGGACCCGCGCGCGTGGAGCTCATGGAATCCCTGAACCGGGGAGGAGCGACGCCCCGCATCGACACCACCATGATCACCGCGGCGGAGACTTACGGTCCCAACGCCATAGGGGTGATCATGACCGGGATGGGGTCGGACGGGGCCAAGGGTATGGAGAGGATAAAGAAGGGCAAGGGAAGCACCATAGCCCAGGACGAGGAGAGCTGCCTGGTCTTCGGCATGCCCAAGGTGGCAATCGAGAGGGGTTGCGTGGACTGGGTAATGCCCCTGGAGAGGATCCCGGGGAAGATCCTGGAGCTGCTCTGACCTTGCCGACGTGACCGTCCGGGGGTATGCAGCGGCATGGACATGGACATATCGCAGTACAAGGAGCTCTTCATAAACGAGGCCCAGGAGCACCTGGAGGCGCTCAACCAGTCCATGGTGGACCTGGAGAAGGACCCCGGAAACCCCGATGTCCTCACCGAGATCTTCCGTTCCGCCCATACCCTGAAGGGCATGTCGGCCACCATGGGTTTCGACCAGCTCACCGAGTTGACCCACGAGATGGAGAACGTCCTCGACGGCCTGCGCAGCGGGGACATAGAGGTAAGCACGGAGATCGTCGACCTCCTCTTCGGCTGTTTCGACATGCTGGGGGCCATGGTTTCCGCCATAGCCGAGGAGAGCGGGGCGGTGGTAGACACCCAGCCAGTGATAGATGCCTTGCGGGAGGTATACGGGGGCGCGAGGCCGTCCTATACCGACCGCGAGGCGGCGAAGCGCAAGAAGCCGAGGAAAGCGGAGGAAAAGCCGGAGGAGAAGGCCGTGGAGCCTGCGGCAGCGGCGGCGGAAGAGAGGGCGGCAGGGGCTGGCAGGCTGCGCCTGAGGATCACCCTTGACAAGGACTGCGTGCTCAAGTCGGTGCGCGTTTTCATGATTTTCAAGAAGCTGTCCCGCCTGGGGAGAATAGTCGGGTCCAAGCCGTCCATGGAAGACCTGGAGGACGAGAAGTTCGAGCGCTCCTTCGAGGTCCGCCTGGAGACGGCGGAGAGCGAGGAGGACATACGCAGGGCCCTGCTGACCATCGCCGAGGTTTACCAGGTGGAGGTGTCCCCCGCGGAGGGAGAGGAGCTGGAAGGGGAGGAGGCCCCGAGAGCGGCCGCCTTGAGGGAAGCGGAGGAGAGGGAGATTGCCCCGGAGCCCATGGGCGCGGCACCCCCGACCGTCCGCACCCAGAGCGTCAGGGTGAACATCTCGCGCCTGGACAACCTCATGAACCTCATTGGCGAGCTGGTCATCAACCGCACTCGCCTGCAGGAGATATCCTCCTCCTACAACATACCGGAACTCAAGGAAGCCCTTGCCCAAACCGCAAGGCTCACGGCGGACCTGCAGGACGAGGTGATGAAGACACGCATGGTCCCCGTGGAGCATATCTTCAACCGCTTCCCGCGCATGGTGCGCGACCTGGCCAAGAGCCGCGGCAAGGAGGTCGATTTCGCCATGGAGGGAAGGGACATAGAGCTCGACCGCACTATCCTGGACGAGATCAGCGACCCCCTCATGCACCTCCTGCGTAACGCGGTGGACCACGGCATCGATGAGCCCGAGGAACGGGAGGCGAGGGGCAAGCCGAGGCGCGGCAGCATACGGCTCGCGGCCCGGCGGGACCGCAATTACGTGTCCATAGAAGTATCCGACGACGGGCAGGGAGTGGACCTGGGGAAGATTTTCGAAGCGGCCCTGGAGGCCGGCCTGGTTACGGCGGAGGAGCGCCTGTCCTTCAGCGAGGAGGATGCCCTGCGCCTCCTCGCCACGCCTGGGTTTTCCACCGCCAGGGAGATCAGCGGGGTATCGGGCAGGGGCGTGGGGCTCGACGTGGTGAAGAACAAAGTGGAGTCCCTGGGAGGCATGCTCATCATGCAGACGGCCAAGGGCGAGGGCACCACCTTCGCCCTGAAGCTCCCCCTGACCCTGGCCATCATCCAGGCCTTGCTGGTGAAAGTGCAGGGCGAGATCTACGCCATACCGCTGGGCATGGTGGCCGAGACCGCGGTGATCTCGTCGCATGACGTGAGGTACGTCTCGAACCAGGAGGTCATCTTCCTCCGGGACGAGACCCTTCCCCTAGTGCGCCTCTCGCGTTGCCTGGGCCTGGCGGAGACGAACGGGAAGGGGAGCTTCCCCGTGGTGGTCGTGGAGGTCGCGCCACGCAGCGTGGCCATAGCGGTGGACGAATTGCTGGGCCAGCAGGAGATCGTGATCACCAGCCTGGACAGGTTCCTGAAGGGGATCAAGGGATTCGGCGGCGCCACCATCCTGGGGACGGGAGAGGTCGCCCTTATCCTTGACATCCCGACTTTGATATCCTGATACAGGCAGGAAGACGGGTACCCGGAAAGGAGGAATCATGGCGGAGAGGAGAGGGCTTACCCCGCTGCAGCTCGACGCGCTGAGGGAGGTGGGCAACATAGGCTCCGGCAACGCCGCGGTGGCCCTTTCCACCATGGTTGACAAGAAGGTGATGCTGAGCGTGCCGAGGGCTTCGCTGGTTCCCCTGGTGAGAGTCTCGGAACTGGTGGGGGGAGCGGAGACGCCGGTGGTGGGGATTTACCTGCATATCAGCGGAGACGCGTCGGGAAGCATGCTGCTCCTGCTGGAGGAGGGGAGCGCGCGGGAGCTCGCCCAGCTCATGGTCACCGGGGCGGAAGGGAGCGACCTCTCCACGGTGGCCCAGTCCGCCCTGCAGGAGACGGGGAGCATCCTGGCGGGGTCTTACCTGAACGCCCTTTCCCAGATGACCGGCATCCTGCTCAAGCCCTCCGTGCCCGGTTTCGCCATGGACATGGCGGGGGCGATCATCGATTTCATCCTGGTGGAGATAAGCCAGTCCGAGGACTACGTGCTGGTCATCGAGACGGAGTTCGACATCATGCAGCACAAGATCCGGGGCCACCTCATCCTTTTCCCCGACCTGGGGTCCCTGGATATCATACTGGGAAGGCTTGGAGTGAGCGCTTAGTGGAAGAGGAAACCGTAAACGTAGGGGTAGCCGAGTTCTATGTCACCCACAATCCCCATGTGCTGGCCAGTTACGGCCTGGGCAGCTGCGTGGGGGTGGCCCTCTATGACGAGAAGAGGAAGATCGGGGGGATGGCCCACATCATGCTGCCCGACTCCAAGGCTATCAGCAAGCCCGGGGGGGCCGGCCGTTACGCGGACACGGCCATCCAGGCCATGGTCGTAGAGATGGAAAGACTTGGATCGCGGCGCCGCGACATAAAGGCCAAGATGGCAGGGGGGGCATGCATGTTCACCATACCGGGGGCCACCAATCCCAGGAACGTTCCCGGTCCCGCACTGGGCATGCAGATTGGCGAGAGGAACATCAAGGCGGCCAAGCGCGCCCTGCGGGAACTCAAGATCCCCCTGGTGGGAGAGGACACGGGTGGGGCTTACGGGAGGACCATGCGCTTCCGCATCTCCGACGGGAAGGTCATTATCAGCTCGATAAAGCACGGGGTGAGGGAACTGTGACGAGCGAATCCCGGAGCGAGGGCATAGAGGTCTCCAGGGATGCCATAGCGACCCTGGCGGCCCAGGCGGCGGCGGGGGTCGAGGGGGTGGTGGCCTGCTACCGCAAGACGGTGGAAAGCATCACCTCCCGGGTGAAGAGGGAGTTCGTGCACAAGGGCGTTAAGGTGGAACGCGAGGACGCATCGTGCCGGCTGACCATGTACCTTAAGGTGGAGTACGGGGTCAACCTCCCCTCCCTGGCCCGGGAGGTGAGGCGGAGAGTGAAGGAGTACGTGGAGGGGCTCACCGATATCCAGGTGGAGGAGGTGGAGGTGGTCATCGAGGACATCGAGCCTCCACCGTCATGAGGTAACGGCGCACGCCCCGCCCTGACGAGCGCGCCACGCGCCCGATGCCTCCCTCGCGCGCGGCCGGTCAGGCGCCGGGCGTTTCCTCTTCCAGGGGAGTGAAGTACGCGAGCACCGCGCGGGCGATGGCGCCCGACAGGCCGGTCGGCATCTCCTCTCCCGGCGGCCACTCCATGATGACGCAGGGCATGCGCGTTTCGCGCAGGAGGGGATAGCTCTTCCCCTCGGGGTCGGCGGTTCTTATCCCGGTGGCCCTTTCCACCTCGTCGCGGAGCAGGCCCGCCAGCCTTATCCCCCGCGGCGAGGAATAATGCCTGCCGCCGAAGTAGTGGAAGCGGGCCTCCTCGTGGTCGCCCAGCTGGAGGGAGAGGACGACGTCCGCCCCCTTGTCGTTGGCCAGGCGGGCTCGCTGGCTCTCGCTGATATCGCCAGATCCGCTGCCGGTGATGATGGGAACGAGGCCCTGCGACCGCAGTTCGCCGCATGCGCGGCGCATGACATCCTCGCACGCCGCCTGGCCGGCGGCCGCGTCGAGGACCACGCTGCGGCCTTCCCGCCCCCGTTCCAGGCGGTCCCGCAGGGATTCGTGCACCTCGGCCACGCTCATTTCCTTCATGGCATGGCGCAGCCGCAGCAGGCAGGATAGGGTGGAGGAGCCGGCAATGCCGTCCACGGGTAGGCCCGTATTGTGCTGGAAGGCACGCAGGGCGCGGTCGGTGTCCTCCCCGAAGATCCCGTCCTCGCGCCCCGCGTTGAACCCCAGGCGGTTCAGGTAGCCTTGCAGCTCCCTCACGTCGTCGCCGCGGAAGGGAGGGACACGCAGGTAGAGGAACCTGTCTCCCAGGCGGAAGGAGGCCTCCACCAGCTCGTGCCAGGTGACCTCGTCCACGCTGCCGTCGACGTGCAGCCCCCGCTTGGACTGGAACTCCTTCACCGCGCGCTCCGTGCTCTCCCCGAAAAAGGAATCCCGCAGTTCCGCATCGAAACCGGGAGGCGAGAACCCGAGTTCGTGGAGCCTTTTCTGTATGTCGGCCACGGCAAGGCCGCGGTCGCCGCGCACGATGGTCCGCAAGGATCACCCCTCCTTGTGCACGGGCAGGGTGAACTTGAAGGAGGAACCCTTGCCCGGCTCGCTTTCCACCCAGATGCGGCCGCCGTGGCTTTCCACGATGCCCTTGGAGATCACCAGCCCGAGCCCCAGGCCGCCGGCGGAGCGGGTGGAGTCGGTTTCTACTTGGTAAAACATGGTAAAAAGCCGCTCCTGTTCGCGCGGGGGTATGCCCGGACCGGTGTCTTTCACCTCGATTTCGACCATGTCCGGCTCCGCGGACCGGCGCGCCGAGACCTCGATGGCGCCCCCGGAGGGCGTGAACTTGATAGCGTTCCCGATGAGATTCTCCAGGACCTGGTGGACGCGCCACACGTCAACGCTGACCGGCGGCAGCTCTTCCGCGATGGTGTAGGTCAGCTCCAGCCCCTTCTCCGCGGCCTGGTTCTTGTATTCCGAGACGGCGTTCATGACCAGCTCGTCCGCCGGCGCGGGCCATTTCTTGCCCACCAGGCGCCCCTCTTCCATGCGCGTGATGTCCAGGAGGTCGTTGATTATCTTGGTCATCTGGTCCGCGCGGGCGTTCATGATCTTGATCTTATCCAGCTGGAGCGGCGCCAGGTCACCCAGCTCGCCGTACTGGAAGGCGTCCGCGTATCCCTTGATGATGGAGAGGGGCGTGCGCAACTCGTGGGAGGCTATGGCGATGAAATCCGACTTCATCTTGTCCAGGACGGAGAGCTCCTCGTAGGCTTTTTCCAGGTCCTGGTGGGTGCGTTCCACCATCGCCTCCAGCCTCCTCCTCTCGCTGAGGTCGTGCGCTATCCCCACGATGCCCACGAAGTTGCCGCCGCGGAAGAGCGGGGCGGAGCTTATCTGGACGGGGAAGGAGCTTCCGTCGACCCTGCGGAGGAAGGTCTCGAAGAAAACCTTCTCTCCCCTCCGCCGCCTTTCCAGCATGCGCTCTACCTTGCCGGTTTCCTCGGTCGTGACGATATCATGCGGCGTCTTCCGCATGAGCTCGTCGGGAAAGCTCATGCCCAGCATATCCAGGAACGCCTGGTTGCAGAAGGTGAACCTCCCCTCCGCGTCCATGGCGTAGAAGCCGTCGTTGAGGCTTTCTATGAGCAGGTTGAGGTAGTCGGTGGCCTCCGCGAGGCGGCGCTCCAGGCGCACGTATTCCGTGACGTCCTCGAAGAGCAGCAGGGCCTCTCGCACGTTGCCCGCCTCGTCGGTCAGGGGGTGCAGGCGCACGCGGTGGAAGTAATCCACGCCCTCCACCACCTGGTGCACGCGCGGTTGCTCGAAGGAGCGGCCTTCCACCAGCACGCGGCGCAGGATGTGCTTCCAGTCTGCCCGGAATTCCTGTGGCATGAAGTCGAGGGCGGGCAGGCCGGGAAGGCACGTGTCCCGCAGCCCGCACGCGTCTTCCAGCCACTCCAGCATGGGGCGGTTGCAGCGCAGCAGGCGGAAGTTGCGGTCCAGGACGGCTATCTTCACCGGGACGCTCTCGAAGAGGCCGGCCTCGAGCTCCGCGGCTTCCATGAGGGAGGACTTCTCCTCGGCCTCCGCCGTGATGTCCTGTATGGTTATCACGAATAATTTTTCGTCCGACTTGGGTTTTCCCGCCTGCCTGATCCAGACGCGGCATACGCCGGAGCGGTCCTCCAGGTGATACTGCTCGAAGGGACGCTCGAGGGACCCACCCTCCGCGGCGGCCTTTTCGAGCTGCAGCGTCCAGCCCGCAAAGAACGGCGGCAGGAAAGCCTCGTCCAGCGCCATCCCCGCGAGCTCGGTCCTCTGCCTGCCCATGGCGAGCGGGAGATCCTCCGCCGGGGCGTTCGCGGCCACGATGAGCCCTTCCCCGTCTACCAGCAGGACGGGATAGGGCAGGGAGGGAAGGATGGATGCCCGGGGATCCTGAGAGGTAGGGAAGAGCCTCGCCACGCCGGGAAGCCCCGCGACCGCCGCGGCGGCGCTCAAGGCGATGCAGAGGAGGGAAAGGGAGGCGAAAACGGTGGTCGCGGCGCCCCATCCGGCGGCGCGACCCGCCAGGGTGAGGAGCACGAACAGGGCCGAAGCGGCGAGGGCCACGAAGAAAAGCCGGCTGCTGGTCCTGCCCTTTATGTCAATCACCGCCCTTCCCTCGGGGCTCCTGCAGCTCTCCCCAGACCCAGTACCAGTATTTAACGGTGGCCACCAGCGCGAAGGTGATGGCGATGGCCATGGGGACAAGGGTGACGAATATCTTCAGGATCAGGAGCGTTTGCGGCTCCGCTTCCGGAAGCCCCCAGGTCCCGGTGAGCAGCAGTATCCAGGCGGCCGGGAGGGGGAAGAGGAGAAAGAAGGCGGATACCAGGTAGAGGCGGTGATAAGGGGGGATCTCCAGCGCATGCCCCAGGCGCTTGCTCAACACCATGAGCAGCATCAGCATTATCCCCACCGAGAGGGGTCCGATGACGAACAGGGTCGACGAAAGGTAAGTCATCTTCCCAGCATCAGGCGATAGACACGGTAGACCACCACCAGCAGCGAGAGCCCGGCCAGCGCCGGCCATATCGCGTACCACGGGTAGACGGCGACGGCTGATTCTCCCAGCGCGTAGATGAGCGTGCCGGCGCCCATGAAGACGAAGAAGGGGATCAACAGCGGGGCGTAGGTGCGCCCGCCGAACCTTTGCTCCGCCAGGCGGCATATGCCGTAGAAGTAGGCCAGGACCATGGCCGTGGCCACAGCGTTGTAAAACCAGAAGAACAGGGACAAGGTCTTCCACCACGCGTAGGACGTCACCGTTCCCCCTTCTCTCGCTTCCTCGTAAGCCGGCTCGCGCCTCAGGAGGGACTCGCGCTCCTGCGGCGCTCGTCGAGGATGCGCTTCACCTCCGTGAGCAGCTCCTGCTTGCTGAAAGGCTTGGTGATATAACCCGCGGCCTTCATGACCGAGAGGCCGATCATCTTGTCGATGTTCTGCGTGCGAGCGGTGATGAAGGCGACCGGCGTGTCCTGCACCTCCGGGTCGTTCTTGATGCGCCGCAAGACTTCCCAGCCGTCTATCTTGGGCATCATGATATCCAGGAGCATGAGGTCGGGTTTCTCGCGGAAGGTCTTCTCCAGGGCCTCTTCCCCGGAGAAGGCGACGATGGTATCGTAGCCGGCGTTGCCCAGGAAGAGCTCGATGAGCTCCACCATCTCCCGGTCGTCGTCCACGATGAGGATCTTCTCCGCCAACTAT
>CAKZMC010000094.1 GCA_937128055.1 uncultured Actinomycetes bacterium | reverse complement strand
ATCTACGCCAACAACGACACCTCCGTAAGCCAGATCCTGCCGCCGCTGATCATCAGAAGGGAGGAGGCGGAAACGGTACTGGAGGCGCTGGACTGCATGCTCCGCGAGGTGGAGGGGGCCTTCAGCGAGTGAGGAGGGTGGTCGGGAAGGTCAGTGCCTGGGCACCTTGCCCGCCTTCATGCACTTGGTACAGACGTTCATGTGAGACGGTTTGCCGTCGACCACCACCCTGATTTTCTGTATATTGGGATTCCAGCGCCGCTTGGTCTTGCGGTGCGAGTGGCTGATGTTGTAACCGAACCCGGGCTTTTTTCCGCAGATCTCGCAAATCCTGGACATCTCAACCTCCCGGAAACATACGGATGTATGTTACCAGAAGGCATGGCGGGAGGCAAGGCAGGAAAATTGAGGTTTAGGGGTGATGGTGATATAAAGGTTTGCGAGGTCGGTATGGGAATATGCAGCGAGTTCGGAAAACCCATGGAACGGAAAGCGGTCATCATCGGTGCGGGGCCCGCGGGGCTGACGGCAGCCTACGAGCTGCTGACGCGCACGGACATCGTGCCCGTGGTCCTGGAGATGACGCCGCATATCGGCGGCATATCCAGGACCGTCAACTTCCGGGGTAACCGCATCGACATCGGCGGCCACCGCTTCTTCTCCAAGTCCGACCGGGTGATGAGCTGGTGGCTGAACATCTTTCCCCTGCAGGGCGCGCCCGCGCGGGATGACATCATACTGAAAAGGGAGGTCCCCTATTCCCCGGAGCAGTGGTACGCGGAGCTCGCGCTGCAGGAGAAGGCACGCGAGGCGGGTTTTCCCGATCCCGAGACGAGCGACGAGGTGATGCTGGTCAGGGGGAGGGTTTCCCGCATCCTCTACCTGCGCAAGTTCTTCGACTACCCCATCACCCTGAGCTGGGAAACGCTTTCCAACCTGGGAGTGGCCCGCTCCCTGAAGGTGGGGTTCAGCTACCTCTACGCCCAGGCCTTCCCCATACGCGAGGAGAGGTCGCTGCAGGACTTCTTCATCAACCGCTTCGGGCGCGAGCTCTACCGCTCCTTCTTCAAGGATTACACGGAGAAGGTGTGGGGAGTCCCCTGCGAGGAGATAAAGCCCGAGTGGGGGGCACAGAGGGTGAAAGGGCTTTCCATGTCCAAGGCCGTCCTGCACGCCCTGCGCAAGGCGGTGAGCAGGGACGCCTCCCTGGCCCAGAAGGAGACGGAGACCAGCCTTATAGAGCGCTTTCTCTACCCGAAACTCGGCCCGGGGCAGTTGTGGGAGAAGGTGGCGTCCCTGGTGGAGGAGAAGGGCGGAAAGGTGCTCACGCGGCACGAGGTGTGCGGTCTGGTGCGGCAGGGGAGGAGGGTCGTGGAGGTGGCGGCGAGGAACTTCGCCACCGGCGACGTGAGGAGTTTCCCCGCAGATTACGTCTTCTCGAGCATGCCGCTGAGGGAGCTGGTGGCCGCCATGGGCCCGGACGTCCCGGGAGAGGTGAAGGAGGTGGCGGCGGGGCTTCCCTACCGGGATTTTGTCACCGTGGGCGTGCTCTTGAACAAGCTCAAGGTGAGGAACGAATCCGGCATGCCGACGGTGAACGATATCGTGCCCGACAACTGGATCTACGTGCAGGAGAGGGACGTGAGGCTGGGAAGGATACAGATATTCAACAACTGGAGCCCCTATATGGTGAAGGACGCGGACAAGGTGTGGATAGGGCTGGAGTACTTCTGCAACGAGGGCGACGACATATGGTCGATGCGGGATGATGATATGGCAGAATATGCCATAGAAGAGCTGCAGAAGATCGATTTCATCGAAAGGGAGGATGTCATTGACCACGTGGTGGTGCGCGTGCCCAAGTGCTACCCGGCGTATCTCGGTTCCTACGAGAGGATCGGCGTGGTGACCGCCCACCTCGACGAGCTGGAGAACCTGTTCCCCGTGGGCCGCAACGGCATGCACCGCTACAACAACCAGGACCACTCGATGCTCACGGCCATGATCGCCGTGGACAACATCCTGGAGGGGAGGACGGACAAGTCGAACATCTGGTCGGTAAACACGGAGCGGGAGTACCTGGAGGAGAAGTGAGGGCAGGCGCGGCTTGACTCCCTGGCACCCGCCTGCGCCATGCCGCCGGATGCGGCCGCGGTGAAAGCCGCAGGAAGGGCCCGCCGCGAGGGGCGGCGAAAAAATCGGCAAACAACCCTGGAGAGTGATGAGGAATTGAGGGAGAAAAGGGACGCCCGGGAAACGGTGCTCGCTTTTCTCTTCTTCTTCGTTATCACCTGCGCGTTCACGTTCCCGCTCATCCTGCGCATGCACCGCGCCATAATCGGCGACGCCATAGATCCCCTGCTGAACAACTGGATCATCACCCACGGATCCAAGAGCATATTCACGTCGCCTTCCGGTTTTTTCCAGGGCAACATCCTCTACCCGGCGCGGGACGTTATCACCTATTCCGAGCATTTCTTCACCCTGGCGCTCCTGACCTCCCCCGTGTATTACCTGACCAAGAACCCGCTTCTCTCCTATAACCTGCTCGTTTTCTTCTCTTTCGTCTTCTCGGCGCTGGGAGCCTTCCAGCTCGTCAGGTACCTGACGCACAATACCTGGGCTGGCCTGCTGGCGGGGGTCTTTTTCGCCTTCACCAACTTCAAGTTCACGCAGATCACCCACCTCAACGCTTTCTTTTCCGCCTTCCTGCCCTATACCGTCCTCTATTTTCACAAGTTCTGGAAGGAAGGGAGAAAAAGGCACCTCCTGCTCTTCTTCGCCTTCTTTCTTGCGCAGATCCTGGAAAGCTGGTACTACTTCGTTTACGTGACCATCATAGTGGGCCTGTTGCTGATCGCGTGCGCCTGGCAAGGGCGCCGCGACTTTCCCTGGAAGAAATTCCTGGCCGTCGTCCTGGCCATGGCTATCTGCCTGCTCTTGCTCTCCCCCTTCGCTTTCGCCTACTGGAGGACCCACCAGCGTCTCCCCGATTTCGAGAGATCGCTGGAGGAGAGCGAGATGTACGGGGCGAGGCCGCAGGACTTCCGCACTGCCCTCCAGAACAGCGTCCTCTACGGCAACAGCAACCCCCTGGTGAGGGCGGTCAACGGTGGGGAGAAGGTCTTGTTCACGGGGCTGGTCATCCTCTTCCTCGCGTGCGCCGGCGTATACCTGCTCCTGTCGGGTAGAGGGAGCGGCGACGGGCTCGAGGATTTCCGCCGCGAGTCCCGCGGCCCGGCGGCGGCCTACCTCTTCGCCGCGTTCATCATCCTCCTCTTCATGCCCGGCCCCTGGGTGGCGGGGGTAAAGAACTATTTCTATCTTGCCTTCTACAGGCTGGGTTTGCTGAAATTCACGCGCGTGCCGGCGAGGTTCTTCGTCCCCTTCTCCCTCTGCCTCGCGGTTCTGGGCGGGATAGGGATGCGGGGGCTGCTTCTCAGCCGCCCGGAGGGAGAGCGGGGACTGCTCTCGCCGCGGAGCGCGCTGGGGATGGTCCTGGTCTTCCTGCTCCTGGCGGAGCTGGCCGTGTACGGGCTCCCCTTCGTGGAGTTGCCCACGGGGAAGGACCTTCCGGCGGTGTACCGGTGGTTGCGGGAGCAGGGCGACGTGCGGGTTATCGAGCTGCCCCTGGGCGCCCTGGGGCCTTCCACGAACTACGACAGCAACCTCGAGGTCAATCCCGTCGATACCTGGACTTACCTGCAGAGGGAGAGCATGTGCGCATACTGGAGCATCTTCCACGGCAGGACCATTGCCAACGGTTACACGCACTGGCCGTACAGCTACCGGAGGATCGCCTCCGAGATGCAGGGCTTTCCCTCGCCGCGGACCGTGGAGATGCTTGCGGCCCTCAAGATAGACCTGGTGATATGGCACTGGGACTGGGTACCGGAAGGCAGGGAAGAGGATTACCGCCGGAGGCTGGGGGCGACCGCGGGCCTGGTGCAGCTGGAGGATTTCGGCGAGGAGGAGGTCTTTTCCGTGCGCGCCGCGGGCGCGGTTGTCCCCGCCGAACGGCTGGAGGTGAGGTTCACGGCCCCCGCGAGGACGGTGAGGGGAGGGGAGGTCGGCTGCGGCCTGCTGGTGAACAACCCCGGGGAACGCTCCTATGTTTATCTTGATGAGGGTCCGCACCGCCTGCGCGCCCGCTGGCGGGACGGCGGCAGGGTGGTGCGGGAGGAGGAAAGCAAGTTCTGGCCACCCTTCTACCTGGCCCCCGGCGATGGCTTCGTGGTTCCCGTCTCCCTGGCAGGGACCCCTCCGGAGGGAGAGTACCTCCTGGAGGTGGAGTTCCTCGATTGGCCCCGCGCCTCGACGCAGGAGACGGGGATCGTGGTGGAGGAAGGAGAGGGCCCTGCCGGCCAGGCGGCGGTTGCAAACAGGTCTCTGGTGGTCCCCCGTGCCGAGGTGATCGAGATGGAGGGGGTAAGGGGTGGTCTGATCCCCTTCGGGGTGGAGGTGGAAAATGCGGGCTACGTGAGCTGGAAGGCGGGAGAGAGGTCTGGCAAGGAGGTCGGGCCGGTCTACCTGATGGCGGAATGGAAGGCGGGCGCGAGGGAGGAGAGGATAAAATGCCCCTTTCCCTGCGACCTCTCTCCCGGACAGAGCGTAGGCCTGCCCTTCTCGCTGCGCCTTCCCGAGGATTACGGGAGCTACGAGCTGCTTCTCGCGGTGGAGAACGCGAAAGGGGAGCGGCTTTGCGAGACGAGGTCCGTACCCATGCTGCTGAAGCCCTGATGCGCCGGGAGGTGTGAGCTTGGCGCCGGAGAAGAACGGCGGTATTCGCGGGGTGTGGTCGCAGGCGTACCGCAGGAGGTATCCCCTGCTTCTGGGCCTCGTCTTCGTGCTGGCCGTCCTGCTGCGCTGCAGGTACGCGCGCTGGACGCATATCTATTCCTACGACAGCTATTACTACATGAACCTTGCCCGGGGGCTCATGCGCGGGTTCTCCTATTCGCTGCGCGGCATGCCTCACGGCAAGTTCCTTCCCCTCTACCCCCTGCTGACCGGCATGTTCTCCCTCCCATTCCGCAACTACGAGCTTGCCGGGAAGGCGGTCAACGTCGCCTTCTCCTCTCTGGCAGTGTTCCCCATCTATGGCATGGGCAAGACGCTGCTGGACGGGAAGGCGGGGCTTTTTGCCGCGCTCTTCCTCGCCTGCGAGCCCATCTCGGTAACCTGGTCCACCATACCCATGAGCGAGGGGCTCTTCGTTTTCCTGCTCTGCACGTCCTTTTACCTCTTCCTGCGCTGGTGGAAAGCGCGTTACCGGGGCGGCGGGCTGCTTCTTTACGGCGCCGCCTTCGTCGCTGGGCTGGCGGCCCTGACCCGTTGGGAAGGGATGCTCGCCATGTTCATATTTTTCGCGCTGGCGCTCTACGGGGCGGCGCGCAAGAGGATGGGCTACAGACCCGTCCTTTTCATGGCGCTCTTTTTCATCCTCGCCTATTCGCCGTGGCTGTTGCGCAACATCGCGGTGCGGGGCAACCCCTTTCCTCTCGATTACTTGACGGAGATCTCGGCGCACAGGGAAACCATCGCCCCCTTGATCCTGTGGGGCCGCTTCAAGAAATACCTCATCTTCAGCGAATCCATAGCCTTGTACGGCACCACGCATACCTATAACTTCGGCCTCCTGCTGCTGGGTTACGCAGGAATGGCCCTCACCTTGCTGAGGAGGAACCTGCGGCCCTACTTCCTCCCGCTCTTCCTCTGGTGGTCGTTGCTGGGCCCCCTGCACTTCTTCTTCTTCTATTTCTCCTCGCGCTACATCGTCGGGGCGGCGGCGGCTCTCTGCCTCTATGCCGGGATCGCCTTTTCCTCGCTCTACGCTTTCCTGGTGCCCTCCTTCCCCCGCCGGGCGCTGCGCGCCATCACGGTGGCGCTCATGGTCCTCCTCCTCTGCGCGGTCTGCGCCGGCTCCATCCCCATCATCAGGGACCACTTCTGGCGTGACATACTGCGCATGGAGGACGACTGCGGCGGCATCGCCTTGCGGGAATTGATGTTCTGGGCGAGGGACAACCTCCCGCAGGACGCCGTCCTCGCCGCCCATGCCGGGCAGATGCCCGCATTTTACCTGGGGAGGGAGGTCCTGTATATCGGGACGTGGAGCAATTTCGATCCCGCGGACGTGGACCAGGAAAACCCCTGGCCGGATGTGAGGGAGGAGGGAGTGGATTACTTCATCCTCTACGCGAGCGCGCCTGTACTGGAGGAGGGCCTCTTGATGTCGGGGATGCCTGCGGAGCTCGCCTCCTACATGGAGATCGAGAAGGTGGCCGTCATGGAGCCGGTCCTGGATGTCGACGATGTCAACTACGCTTTTCTGGTAAGCTTGCACCCTCCCGCGGAACCTTGATCCCGCCGCCGGACTTGAGGGAGAAAGCCGCCGCGTGAGCGGCGGTTTGTCCTTGCCAGGCTTTCATCGTATCCTTTTCACAAGGTGGGCGCGGCGGGGCTGCGGGAGGGCCGTCCTCACGGGTCGCGGAGGACGGGCAAACAGGAGGGATGCGCGGGTAGCGCAACGGGCCTGGCGGCCTCGGGTGCGCGCCGCGAAGGCGGTGAAGTGGAGGAGGACGGCCGGGGGTGCGTGCATGGGACCTGATGCGGGAAGAAACGGGGCAAGACCGAGGGTGAGCTTCATCATCGGCAACTACAACGGGATCGGCGTCCTCCCGGAATGCGTCGACTCCGTGCTGGCGCAGACAGCCCGCGATTTCGAGGTCATCGTGGTGGACGACGCCTCCACCGACGCCTCCGTCTGCCTCTTGCGCGAGCGGTATCCCCAGGCGATCCTGCTGGTCAACGAGAAGAACCGCGGGTTGCCCTACTCCCTCAACCGGGGGTACGAGGCGGCACGCGGCGAATGGATCGCCTTCCTCAACAACGACGTGGTGCTGGAAAGGGAATGGCTGGAGAACATGCTCGATGCCACGGAAGCATGGAGCGAAGCGGTCCTCTTCGCATCCCTCCTTCTTTTCTACGACGATGCGAGGGTTATCAACAGCACCGGCGGGATGATGAACCTGGCGGGATACGCATGGGACCGGGATATTTACCTGCCGCGCAGGGAGGCCGCGGGCTACCCCTACATATTCTTTCCCTGCGGCGCGGCCATGCTGGTGAAGAGGAGCTTTCTCGAGGAAGCCGGCCCTTTTGACGCAAAGCTCAAGGCCTATTACGAGGACGTGGAGCTGGGATGGCGGGCTCACCTCCTGGGCTACCGCGCCGTATACGTGCCGCGGGCCGTAGCCCTACACCATTTCTCCCTGAGCATGGGGGCTTTTCCCTCCCGGAAGGTGTACCTGGCGGAGCGCAACAGGATCAGGCTCATGGCCAAATATTTCCAGGCGGAAACCATGCGCTCCTGCCGCTGGGTTTGGTTACGGCTCTACCTTATGCGCTTGAGGGAAGTCTGGAGCGACCCGGAGATGGCATGGAGGGAGAGGGCAGACCACACCTGGCGCATGGTCCAGGCGGTGGCCTGGAACCTGTTTCACCTGCGCAGCCTGTTGCGGGAGCGGCGCAAGTGGCAGAGGATGCGCAGGAGAGGAGACGGGGAATTGCTGGGCGAGACGCTGGAGAACCGCCTGGAGATCCCCCCTGCCCGGCCCTCGCCGCTCCTCAAGGACTACCGCCCTCGCCTGCCGGAAGATATCGTCGGGTACCGGGGCCGGGTCAGCATGGGTCCGGGAGACGAGGAGAGCCTGGGGCCGGGATGGTACCGCCGGGAGACGGCCCCCGACGGCACCCGCTTCCGCTGGACGGAGGAGAGGGCCGTTCTCTACCTGCGCCCGAGGAAGAAGGTCGAGGGCGTGCGGATGCTCATCTACTACGGCCACCCCAGCGAGGCGAGCAGGCTGTCCCTGGCCGTCAACGGAGAGCGCGTGGGGGAGATAACGGTCTCGCGTTACCCGGAGGCCCGGAGGTTTCGCCTGCCCGCGCCCGCGTGGGGGTTGCTTGAGATAACCCTCGAAGTCGGCAACCCCTTCACGGTGCCCAGGGAGGGAGGCGAGGCGGTGAAGGGCGTGGCGGTGGCGAGGGTGGAGGCAAGGTGATGGAGGAAAGGCGTCCGCCTCAGCGGTCCGCGCCGGACAGGGGGATTTCATGCGCGCAGCCCTGGTGACATCCTGCTGGGAGGGGAAGGAAGGGGACCCCGAGAGCGCCCTCCTGCGCAGCCTGGCGAGCGGGTTGGCGGAGAGGGGATGCGACATGGAAATATATACCACGACCTCCTCCGCCCCCGCCGTAGCGGGATGCGGCGGGCTGGTCTGGAACCGCTACCATCCACGGGGCACGAGCGGGGAGGCAGGGTTGGTCATCCACCGTTTCCCGGCGGCGAGGGCGGGCAATCCCCTACACGTTCTGGGCCGCCGTCCCCCCGGTGAATGGTGGGAACGGGCAGCACGGGTAGGGGGGTTCTCCGAGTACTGCCGACGTGCACTGGGTGAAGCCGGGGGGATGCTCTGCGGCGGATGGCACCGCCACGAGCTGTGGGACGACGGGCCGGCCAGGTGGTCGCGGAAGGAGGGGACACTGATCCTGTGCGGCCGGGCCATAGAGGAGATCGAGCTGAGGCTGCAGGCGCCCCTCGAGCAGGTGGTTAGGATAGGGGTGGAGGGCGGCCGGCAGGAGGTCTTCTTTTCCGCAGGGGAGGAGAAGCGGGTAAGGGTGGGGATATCGCCGCGAGACAGCCTGCTGGTGCGCGTGCGACCCGGGAAGATCTTCCGCCCCGCGGCGGACAGGAGGAAGCTGGGCGTCGCCCTGCGGGAGGTGCTTTTCCGGGATTCGTGCGGTAGCTGGCGCGTCGACCTGGCGCACGATACGGAGAACCTCCCCGAAGGCGATTGGGAGAGCATCCCGCCGCGGCTTGCGGAAGAGCTCTCCCCGTGCGCGGGGTGGGAGGAAAGGCGGTGGAGGCGCGAGATCGGTCCCCTGCCCGCCGGGCTGCGCGGTGCGCTGACCGGACGCGCCGGGGATTTCCAGGTCATAATCGCGGCGAGGGCGCGGCATTATACCGCGAAGGTCGCCCTGGAGGCGGCGGAGGAAATGGCCGTCCCTCTGGTGCTCGTGCCGCTCCTGCCGCCGCGCGAGGCGGCGGCGGACCTTCCCTTCTTCCTCCACCTGGCCAGCAGGGCAGGGGCGGTGATGGATCCCGATCCCTACTGGCGCGGATTCATGCGCGACATGGGCAAGCCCTTCTTTCACCTGCCGGCCCCCGCCCTCTTCGCGGCGGGGGAGGACACTGCCGCGCAACGCCGCGAGGCGGAGGCGCTGCGCCGGCGCCTGGGATGGCGGCAAGGTCTGAGCGAGGCTTTCCTCCTGGTAAGCGCCGAGGGATCCCAGCAGGGGGAGAGGCGGGTGCGGGAGATCTTGCGTGCCTTGCGGGAAAGAGGGGTGGGCGTGAGGGTCGCGGTCACGGGAAGGGGTGCGGAGATACGAGCCCGCCCACGGGAGCCGCTGCCTGAAGGGCTTGAGGTACTTGAGCTGTCGACCGGCTCCGCGCACGCGCGGCGTCTTCTCGCGTGCCTTTGCGACGTCTATGTGCAGGGCGGCCGCGCCAACGACTGGGGAGAGAAGATATGCCTTGCGCAGGCGCAGGGCGGCGAGACGGTCGCCTGGGAGGGCTGTCCCGTTGCGGCGTCGCTGCGGGACCTCATGGGGACCGGCCACCTGTGCGGAGAGGCGGAGGAGTTCGCCAGGGTTATAGTACGGCTGGTCGAGGAGGGCGGCGGCGTAGCCGGGGTCAGCGGGGAAGACGCCGGGGCGGCGGCGCGGGAGAAGATGAGGGACCTGAGGGAAAGAACGCTCGGGGAACTCCTCGCATGGTTGGACGAGGTGAGGGAGGGGATCCCCGGCCTGCACTGAGGGCACCGCTCCCGGGTGCCCTGCCGGGCGCGGCATGTGGTATGATTGCCCCCATTGCGCGAACCTGCGCGACCCCGCATCCCCCTGCATGCCACGGGCCCCAGAGAGCATGCGGCATGGCGGGGAGCCTATCCCCGCGGGGGAAAGGGAACGAGGGAGAGCTTCGCGGCCTGGCGGCGCGGGAGGGAGAGGGGTGGGGTGAAGGACTTGTATAATGGTTTAATGAAATATTCCGGGAGGGGAGAGCGTGGCGGTAAACGCAAAAGGTCGTGACGCATCATGAGATTACGTGAAAGGTTGCGCGAGCTCTTGCGCAGCAGGGAATTGCTCTGGAACCTGACGCGCAAGGAAGTCAAGGTGAAGTACAAGAACTCCCTGCTCGGTTTCGTGTGGTCCATGGTCTACCCCATGATCATGCTGGCCGTCTACTACGTGGCTTTCGGGGTCATTTTCCAGGTGAGATCGGAGGGGATGCGCTATTTCGCCTTCTACCTGCTCGCCGGCATCCTGCCCTGGAACTTCTTCTCCACCTCCATGCTCCTTTCCGTGGGCTCGGTGGTAACCAATTCCCTGCTGGTGAAGAAGATCTATTTTCCCCGCGAGGTGCTGCCCATCTCGCAGATAGGGGCACAGGCCTTCCATTTCCTCCTGCAGGAACTGGTCTTCGTGGTCTTCCTGGTCATCTTCGGCGTCCCCCTCTCGCCCTGGATACTGGCCTTCCCCCTGGTAATGATGTTGCAGGTCCTGCTCCTGGTGGGGCTCACCCTTTTTCTGAGCGCACTGAACGTGTACTTCCGGGATATCCAGTACTTCACGGAGCTGCTCCTCCTGGCGTGGTTCTGGATGAATCCCATCGTCTACCCCGTCACCTTTATCCTTGGCAGGTTTCCCGAGTGGGCGCAGAACATATATCTCATCAATCCCATGGCGCACATCACGCTGCTCTACCAGTACGTGGTGTACAACTCGCCGGTAAACGCACCGAGCGCTGTGTACATAAGCTGGAAGGGGATCCTGGGGGTGGTGGGGGGCTCACTGGTGCTCATCTACCTCGGTTACCTCTACTTCACCTCCCAGGAACACCGCTTCGCGGAGTTCATCTGAGGCGGGAACATGGAAAGGAAGGAAGCTTTCAGCGCCGGAAAGGGCGACCTCGCGGTGGAGGTCAAGGACGTCAGTAAGTGCTTCCGGCTCTACCGCGACGTCAACTACAACCTCAAGGAAAAGATCATCAACTGGAGGAAAAGGGGTTACGAGCTCTTCTGGGCGCTGAACGACATCACCTTCGACATCTACCGCGGCGAGACCCTCGCCATCATCGGGCCCAACGGCTCGGGGAAATCGACGCTGCTGCGCATGATGACCCGCATCCTGAGGCCGGAGCGCGGAGAGATAAGGATGCACGGCAAGGTGGCGGCCCTGCTGGACCTGGGCGCGGGGTTCCACCCCGACCTGACGGGGAGGGAGAACATCTACCTGAACGCCTCCATCCTGGGCTTCAAGAAGAGGGAGGTGGACCGCATCTTCGACGAGATAGTGGAATTCTCCGAGCTGGAAACCTTCCTCGACAACCAGGTCAAGAACTACTCGAGCGGCATGTACGTGCGCCTGGGTTTCTCGGTGGCCATCAACGTCAACCCGGACATTCTGCTCATCGACGAGGTGCTGGCGGTGGGCGACGAGGCCTTCCAGGCGAAGTGCCTGGAGAGGATAAGGAAGCTGCAGGATGAGGGGAAGACCATCGTCCTGGTGACGCACGCCACGAACATCGCGGCCCAGCTCTCCGACCGCATCCTCTGGCTGGAGTACGGGAAGATCAGGAAGCTGGGAAACCCCTGGGAGGTGGCCGCGGAGTACCACGAGGCCATGTCCCTGCGGCCGCTGGGTGAGGAGGCGGGCAGCAAGGAACTGGAGATAACGGAGGTAGGGGTCTTCAACCATGATGGCAGGCCCTCAGAGGAGTTCCAGACGGGCAGTCCCATGACCATCAGGGTGCGCTTCCAAGCGGAGAATCCTGTGGAGGATCCCGTCCTCTCCATCAGCATCCATGATTCCCAGGGCCTGCTGGTCTACGGGACCAGCACCCAGCGCAGGGGCTTTTCGCTGGGCACGGTGGAGGGTGAAGGATGCCTGGACTTCAAGATTCCCAGCCTCATGCTTCTTGATGGTAGATATTTCCTGACCGTGGCCGCGCGGTCACGGGACGGTCTCGTGAACTATCACCACCTTGACAAGAAATACCAGTTCGATGTGAAATCCCAGGGCAAGGACGAGGGTTACCTCGGCATGAACTGCGAGATCGTGAGGCTGCGCAAGGCGTGATGCTCCTCGGGCCCGGCCCCGGCACATGGGGGAGGGGTTGCGCGGAAAGCGCGCGGCATGCGGTCGGCCAAGGCGGTTCCGGGAGGTAAGCGACCGTCGGGGAGGTTGAGCGGGGAATGGAAGAACTCGACGAGATCATCAGCATCGAGAGCCCGGACATAGACGTCCGGCAGATCATGGACAGCATCCAGGAGCAGCTGAGGAAGAGGGCGCACCTGCCCCCCGAGATGTCCTGGGAAGAACTGGAAGAGTGGGGGAGGAAGGTCGAGCCCCCCCTCTATGCCGACCCCTTGCACGAGCTCTGCCTGGCCATAGAGTATGCACGCCACCATGCGCCGGTGTCAGCCGAACATCCGGTTTCTTCGGGAAAACCGGTCATCGGGCCACTTGTGGTCCTGGTGAAGAGGGCATTGAGAAAATTCATGCGCCTCTACCTCGACCAGGTCTTCTCGCCCCAGAGCGCTTTCAACCGCAAGATGCTGGAGATACTGGAGAACATCAGGGAGATCCTGGTGGAGGAGAGGGCGCTCAACGATTACGCGGCCATCGACCGGCTCTCCTATTACGAGTCCTGGGGGGAGGATTTCGGCGCCGTCTGCGACCGCCTGCGGGAGCTGGTGGATCTCTTCCCCGAGGGGGTGGAGATAACGAACCTCTACGCCGGAAGGGGGGAATTCCTCAGCGTTTGTGGCGAGAGGGGGCGGGCAGTGCTGGGGGTGGAGGAGGATGCCGTGCTGGTCTCGAGGGCCAGGGAGATGGGTTTGCGCGTGGAGCATCTCGCGCCCAGGGAATTTCTGGAAAAAACCCCGCAGGGCGGGATGAGGGCGGCCTTTATCTACGAGTTCGGTGAGAGGATGCACCCGCGCGAACTGCGCCGCGACGTGGAGCTGCTGGGGGAGAAACTGGGGAAGGGGGCGGAGCTGGTCATCCTCAATCACTATCCACGTTCCTTTCTCGGGTGCGAAGCCGCTTACCGCGACCCCACCATTCTACGCCTGGTGCACCCCGAGACCATGCAGTTCCTGCTGGCGAGAGCCCACTTCCATGAGGTGGAGATAACCCCGCGGGGGGACGAGGATACGGGGAGGTTGCGGGAGGAAATGGAGAGCGTGCTGGCAGAGCTGGAAAAGGCGAGGCCCGGCGCGAGGGGAATCGCGGACGAGCTCCTCCTGCCCGCGTTCTACCTGGTCGAAGCGCGGAGGTAGCGGGTGGACGAAAAGCCCATCGCTTTCGTTTCGGTTCGCTACGGGGAGGACGTGGTGGGAGGGGCGGAGACGCACGCCAGGCTGCTCGCCGAGGCCCTGCAACGCGACGGATTTCCCGTCGAGGTCCTGACCACCTGCGCCCGGGACGCTTTCTCGTGGGAAAACTATTATGCGCCGGGAGAGGAGATCATCGGCGGCTTGCGCGTGACCAGGTTTCCCGCCGACCGCCTGCGCCTGCGTCCGAGAAGATTCCACCGCCTGGCGCGCATGATCGACGAGGGGTGGAGGCTCTCCAGGAGAGAGGAGCTGAAGTGGCTGAAAGCGGTGGTTTACAGTAGGGAGATGTGCGAGTACCTGAAGAAAAACGCGGAACGCTACCTCGCCGTGGTCTTCATCCCCTACCTGTTCGGCACCACCTACCTGGGATGGGAGAGGGTAAAGGAGAAGGGCGTGCTCATCCCCTGCCTGCACGACGAGCCCTATGCGCGGCTGGGCATATTCCGGCGCATGATCAGCGATGCGAGGGGGGTGTTCTTCAACACCATCGCCGAGAGGGAGCTGGCCAAGCGGCTGTACGGTGAGAAGGTGAAGGGCTACATAGTGGGCCTGGGCATGGAGGACTTTGCGGGCGACGGGGAGCGGTTCCGCAGAAGGTTCGGCCTGGAGGGCGATTTCGTGCTCTATTCCGGAAGGCGAGAGGGCGGCAAGAACACCCCCCTTCTCGTGCGTTATTTCTGCAATTACCTGCTGCATTCGGGCAGGGACCTGAGGCTGGTGCTCACCGGTTCGGGCTCGGTGGAGGTTCCTGCTGGTTTCGAGGGAAGGGTGGTGGACCTGGGTTACCTGAAGGAGGAGGACAAGAGGGACGCCTACGCGGCGGCGACCGTTTTCTGCCAGCCGTCGACGAACGAGAGCCTCTCCATCGTGCAGCTGGAGGCCTGGCTTGCCGGCACCCCCACCCTGGTCCACGGGGGGTGCGCGGTCACCAGGAGCCACGTGGAGAGCTCGCAGGGTGGCCTGTGGTTCCACGACTACCACGAGTTCCACGCGGCGCTGGACCTCCTGCTGGAGCAGCCGGAGCTGCGGGCGAGGATGGGGCAGATGGGCAGGGATTACGTTCTGCGCAACTATTCGTGGGACAGGGTCATCGGGAGGTTCCGGAGGGGACTGCGGGAATGCGGCTTTCTTCCCGGGGAGGAGGCTTAATAAGTATGGTCCGCGCAGGGGGATGGGTCTGCGGCGCCCGCTCCCGAAGCCGCGAAGGGGGCTTGCCGCGGAGAGGACCCGGTGCTGGCCGTGCGCTCGCGCGAGCGAAACCCATCCTCCCCGAGGCGAGATATGTGCCCAACGGGGAGCATGGCGGCGAGGCGGTCTCGATCTGATATGCATAACCGCGGGGCGCGCGGCGGGGAGCGTTGCCGCGGAGGGAAAGAACGGCAGGCAGGGGAACGCCGGAGGTAAGGTGCTGGTATACCAGGTAATGGCGGAATGGAACGGGAGGGACCGGGCGTCGGGCAGGGCGCGTGCCGTGAAGTCCTGGCTGGACGGCGCGGGCATCGCGTCCAGCGTATGCGTGGAGAGGTACCGGGTTGACGACGCGGCGATGGGGCTGGAGCCCGCGAAGCGGGTTGCCGCTTCCCGAAGGGAAGACGCGGTGCTCATCCTGCACCGCGATTGCATGCCGCGGCGGGCGGGGAGATACCTGGGGAAGAAAGGCGGCAAGATGCTCTTCTACGGTACCGCGCCGATTAGCCCTTCTCCGCCACGGGGTGAGGGAGACGGGCCACGCGAGGGCGAGGAGATGGCGAGGATCCTCGCCCGTTACGGGGAGGGGCTTCGCGTGGTGGTGCACTCGCAGAGGACGAAGGGCGAGCTGGCGGGAATGGGCTGCGACCAGGAAAGCATAGAGGTCATACCGGTGGTGGCTGAATGGGAGCGCCTGGCGGAGATGCGCGGCGATCGCCACCTGCGGGAATACCTGGATGACGGGATTACCAACCTTCTATTCTGCGGGGAGATAGCGCCGCAAAGCCGCCTCGTCGACCTCCTGGACATCTTCCTCGCCTACCACAGGCTGGTAAACGCCGCCTCGCGACTGGTGCTCTGCGGCACGCCCCGACTGGGCTACCTGCGGAGCCTCCTGGCGGAGGTGGCCGAACGGGGGATCGACGATGCCGTGCTGCTTCTCGCCGACACAAGGTGGGCGGAGAAGGCCGCCTGCCTGGAAACCGCGCACGTTTTCATGTCTCCCGGGGGAGGCGAGGAGGCGTTCGCGGAGGTGGCGACGGCCTTACTCTACTCCATCCCCGTGGTGGCAAGGGAGAACGGGTACCTGGAAGAGTACCTGGACGGGTCGGGAATCGTCTACGGGGACGAGGACCCCGTCCTCGTTGCCGAGTTGCTGGAGAACGTGCGCACCGATCCGCTGCTCAGGGAACGCGTCCTGCTCGCGCAGGAGAAGAGGTACGCGGAGGTGGGGGAAAGCGAGATGAGGGAGAGGTTCCGGCAGGCGTTGGGGAGGATAGGCGTTGATTAGGATAGGGGGCAAGGAGACCAACCTCGACCATCTCCTGGTGAAAGGGGAAAGGAGGAGGTTGCGGGAGGGGAAGGCCCTCGGCGCGAAGGCGTTCGCCGCGGGCGGGGAGAAAGGCGCAAGGGAGCTTGCGACGGCGGGCCTCGAGGCGGGCGAGGTCATCCTCTGGCTGGAGGGCGTGGGGGAGGAATACGGTGAACGCATCTCGCCCAGCCTGGCGGACTACATGAGGAGAGCGGCGAGCCTGGGGGCGGGCAAGAGGCTGCAGTCGTCGCTGCCCCTCGGAAGGAAGGCCAACTTCCGGCTCATTTCCGATGCGGCGGGAGGATACGTGGCGCGGCAGAGGACGTTCAACGCTTGCGTCTCCAGGGCCCTTCACGCGGCGGTGCTTGTCATGCTCCTGGAGATAAAGAAGGGGCAGATGCTTGAACGCCCCGGGCCAGCCCGCATATCCCCACATGCGGGCCCGCGGGAGAGCGAGCTGGCGGAGGCCCTGCTTGCCTCCGTGACCGGCGCATGTTTCTTCCTCGGGTTGCCCGGGGTGGAGGTTTGCGAGCGCCTGCTGGAGAGGGGGAAGCTGGAGGGCGGCATAAGCGACTCCCCCTGGGAGGCGGTCTATTATCAGGAGAACTTCCTGCCGGTGATCTGCCGTGGCTACGGCGATTTCCTGCGTCACGCGCCGCGCTGGGACTTCTCCGCGCTGGTGATCGCGAGGCCGGAGAGCTTCCCGCTGGGCTTGCTGGAAGCGGTCTTCCGGCGTGCCGCGTTCCTGGGCTACGGGGGGGACATCTGGCTCTCCGCCACGGGGCACGGGGACGGGCGCCCGCGCGGGGCGGGCCTTGCGGGGTGGAGCCCGGAACTGCTCCGCTGCCTGGCCGAGAGGAGGGGGTTTTCCGCGGAGATCATCCCCGGGCAACATGGCGTGCTGTTGAAGACGAGGATGCCATGAGGATTCACCAGATCTGCGCGCGCCTGCAGGAAGGGGACGCCATAACCAGCAACGTGCTCAACCTGCACCGCACCTTCCTCTCTTGGGGGCTGGAGAGCCACGTCTACGCGCACGACGAGGATCCCCGAGTCGCCCAGCACAACGAGGGCGAGGACCTTTACCGGAGGAAGTTTCTCAGGAAGAAGGAAGACCTTCTCCTCTACCATTACTCCGTCTACAACGAGAATTACCGGCTCTTCCTCAGGAGCAGGAACAGGAAGATACTCATCTACCACAACATCACGCCGCCCCGCTTCTTCGCCCCCTACAGCCCGCACATCGCCTCCTTCTGCGAGAAGGGGCTCCGCCTGCTGCCCCGCCTCAAGGAGTGTGATGCCGCCTGGGGGGATTCCGATTTCAACCGCCGCGATCTCGTGAAGGCCGGGTTCCCCCAGGAGAGAACGGGCGTCATGCCGATATACATGGATTACTCCTACCTCGCGGAGGAAGCGCCCGAGATGACCGCCCGGCTGCGGGACGGCCGGTGGAACATCCTCTTCGTGGGGCGCCTGGTCCCCAACAAGCGCGTGGACGAGCTCCTGCGTTTCTTCGTCTATTACCATCACCGGGTTAACCCCAATTCCAGGCTCATGGTGATCGGGGCCTCCTGGCTGGACAGCTACACGCGTGAGCTATGGGACATCGTCGAGGAGTACCGGCTGGCGGGCTCCGTCATGCTTCCCGGGGGTTCCCTGGGCGTGAGCAATCGCGAGCTCACCTCCTGTTACCGCTCCGCCGACCTCTTCATGACCATGAGCGAGCACGAGGGGTTCTGCGTGCCCCTGGTGGAGAGCATGAGGGAAGGCGTGCCCGTCATGGCCTACGAGGCGGCCGCGGTCCCCGAGACGCTGGGGGGATGCGGTATCCTCTTCCGCAGGAAGAACTTTCCCCTGCTGGCGGAGGCGGTGGAGGAAGTGAGGCTCAACGCGGCGTTCAGGGAGAGCATCGTCTCGGCGGAGAGGGAGCGTTTCCAGAGCTTCCGGCCGGAGGAGATGGAGAGGCGCCTAAGGGGACTCCTGGCGCCCTACCTCTCGTAAGCCGGCCCCGCCCGCGGCCTGCAACGGCGTGTTTGAGGCGGTGAACGGCGCCGGAAAAACCGCTTCCGGATACGCGCGCCCACATGGTAAAAAATGGCGGTTAAGGCCTGCGGGGAAAGTGCAGGCCGCTTGGCGGGAGTCGGCCGCCGTCCGCTCGGTGGTGGGCGGTCACGGGCGGTTGCTATAATCATGCTATTCAGCTGCGAGGAAGGTGGAGGGAAGGCTTGCAGGAGGAAGGGACCGCATCGCAGGCGGGAAAGATCGTCATCAGCGACGAGGTGCTGGCAGACCTCGCCGGCCTGACCTGCACCCGCTGTTACGGGATCGTGGGCATGGCCAGCCAGAGCCTGCAGGAGGGCGTGGCGGAGCTCTTGGGGAGGGAGTCCCTGCGCAGGGGCGTGCGGCTGAAGCGCAGAGACGACAGCGTCAGCTTCGACCTCTACGTCATCGTCAAGGTGGGGATAAACATCGTGGAGGTGGCGCATAACCTTATCGAGCAGGTGAAATACATGGTGGAAAGCTGCAGTGGGTTGCAGGTGGAGGACGTGCAGGTCCACGTGCAGGGTGTGCGCGAGACCTGATTGCGAGGTGTGCGGCGCTTGGTCGATGTCTTGCGTGCGACGGACCTGTGCGGGCTCGTTGACGGCGCCCTCGATGCCCTGCGGGCGCACAGGGATGAGATAAACGCCATGAACGTGTTCCCGGTGCCGGACGGGGATACGGGGACCAACATGCTCCTCACCATGCAGGCGGTGAAGGAGGCCATCGGGGCGAGCGACCATCACGAGATGTCATCGGTATGCCAGGCCATGGCGCGGGGTTCCCTCATGGGGGCGCGCGGCAATTCCGGAGTGGTGCTCTCCCAGATAATCAAGGGCGTGACCGAGGTCATAGGCGACCTGGAGACGGTGGGCGTGCCGGAGATGGCGAGGGCCCTGACACGGGGGAGCGAGGTGGCTTACCGCGCGGTCATGAAGCCCGTCGAGGGCACCATCCTCACCGTGGTGAGGGAGGCTTCGGAGGAGGGCGAAAGGGCCAGGGAGAGCAGCGCTTCCGTGGAAGAATGGCTCGCGCAGGTGATAAACAGGGCTCGCGAGGCGCTGGAGCGCACCCCCGACCTGCTGCCCGTGCTCAAGGAAGCCGGCGTGGTCGACGCGGGGGGCCGCGGCCTGGTGGCCATCTTCGAGGGAGCCCTCGCCCGCCTGACCGGCGAAGACCTCGGGCACGTGGAGGAGGCGGCCATCTCCGTGGCGCAGGTACGGGAGCAGGCGGAGGACTACCGTTACGAGGCCCAGTTCATGCTCCACTGCAAGGACTCCAAGGCCGAGCGCTTTCGCGAGACCCTCCAGGAGTTCGGGGGCTCCGTGCTGGTGGTGGGAGGGGACAAACTCTACCGGGTCCACGTGCACACCGACCAGCTGGGGAGGGTCTTCGAGGAGGCGTCCGCGATCGGAAGGATCAGCGACGTGGAGATAAGCGACCTCAAGCTCCAGGCGGAAGAGGCGGGAAGCAGGCCGGCCGCAAGCGGGAAGAGCACCGGGATAGTGGCGGTGGCGGTCGGCGAAGGCATCAAGACGATACTGCAATCCATGGGCGTGGACCTCATAGTCGACGGGGGACAGAGCATGAACCCGAGCACCGCGGAGATGCTGGACGCCATCAACAGCCTTCCCCAGGACCACGTACTGCTCATCCCCAACAACAAGAACATCATACCGGCCGCGGAGCAGACCAGGGAGCTTACCGAGAAGGAGGTAGCGGTGATACCCGCGGTCTCCATCACGGAGGGGTTCGCCGCCATGGTCGCCTACGACCCGCGATGCGGCTGGCAGGAGAACAAGGAACGCATGGCCCAGGCGCTGAGGAACGTGAAGACGGGGGCGGTTACCACGGCGGTCAGGGACAGCAAGTGCCGCCTGGGGAAGATCAAGAAGGGAACGTATATCGGGCTTTTCCGGGGTGAGATCGTCTCCGCCGCGGACGACTTGCAGGGCGCGGCGGAGGATCTCCTGCAGAAGATGATCGAGGATGGGGACGAGATCGCCAGCGTGATCGCGGGAGAAGGGGCCTCGGGGAAGGATCACGGGCCCCTCGTTGCGATGCTGGAGAAGAAGGGGCTGGAGGTGGAGGTGATTGACGGGGGGCAGCCCGTCTACCATTACATCTTCGGCGTGGAGTGAGAGGACCGGATATTCCTCGGGATGTGACCCGCATGACGGTGCCGGAGGAGCGGCGGGCGCGGGAACTGACAGCCCACTGGGAAGCTCTCCGCAGGCCGGCGAGCGAGGTGCGGGGTATCGGGAGCGGGCTCGCCCGGCACCTCGAGGCCATGGGCATCCACACGTTAGAGGACCTGCTCCTGCATTTCCCCCGGCGCTACCTTGACCGCCGCAGGATTTCCCGCATATGCGAGGTGCGCATAGGCGAGGAGGCCACGGTGGTGGGCACCGTATGCTCCACGGAGTTGAAGCGGCTGCCGCGCAACCGCAGCGTGCTCAGCGTGGCCGTCTACGACGGCTCCGCCTACCTTTACGGGGTCTGGTTCAACCAGCCCTACCAGGCCGACAGGTTGCCGGAGGGCACCGAGGTGGTCTTTTCCGGCAAGGTGCAGTACCGCTTCGGGAGGTTGCAGATGGCCAACCCCGCCTACGACGTGCTGGAGGATCCGGGGGAAGTGGGCCGGGCCACGGTGCACACGGGGCGCATCATCCCCATCCACCCCGCTTCGCAGAAGATGAGCGCCGCCATGTTGCGGAGGCTCATCATGCGCGCGCTGGAGCAATACGGGGACTTGCCCGATCACCTCCCCTACCGGCTGCGCAGGCGGCACGGTTATCCACAGCGTTCCCAGGCCTTGCGCGAGATGCATTTCCCCACCACGCGGGGGCGCCTCAATTGCGCCCGGCAGCGCATGGCCTACGAGGAACTGCTGGTAATGCAGGTGGCCCTGGCGTTGAACCGGCGGCACCTGCGCACGGAGACGCCCGGTATGGCGCACGCCCCGCCGGGGAGCCTGCTCGCGGGTTTCTTGGCAGAACTGCCCTTCCGGCTCACCGCCTCGCAGGAGCGCGCCTTCCGGGAGATAGTCGCGGACATGACCGCTCCTTTCCCCATGAACCGCCTCCTGCAGGGAGAGGTGGGCTCCGGGAAGACCGTGGTCGCGCTCATGGCCCTCCTCCTGGCTGCCGGGGGCGGACACCAGGGCGTTTTCATGGCCCCCACCGAGATACTGGCGGAGCAGCATTTTCGGAACATGGACGCGCTGCTCCCCGCCCATCTGGGGGTGCGCGTGGAGTTGCTGACCGGGAGCACCCCCCCGGCACGCCGCCGGGATATCCTGCGCGGTGCCCTCGCAGGAGATCTGGACATACTGGTGGGAACCCACGCCCTCATCCAGGACGACGTGGAATTCCGGGACCTGGGCCTGGTGGTGATAGACGAGCAGCACCGCTTCGGGCTGCGCCAGAGGATAACCCTCAAGGAGAAGGGCGCCCACCCGGACACCCTCATCATGACCGCGACTCCCATTCCCCGCACCCTGTCGCTTACCCTCTACGGCGACCTGGAAGTCTCCGTGCTGCGAGAGTTGCCGGAGGGGAGGGCGAAGACGAGCACGCTGGTCATCGGCGCGGACGAGAGGGAAGAGGCCTACCGGATGGTGCGGGAGGAGCTCGCCATGGGAAGGCAGGCATACGTGGTCTGCCCCCTGGTCGATCCCTCCGGGGCGGTGGAGGCCAAGGCGGCGGAGAAGGAAGCCCGCGAGCTGCGCTCGCGCTTTCCGGAGTACGGTGTCGGCCTACTGCACGGGCAGATGGCCAAGGCGGAGAAGGACGCGGTCATGGAGGCCTTTCGCCGGGGCGACGTCCAACTGCTGGTTTCGACCACGGTCATCGAGGTGGGGATAGACGTCCCCAACGCCACGGTGATGATGGTGGAGAACGCCGACCGCTTCGGGCTTTCCCAACTGCACCAGTTGCGGGGACGCGTGGGAAGGGGCGAGCACCGTTCCCGCTGCATCTTCGTCTTCGCGGGGGAGAGCGAGGAGTCCTGGCGGCGCAGGAAGGCGATCGCGGAGATCAACGACGGTTTCGACCTGGCGGAAGCGGACCTGGAGATCCGCGGGGAGGGCAGCCTTTTCGGCACGCGGCAGTCCGGGGTGTCAGACCTGCGCGTGGCCCGCCTCAGCAAGGATTTCCTGCTTCTACGCAGGGCGCGTTCCGATGCCTTTGCCCTGGTGGAGGAGGACCCTCACCTGGAGAAACCCGAAAATCGCCTGTTGCGCCTGGAGGTGAGGGAGAGATACGGCGAGAACTTGGCATGGCTCTTCCAGGCCTGAGCCGCGGCTACGTGGTGGAAAGAATTGTCATGGTATAAAATGGCAAGATGAGGATTATCGCTGGAGAGGCGAAGGGAAGGCGCATCAGGGCGCCGCGGGGACGGGATACGCGGCCCATGCGGGATTTCGTGCGCGAGGCGGTCTTCAGCATGCTGGGGGAACGCGTGAGCGGGGCGCGCGTACTGGATCTCTTCGCCGGCAGCGGCTCCCTGGGGCTGGAAGCCCTGAGCCGCGGCGCGTCGTGCGCGGTTTTCGTGGACAGAGGAAAGGAGTCCACCCGTATTATTCAGGAAAATCTGGATAAGCTTGGCATGAGCGGCAGGGGGTCGGTGGTGCGGTGCGAGATACGCGATTACCTGCGCAAAGGTAGGCGTCCCGAGCAGCCCTTTGATTTGATTTTTATAGACCCACCCTATAAAATTGAAGTCAATTACCGCGAAGAAATGCTGAAAAGGTTGGCCGAAGAAGGTTTCTTAAGCCCATCGGCGGTGCTGGTGATAGAGGCTCCACTGCGGAGCTCGATTCCGAGTCCGCCTCCCGGCATGAGGTTCCGGGAGAGAAGGAAATACGGTGAGACCGCGGTGGACGTTTATGTGCAAGAGGAAAATACCGTAAAAGACCGGAGGGGGAAAGCGAATCATGACCATTGCCATATGCCCAGGAACTTTCGACCCTATAACCAACGGACACCTGGACGTCATAAAGAGGGCTAGCCATTTCTTCGAGCGCTTCATAGTGGCCGTGGCTGCCAACCCGGCCAAGGAGCCCCTCTTCGACCTGGAGGAAAGGGTCTACCTGCTGCGCAAAGCCACGGAGGGGTTGGCCAACGTGGAGGTGGACTCCTTCGACACCCTGCTGGTGGATTTCGCGCGCAAGGTGGGCGCGACGGCCATCATCAAGGGCCTGCGTGCCCTGAGCGATTTCGAGTACGAGTTCCAGATGGCCCAGATAAACCAGGCGCTGAACGAGCACATCGAGACCTTTTTCGTTATGGCCAATCCCATGTACACCTTCATAAGCTCCAGCGCGGTGAGGGAGGTGGCCAGCTACGGGGGTTGCGTCATCGGCCTGGTGCCGGAGAATATAGAGGGGGAGCTGATAAGGATGTTCAGGAAAAAATTCGGCAGTTTGGAGAAAGGGGCGGTCTAAATGGACGTCTTTCAACAACTTGATCGCATAGAGGATCTCATAGTCTCAAGCAAGCACGTGCCCTTTTCCTCCTCGGTAATGGTCAACGAAACGGAGATATTCGAGCTACTGGACGAATTTCGCAGCTCTCTTCCCGAGGAGCTGAAGCAGGCGCGATGGATGGTCAAGGAAAAGCAGGAGATAATGGATGAGGCCCGCAAGGAAGCCGAGAGGATACGCGAGGAAGCGCAGGAGGAGAGAAGGCGCCTCATAGACGACACGGAGATTATCAAGGCGGCAAAGGCCGAGGCCGAGAAGATCGTCGAGGATGCCCAGGCACAGGCGCGGGAGATCCGGCTGGAGGCGGAGGATTATGCCGACGAGCGCCTGGCCAACCTGGAGGTCACCTGCTACAAACTGCTCGAGGTCATCAAGAGGGCGCGCGAGAGGCTGCAGGGCCCGCCGGAGCAGGAGGAAGAGAAAGAGGAGTTCGGCCTGGAGTAAACACCGCTTCCCCGAACCGGCGGCGCCGAAGTTCGAACGCCGCTCGCCGGGCAGTATCTCAGGGGAGGGAAAGCCGGCCACATTTCCCCACCTTGCATCCCCTTTCAACTTGCAAAGCGATTCCGCATACCTCACATTGATGGGAGAGACGGTAATCGTCATGAGCCCGCTTTGATGCGGGGAGGAGAGAGATATCGATGAGCGAGGCGCTTGCTTCGCGCAGGCTGAGGGTGCCTGTTGCCAGCCTCATGAAGAAGCTCTTCTCGCGGGAGAGGTTCCGGGCCGATCTGGATATCGCCCTGGGAGAGCAGGGCCTTTACGAGCGCGGAGAGGGCGGCGGCCTGAGACTCGACGTATGGCTGGAGAGCAGCCCTGACGGCATAAGGGTCAAGGGCAGGATGTGGGGCTCCATCGGCATGGAGTGCACCCGTTGCCTGAAGGAATACAGGCAGAACCTGGAAATCGACGTCGACGAATTCTACCGGCGCCCCGGGCTGGGCGCCGACGCGGGAGAGGGAAGGAAGCTGCCCCGGGAGGCGGAGATGCCCGAGGACGACGCTTACCTGATCGAGGAGAACGCCATCGATCTCAACGTCATGGTGAACGACGCGGTGCTGCTCAGCATGCCTATCAAACGCCTCTGCAGCGAGGAGTGCCGCGGCATATGTCCTTACTGCGGAAAGGAATTGAACCAGGGTCCCTGCACATGCCGCGATGAGCACGTGGACCCGCGCCTGGAGATTCTGCGCACCCTGCTCGAGGGCGAGGACGAGGACGAGTGACCGCCCTCATCCCCTGCCGGAGACCGCTTTTGCTTGACCCGGGTTCCGTGCGGTATTTATACTCTGATGGTGTTTTATGCCTGATGCCGTGAGCTTTATTGCCATACCATGGAGGTAAGCATGGCGGTACCCAAGCGGAAGAAGTCTCGCTCGCGCGCCGCATCCCGGCGGGCGCGGTGGGTTGTGCAACCGCTTCCCAAGGCGGAGTGCCCGCAATGCCATTCTCACAAGCTGCCCCACCGGGCTTGCCCCAACTGCGGAACCTATAACGGCAGGGAAATCCTGGAGACGGAGTGACGCCGCAGGGACGCGGCCGTTCCCAGGCAGAGGGTCGCGGAACCACGCGAGGAGCCGGGAGCATGGAAAGAGCGGGCATCATCGTGGCGCTGGATGCCATGGGGGGAGACCGCGCGCCCGAAGAGATGGTGGCCGGGGCCTTGGACGCGCGCGACGAGATGGGGATCCAGGTTCTACTGACGGGGGACGAGGGCAGGCTGTCCGCGCTGCTGCGCGACGCGGGCAGGGGAGATCTTCCTATACTGCACGCGCCCGAGGTCATAGGAATGGATGAGGAGGGGGCTTTTGCGGTGAGACACCGCGAGGGTTCCTCCCTGGTGGCGGCGGTCGAGGCGGTGCGGGAAGGGAAAGCCCACGCCATGGTCTCCGCAGGAAACACGGGTGCCGCCATGGCCGCGGCTGTGCTCACCTGGGGCAGGATCAAGGGAGCCAAGAGGCCCGCGGTGGGGGTCATCCTGCCTCCCAGGGACGCGCCCACCCTGCTGCTGGACGCCGGCGCGAACTCCGACTGCCGCCCGGAGCACCTGCACCAGTTCGCCCTGCTGGGCAGCGCATACGCCTCGCTGCGTTTCGGCCTGACGAGTCCACGCGTAGCGCTTCTCAACATCGGTGCGGAGGAGGGGAAGGGAAACGACCTGGCCCGCAAGGCCTACCGCCTCCTGGCGAACGAGGAGCGGATAAGCTTCGTCGGCAACCTGGAGGGCAGGGACTTGGCTTCGCAGGCGGCCGATGTGGTGGTGACCGACGGCTTCACGGGAAACGTGGCCCTCAAGGTGGTGGAGGGGGTGGCTTCCACGATCGTCAAGAGGTTGCTCTCTTCGCTGGGTTCCCTGGGGGAGGAGGAGATGAAGGCGGTTCTCACCGCCCTGGCTGGGTTGCGAGAGGAGTTGGACTACCGGGCCATTGGCGGAGCGCCGCTGCTGGGCGTGCAGGGCGTGTGCATCATAGCCCACGGGAGCTCGGACGCCCTGGCGGTGAAGAATTCGCTGCGCGTGGCGGCGGAGGCGGTGGAGACGGACCTGGTGGGGCGGACGGAGAGACTTCTCGGCGGCGGCGCAAGGGGGGCCGCATGAGATTCTGGGGCAGGAAGAGAAAAGGGGAGCCAGTCGAGGAACTGCTCGGTATTACCTTCCGCGACGGCGAGCTTCTGCGAAGGGCTTTGACCCACCGCTCCTATGCCCACGAGGCGAGCCTGGGTGCCGACGAGACGAACGAAAGGCTGGAATTCCTGGGGGACGCCGTCCTCGATCTCGTCATATCCGATTATCTCTACCGGCACTACGGTGATCTGGACGAGGGCGAACTCACGCGCGTCAGGTCCACCCTGGTGAACACGAACTCCCTGGCAGAGATAGCGCGGGACCTCGGCCTCGGCGAGCGCGTCATGCTAAGCAGGGATGAAAAGGCGGACGGGGGTGCCGAAAAGAGCTCCATCATCGCAGACGCCCTGGAGGCGCTCATAGGGGCCGTCTACCTGGACCAGGGACTGCAGGCTGCAAGTGAGCTGGTGATGGCCCTTTTCCGGGACCGCCTGCAGCAGGCGGTGGCGGGCGAGCTCGATTTCGATTACAAGTCGCGGCTGCAGGAGTTGGTGGTGAAGCAGAGGGGGACATTGCCCAGGTACCGCCTGCGGGAAGAGGGGCCCGATCACTGCAAGACCTTCTTCGCCACCGTTTACGTAGGGGGCAAGAAGATGGGAACGGGCAGCGGCAACTCCAAGAAGGAAGCGGAGCAGTCGGCGGCCCGCGAGGCATTGCGCGGGCTTGCGTGCGGGTGACGCTCCTCCCGCCAGGGCCTTTTAGGCTGGCAGGCCGTACCGGGCTGCAAGAAAAAGGAAGGGGCAGCCAGGGGCGAGCGGGCGGCGGAGAGCCTCCACAGGGGGGCAATTAGTGCGGGGGATGTTGCCGTCCGCGGGGCAAGGGTATTGTTTATATATAAAAATATAAAAAGCGGTTCTGGGAACGGTTGTGTTGGACGGCACGCGGCAGACCTTTAAGGCCTGTTCGCGCC
>CAKZMC010000093.1 GCA_937128055.1 uncultured Actinomycetes bacterium | reverse complement strand
CGGCATCACCCAGCACATAGGGGCGTCTGTGGTCGAATACAACGGGAAGGCCATAACCTTCATCGATACGCCGGGCCACGAATCCTTCACGGCGCTGCGCGCCAGGGGGGCGAAGGTAACGGATATAGCCGTTCTGGTCGTGGCGGCGGACGACGGGGTCATGCCGCAGACCATAGAGGCCATAGACCACGCACGGGCGGCGGGAGTGCCCATCATGGTGGCGGTCAACAAGATAGATAAGCCGGAGGCCAACCCCACGCGGGTCAGGCAACAGCTCACGGAATTCAACCTGGTTCCCGAGGAGTGGGGCGGGGACACGGTTTTCGTGGACATATCAGCGAAGCAACAAAGCAACCTTGACCATCTTCTGGAAATGATCCTCCTCCTTGCGGAGATCTACGATATTCGCGCCAACCCCGATGCCCCGGCCAGCGGGAACATCATCGAGGCGAGGCTGGACAGGGGGCGGGGGCCTGTGGCGACGCTGCTGGTGAAAAGGGGGACCTTGAGGAAGGGAGACTCCCTGGTGGCGGGCAGGGCGTACGGCAGGGTGAGGGCGCTAGTGGACGACAAGGGGCGCCTGGTGGATGAAGCAGGGCCTTCCATGCCGGTGGAGATACTGGGGATGGGTTCGGTTCCCGCGGCAGGGGACGAGTTCGTGGTGGTGGAGGACGAGAGGAAGGCCAGGTCGATAGTGGAGGCGAGGATGGCGCGCGAGAAGGCGCGGGTGGAGGAACGCCCGGCGCGCACGCTGACCCTGGAAGACCTCTTCCGCCAGATCCAGGAGGGGGAGGCACAGGAATGCAACCTGATCATCAAGGCGGATACCCAGGGCTCCGTGGAAGCGGTCAGGGACTCGGTGGGCAAGATAAAGGTGGGCGATATCGCGCTGAACGTCATTCACGCCGGCGTGGGGGGCATTAACGAGAACGACGTGATGCTGGCCAAGGCCTCGGATGCCATCATCCTGGGCTTCAATGTGAGGCCGGATTCCAAGTCCCAGGCCATAGCGGACAGGGAAAAGGTGGAAATTCGGACCTACCGCGTGATATACCAGCTGCTCGAGGAGCTGGAGGCGGCGCTGCGCGGCATGCTCAAGCCGGAATACGAGGAGGTCAAGACCGGCCTGCTGGAGGTCAAAGCGGTTTTCCGCGTGCCCCGGCAGGGGGCGGTGGCGGGTGCCCTGGTGAAAGAGGGGGAGATAAACAGGAATTCGCGCGTGAGGCTGGTGAGGGACGGGGCGATCGTCTACGAGGGGGAGGTGGCCTCGTTGCGCCGCTTCAAGGACGACGTGCGATCCGTTTCCGCGGGATACGAATGCGGGGTGGCGCTGGAAAATTTCCAGGACATCAAGGAGGGGGATCTCATAGAGGTAGTGGAATTGCGTGAGAAGATGCAGGAAGGGGAGATGCCGAGCTCCTGAGGAGGTCGCCGCCATGTACGTGGGAGCTTTGAGGCTGGACTTGTATATGCCGGAGTGCAGGAGCCTCAAGGAGAAACGCCAGATATTGAAGAGCATCATCGACCGCACCCGTAACCGCTTCAACGTCGCCGTTGCCGAGGTGGACAAGCAGGACTTGTGGCAGCTCTCCAGCCTGGGGGTCACCTGCGTGAGCAACAGCGAGTACGCGGCACGGGAAACACTACACAGGGTGGATCGCAGCGTGCGGGCCTTGGGAAAAGCTGAGGTCCTCGATTCGCCCATCACCATCTTCACTCCCTGATATCTCCCGGAATATGCGCGAGGTGGTGCCGCTTGATTCCCGACCGCATGAAAAGGGTCAACGAAGCGTGCAAGGAAGCCCTTGGCGAGATCGTCCAGAGGGACATGAAGGACCCCCGCGTCTCTTTCGTCACCGTCACCAAGGTCGAGGTTTCGCCGGACCTGCGGGTGGCGCACGTCTGGATGAGCGTCCTGGGCTCGCAGGAGGAGTGGGATGTGGCCATGGGGGCCCTGGAGAAGGCAAGGGGTTTCATGCGTAGGGAGCTGGGAAGGCGGGTGAGGCTGCGCTACACGCCGGAGCTCTTCCTCCATCGCGACCTGGGAGCGGAGACGAGCCAGAGGGTTCAGGAAGTGCTGCACGAACTGGAGGAAGGTGGATGATGAAGGAGATGGAGGCCGTGGCGAAGGCCATCGAGGAAGCCCGCCTTATCGCCGTCTCGTCGCACGAGAACCCCGATGGCGACAGCTTGGGTTCCCATCTCGGGCTGACACTCGTGCTGCGCTCGCGGGGGAAGGCGGTCTTCTCATCCTTGCCGGAGCCGGAAAGGTACCCGCCGCAATATCGATTCCTGCCCGGGAGGGATCACCTCTCCTCGCCGGGAGAGATGGAGGGGATCCCGGACTTGTTCGTGGCCCTGGACTGCAGCAACCTGGATAGGCTGGGGGAGCTGCGGCAGTTGGCGGAAAGGGCGGGCCTGCTGGTGAACATCGACCATCACGAGGACAACAGGATGTTCGCGCCCATAAACCTCGTGGACCCGGAGGCCTCGTCCACTTCCGAGATCGTCTTCAAGCTCGTCAGGGGGGCCGGCTGGAAAGTGGGAGCGGATGTGGCCACCTGCCTGTACACGGGGGTGATCACCGATACCGGGCGTTTCCAGCACCTGAACACCAAGCCCGAGACCTTCATGGTCGCCTACCAGCTGGCCCTGGAGGGCGCGGACATCAGCCGGGTGGGAAAGGAGGTGTACGAGAGCCAGTCGCTCCCCTACACCCGCCTTTTAGGAATAACCCTGCAGCGCGTCGAGGTCATCGAGGAATACGGCCTGGCATACAGCTACATAACGCGTGCGGACCTCGCGGAAACCGGGGCTTCCCTCCCCGAGACGGAGGACCTCATAGATTACCTGCGCTCCGTGCGCGGCACCAGGATGGCCGCCGTGTTCAAGGAGCTCGAGGACGGGAGGGTGCGCGTAAGCCTCCGCTCCCGGGACGAGTTCCAGGTGGGCCCCATAGCGCGCGCGCTGGGGGGAGGGGGCCACGCGTCAGCCGCAGGCTACACCTCCCAGAGGGACCTCCAGGGGAGCCTGGAGGAGTTGCTGGATGCGTTGCGGGAAGCCCGTGGCGGGTCCTGAGCCCTGCGGGCTTGTCATCCTGGACAAGCCTTCCGGACCCACCTCGCACGACCTCGTGGACGAGGTGAGGAGATTCCTCGGGGTTCCGAGGATAGGGCATACGGGCACCCTCGACCCCATGGCCACGGGGCTCTTGCTGGTTCTCGTGGGGCGGGCGACGAAACTGCAGGCATATATTCCAGGAGATCCCAAGATTTACCAGGGCACGGTGGCGCTCGGGGTAAGCACGGACACCATGGATGCCGAGGGCCGGGTGACCGAGGTCGTCCCTTACGCGGGGGGCGAGAGCGAGGTGGAGAAGGCCCTTTGCTCGCTGGTGGGAGAGCGCGAGCAGGTGCCGCCCATGTATTCGGCGGCAAAGCACCGGGGGAAGCCCCTTTATTACTATGCGAGGCGCGGTAAAGAGGTCGACCGCAAGAGCAGGAGGGTCAGGATATATGGCGCGGAGATGACCGCCTTCCGGCGCAGCGGAGGAGGGGCGGAGGTGGACTTCACCCTCTCCTGCTCCCCGGGGACCTACGTGCGGGAGATAGCCTCTTCGCTGGGAGAGATGCTGGGATGCGGAGGCTCGCTTGCGCGCCTGCGCAGGGTCGCCTCCGGCCCTTTCACGATCGAGGAAGCCGTAACCCTGCATGAACTGCGGGCACGCGCGCTCGCGGGCCAGGAGTTCCTCCTTGCCCCCCTGCAGGCCCTTCGCGGGTATCCCCGCCTGGAGTTGCGCCGGGAATACGAGAGGAGGGCACGCAACGGCGCCCCCCTGAGCCCGGACATGTTCCTGGAAGCCGGGGATGACTTCTCGGCCGGGGAGCGGGTGGCGGTGGCCGTGGGGGGCGACCTGATCGGGGTCTACGAGCGTGCGCAAGATGAGCCCCGGCTCCTGCGCGCGAAAAGGCTATTATAATCTTCTGGGAAGGAGAGGACGGGAAGAGGTTGGTAGAGGGATGGAGATCATACCCGGCATAGAGGCGGTGCCCGACGATATCGGCGAGACGGTGGTCACCATCGGCATGTTCGACGGCGTCCACCGCGGCCACCGCAGGATAATCTCCGTCGCCCACGAGGAGGCGCGCGATCTCGGCCTGCGCTGCGTGGTGTTCACCTTCGACCGCCATCCCCTGGAGGTGCTCAGCCCCGGGAAGCACCCCAAGCTGCTCTCTTCCAGCGCCCAGAAGCTTCGCCTGCTGGAGGAACTGGACGTCGACACGGTGCTCATGGCGCATTTCGACGAGGCTTTCGCGGGCATTACCGCGGAGAGGTTCGTGTCCGAACTGCTGGCGGGGAAGCTGCAGGCGCGCGAGGTGGTGCTGGGCGAGAACTTCCGTTTCGGGAAAAGCGGCCAGGGCGATGTTGCCCTGCTGGTGTCCCTAGGGTCCCATTACGGCATGGGGGTGACGGTCGTTCCCCTGCTGCGCGAGAACGGCGAGATAATATCCAGCACGGCCATCAGGAAGATGGTGGAAGAGGGCGAGGTCGAGGAAGCGGCTCGGCGGCTGGGATGGGACTACCTGGTGGAGGGGGTGGTGGTAAGGGGCGACGGCAGGGGAAGGAAGCTGGGCTTCCCCACCGCCAACATAGAGGTGCACGACGAGCGCTGCATCCCGGCCAAGGGGGTGTATTCCGGCGAGGCGCACCTCGAGGGCCGGGCCATGCCCGCGGTGAGCTACATAGGGGAAGCCCCCACCTTTGCCCACCCGCATCTGGGGAGAAGGATAGAGGTGCACATAATCGATTGGGAGGGGGAGGACCTTTACCAGCAGTACCTGGGCGTCTCATTCCGCCGCAGGTTGCGGGGGGAGGGGAAGTTCCCCGACGCCCAGGCTCTCCGCGACCAGATAGAAAAAGATGTGCGGAGGGCACGCGACGACGCCTCCCGGTAACCCTTACGAGCTGCAAAGACGCAGGTTCGTTTACTGCTGTCTCCCTCTGTGCTATCATCGAGCAAATGTCAGGATGCAGAACGTTGGGGCGTGAAAGCCGCCCGAACCTAGGCCTAGGGAAGGAGGTCGCCGCCCCCCTCCTTGGGTCTACGGGGATATAGGAGGTGAAAGGCATGACCCTCAGCAGCGAGGAGAAACTCCCCATAATCGAGGAGTTTCAGGCTCACGAAAAGGACACGGGTTCCGCGGAAGTACAGATCGCCCTTCTCACCAAGCGCATCGATGAGCTGACCGAGCATCTCAAGGTGCACAAGAAGGACCACCACTCGCGGCGCGGTCTGCTGAAGATGGTCGGGAAGAGGAGGAGGCTTCTCGACTACCTCAAGGAGAAGGACGTGGAAAGGTACCGCCAGCTCATCGAGAAGCTCGGGCTTCGTCGCTGACAGGCTGGCCAGTAATCGACTTTGCAAGAGAACGAATGGAGATGATTCC
Source organism: uncultured Actinomycetes bacterium (assembly GCA_937128055.1). Lineage (GTDB taxonomy): Bacteria > Actinomycetota > Geothermincolia > Geothermincolales > RBG-13-55-18 > JACIXC01. Next base: position 21,769 of record CAKZMC010000093.1, on the reverse strand, counting down.
GAAGATGACCGAGGAACAGGTAAAGCATTTCTCGACCGATCTGTTCGGCAAGACGATCGAGTTCGAGGTGGGGAAACTTGCCACCCTGGCGGACGGAGCGGTGGTGGTTTCCTGCGGCGGCACGGACATACTGGTGACCGCCATGGGGTCCAGGAACGAGGTGGACAGGGATTTCTTCCCCCTGGTGGTGGACGTCGAGGAGAGGATGTACGCGGCGGGCAAGATCCCGGGGGGGTTCTTCCGGCGGGAAGGCAGGCCCTCCGAGAAGTCCATACTGACGGCGCGGCTCATCGACAGGCCGCTGCGCCCCAATTTCCCGGAGGGGATGCGCATCGAGGTGCAGGTGATCGCGACCATCCTCTCCGTTGACCAGGCCAATCACCCGGATGTGCTGGCGGTGAACGGGGCCTCGGCGGCGCTGTGCATATCGGACATACCCTTCAACGGGCCGGTGGGAGCGGTGCGTGTGGGCATGTTCCCGGAGGGTTTCGCCATCAACCCCACCATACAGGAGATGGAAAACAGCGCGCTGGACCTGGTGGTCGCCGGCGTCCTCAACGCGGAGAGCAACGAGGTGGACATCATCATGGTGGAGGCGGCCGCCTCCCAGGTCCCGGAGAGCGACATAGTGGACGCGCTGGACTTCTCCAAGCAGGGGATCCGGGAGATGATACGCATCCAGCAGCAGATGGTGCAGGAGATAGGCAAGGCGAAGAGGGACGTGAACCTCAAGAAGTTCGACCTGGAGGCGGTGGAGAGGCGCTTTCCGGAGATGGGCACCCGGGTCGAGTCCATGGTGCGGGAGATGGCCCGCAACCAGCTGGACAAGCCGGAGAGGGACAGGGCGCTGGAGAGCCTGCAGAACGAGTTCATCCTGCAGGCGGAGATAGAGGGGACCACGGAGGAGTTCCTCCTCTCCCTCAAGGAACACTACAGCCAGCTGGTGGGGAGAGCCATGCGCCGCATGATCGTGGAGGAGGACATGCGCATAGATGGCCGCAGGCCGGAGGAAATCCGGCCCATTACCTGCGAGGTGGGCCTGGTCTCCCGGACGCACGGTTCCGGCCTTTTCGCCCGCGGGCTCACCCAGGTGCTGACCCTGCTCACCCTGGGCCCCATCAGTGACATGCAGAGGATCGACGACCTTTCGCCCGATGAGGGCAAGCGCTTTCTCCATCATTACAACTTCCCGCCCTTCAGCGTGGGAGAGACGGGGATGCTCAGGGGCCCGCGCCGGCGGGAGATAGGTCACGGGGCGCTCGCCGAGAGGGCGCTGGTGAGCCTCATACCCGACGAGGACCGCTTCCCCTACACCATCCGTTTGGTTTCCGAGGTGCTCTCATCGAACGGTTCCACCTCCATGGCGTCGGTATGCGCCTCGAGCCTCGCGCTCATGGACGCCGGCGTGCCCCTCAAGGAGAGGAAGGCGGTCGCGGGCATCGCCATGGGCCTCATAAAGGAGGAGGACAGGGTGGCCGTGCTCACCGACATACAGGGAATCGAGGACAAGTACGGGGATATGGATTTCAAGGTCGCCGGCACCTCCGACGGGGTTACCGCCCTGCAGATGGACATGAAGATACGGGGCATCAGCGTGGAGACCATGCAGCGCGCGCTGGAACAGGCTCGCGAGGCGCGTATGTACGTCCTGAGAAAGATCGGGGAGACCATATCCGAACCGCGCGCCGAGCTCTCTCCCTACGCGCCGCGCGTGATCTCTTTCGAGGTGCCGGTGGACAAGATCCGCGAGGTCATAGGGCCGGGCGGCAAGGTGATCCACCGCATCGTGGCGGAGCACGACGTGGAACTGGACATCGAGGACGACGGCCGCGTGTTCATCACCGCGAAGGACCTGGCCAGTGCCGAGGCGGCGAGAAAGATGGTGGAGCAGATCATCCGCGAGGCCCAGCCGGGAGAGCAGTTCGAAGGCACCGTCACCAGGACCACCAGCTTCGGCGCCTTCGTGGAGTACCTGCCAGGGAAGGAGGGCCTCATCCATATCTCCAAGCTGTCCGACCGCCACGTGGCCAAGGTGGAGGACGTGATCAACGTCGGCGACAGGGTGAAGGTGGAGGTCATGGAGATCGACAAGCTGGGGCGCGTGAACCTGCGGGGCATCGGCCTGCGGGTTCCGGAGGGCGCCGAGGTCGCGCAGGCGGACGACAGGAAATCCCAGCCGCAGCGGGACGGCAGGTACCAGCCGCGCCATCAACCCGGACTCCAGGGAAAACAGGATGGGAAAAACAGGGGGAGAGGCGAGCCCAACCGCTTCAGGCAGGACAGGAAAGGCCTGTAGGGATACCGTCGCCTCCATGAATACGGCCCACTACCAGCGCACGGAGAACGCCAACGGCATACGCGTTCTCACCGAAAGCATGCCCAATCTCCGCAGCGTCACCGCCGGTTTCTGGGTAGGCGTAGGCTCGCGGGACGAGCCGCTCGAGCTCTCGGGGATCAGCCATTTCATCGAGCACCTGCTCTTCAAGGGCACGGAAAAGCGGTCGGCACGCGGCATAGCGGAGGAGTTCGACGCCATGGGGGGCGAGCTGAACGCCTTCTCCGCCAAGGAGTACACCTGCTTCTACGCCAAGGTGCTGGACGAGAAGGTGGAGAAAGCGCTGGAGATAATGGTGGACATGCTGCTGCGCTCCGTCATGCGCCCCAAGGATGTGGACGCGGAGAGGAAGGTCATCCTGGAGGAGATCGCGATGCACGAGGATTCCCCGGACGACATCATCCACGACCTCTTCGTCTCCGCGCTGTGGGAATCCCATCCCCTGGGGCAGAGCGTGCTGGGGAACCACAACGTCATCAGCACCTTGTCCAGCGAGGAGATACGGGCTTATTTCAAGCGTTTCTACCGGCCCGAGAACATAGTGGTGGCAGTGGCGGGGAACGTGGAACACGAACGCGTGGTGGAGATGGTCGACGAGCTGATGAACATCGACGGCGGTGGCGAGCGGCATCGCAGGCACTCCGTGGTGCCGGACATCAGGCCGCACACCGTGGTTTACGACCGTCCCACCGAGCAGGCGCATATCGTCCTGGGCACCCAGGGACTGCCGCGCAACCACCCCGCCCGCTTTTCCCTCGCCGTGCTGGACAACATCCTGGGGGGCGGGATGAGTTCCAGGCTTTTCCAGAAGGTGAGGGAAGAGAGGTCGCTGGCCTATTCCATTTTCTCCTACCATTCCATGTACGTGGAGACGGGCCTGGTGGCCGTCTACGCGGGCACCAACCCCGAGAATGCTGCGGCGGTTATGGAGCTGATAAAGGAGGAACTGGACCACATCCTGGAACGGGGCATCACCCGGGAGGAGCTCGAGCGCGCCAAGGGGCACATCAAAGGGAGCCTGGTCCTCAGCCTGGAGGATAGCGGCAGCCGCATGACCAGGCTGGGCAAGGCGGAGGTATGCGGGAGCGAGCTCCTTACCCTGGACGGGTTGCTGTCAAAGATCGACGCGGTGACCACCGAGGACATCCTGCGCCTCGCCGGCGAGCTCTTCAGCTCCCGCAAGCTGGTCGCCACGGTGATAGGCCCCTTCGGCGACCGCGAAATACAGGGCCATCTGTTCTAAGCGCCTCGCTGGCCGCAAGAGAAGGCGCGAAAAGAGCTCCTCGCAAAAACACCGCCAGGGCGGGAAACCGCGGCTTTTCCAGCATGAGACCCGCCTCCGGGGCTTCACGCCCCGCGTCCGAGGGTCCTGGTAATATAGAAATGCGGTCACGGCAGCCGCAAGGGGGTTTACCCGGGGCGGACGCTATGTCTTTGATGGACGATCCCGTTAAGGCCTGCGAGAGGAAAGCGAGGGAGTGAGGAAGATGAAGGTCGGTGTCTGCGGAGCTGGCGGGCGCATGGGAAGGGAGGTGTGCCGGACCATTGCGGGAGAGGACGACATGGAGCTGGCATGCGCGGTGGACCCCGCCTTTTCCGGAAGGGACCTCTCGGAGCTCGTGCCGGAAATACCGTCGGGCCTCATCGTCGCGGATAGCGTTGAGGCCATGTCCGAGGCGGGGGTGGAGGTTATGGTAGATTTTTCCATAGCCGAGGCGGCGCGCGTCAACCTGCCTCGCGTTCTGCGCAAGGGCATACACTGCGTCGTGGGTACCACCGGGTTAGCGCAGGCGGACCTGGAGGAGCTGGAGGAGGGAGCACGCGAGGGGGGCGCCGCGTGCCTGCTGGCTCCCAACTTTGCGCTGGGCGCGGTGCTCATGATGGATTTCGCCCGGCGGGCCTCGCGCTTCCTCGGGCGTTGCGAGATCATCGAGCTCCACCACGCTGCAAAGCTGGACGCCCCCTCCGGAACGGCACTCAATACCGCCCGCGCGATCCTCGAGGAAAGGGGACGGCAGGGCGTTAGCGCGAGCGGGAACGGTCCGCGCGGCCTGCTGGTGGGGGACATCAACGTCCATTCCGTGCGCCTTCCGGGCCTGGTGGCCCACCAGGAGGTGATCTTCGGGGGACAGGGGCAGGTGCTTACCATACGCCACGATTCCCTGGACAGGACATCCTTCATGCCGGGGGTGGTCATGGCCGTGCGGGGAGTGGCGCGGCTGCGGGGTTTGGTGATGGGGCTGGAAAACATCATGGAACTCTGAGGCGGGAGCGGGTGAGAGCTCATGCCGGGGCTAGTCCCCGGCGCCGAAAGGTGAAAGCGCGCCGATTGTGGAAGTAATAATTTAAGGCGATATTGCCTTGCCCGATTACGGGCGGATCCTGAGATGTGAGACGGGCGGCCGGAGGCGAGAGGTCGGGTATAAGGTGTCGAATGCGAAAGCGGGAACGAGAGGGAAAAGCGGGGGGAGAGGAAGACCGCGGTCGCGGACGGCGAGAGGAAAGGCCTCCCCGCGCGCCCGGCGTGGCCTGCCGCGTAACCTGCGGGAGATCTACGGCGTCCTCCTGGTGGTCGCTTCCGCCCTGCTCTTCCTGGCCTTCTTCCTCTCCAGCCTGGGTCCGGTGGGTCGCGGCATGGAGTGGTTTTTCTCCTACCTGCTGGGTTACATGCGCTTCCCGCTGCCCTTTCTCCTCCTGCTGCTGGGTGTGGCCTTGTTCCTCGGCAGGTTGGGGGAGATGGAGGAGGGAAAGCCCGCCGGCTGGCGCGTGACCTGGGTCGAGCTGGCGGGCATCGCGGTCTTGGTCCTCGCGGTGTGCGCCCTCCTCCACCTGAGGGTGGGTTCCCCGCAAGACATGTTCGTAAGGGAGAACCTTTTCGACGGAGGCGGCCTGCTCGGGGCGATTATCACCTGGCCGCTGGTGAAGATGATGGGCAGGGCGGGAGCTTACGTACTGGTGATAGGGATGATAATCGTGGGCATCCTCCTCTTCACGGGGCTGACGGTATCCCAGTACCTGCAGGAAAGGGTGGAGAGGAGAAAGCGGGAACGGGAGCTCAAGCGTTCCCTGGCGAGGGAAAAGGCGCTGTCGGCGCGGGACGAGGCCAAAGCCGCCGGAAAGGGGGCAAAGGAGCCGGCGGGAAGGCGGGCCGGACTCCCGGAGATGGCGGTGGAGGCGCTGCCCGGAGAGACGAGGCCTCCCCTGCCGCCGTCGGAGAAAGTCCCGGAGGCCGCCCTGGTGGTGGAGGAGAGCGGGCAGGTGGCCATCGAGGTGGAGGAGCTGGAAAGGGGCAGGCCCTACCGCTTGCCGCCCCCGGAGCTCCTGGTGCGCTCCCTTGACCGCAACCCCGTGTCGCACAAGAGCATCAACGAGAGCATCTCCGTGCTCGAGAGGACCCTGCGCGATTTCGATGTGGACGCGGCCGTCACCCACGTAACCCGCGGCCCCACGGTTACCCGTTTCGAGGTGGAGCTGGGATCCGGCGTAAAGGTGAACCGCGTACTGAGCTTGAGCGACGATATCGCCTACGCGCTGGCCTCGCCCGACATAAGGATCATCACCCCCATACCCGGCAAATCGGCGCTGGGGATCGAGATACCAAACCGGGAACGCGACCTGGTGTCCCTGGGGGACATCCTCTCTACCCCCCAGGCCCGCAAGGTAAGCTCCCCCCTGCGGGTGGGCCTGGGGATGGACATCTCCGGCCACCCCGTGATCGTAGACCTGCGGGACATGCCGCATCTCCTCCTGGCGGGGGCCACGGGCACGGGAAAAAGCTGTTGCATAAACGCCATGATCACCTCGGTGCTCATGACCTCGCCTCCGCAGGAGGTGCGCATGCTCCTCATAGACCCCAAGTACGTGGAGCTGAGCCACTTCAACGGCTTACCCCATCTCCTGGCACCGGTGGTGACCGACCCCAAGAAAGCCTCGGGTGCCCTATCCTGGGTGGTGCGGGAGATGGAGGCGCGCTACCAGGTCCTCTCTCGCGCGGGAGTGAAGAACATCGTCTCCTATAAGGCCGCCCTCAGGGAGGGGTTGCAGAAAGAGGTCGACGAGAAGGGCGAGAGGGCGTTTCCTCCCATGCCCTACATCCTGGTTTGCATCGACGAGCTGGCGGACCTGATGATGGTGGCTCTCGCCGAGGTGGAGGACTCCATCGCCAGGATAGCCCAGATGGCCAGGGCGGTTGGCATACACCTGGTGGTGGCCACGCAGCGCCCCTCCGTGGACGTGGTCACCGGCCTCATCAAGGCCAATATGCCCTCACGCGTCGCCTTCACGGTGGCCAGCCAGGCGGATTCCAGGGTCATCCTGGACGTGGGCGGTGCCGAGAAGCTGGTGGGACACGGGGATATGCTCTTCCTGCCCGCGGGAAGCTCCCGTCCCTTGAGGGTACAGGGCGCCTTCATATCCGAGAGGGAGATAGCGGCCATTGTCGCATTCATAAAGCGCCAGAGGCAGGCGGAGTACAGGGAGGACATACTCGAGGAGGTGGGGGGAGAGAGAAGGGAGCAGCTGAGGGAGGACGAGCTCCTGGAAGAGGCCATGGAGATCGTGGTGCGTTCGGGGATGGCCTCCGCGTCGCTGTTGCAGAGGAAGCTGCGCATCGGGTATGCGCGTGCCGCGCGCCTGGTGGACCTGCTGGAGGACCTTGGCGTCGTGGGGGGCTATGAGGGCAGCAAGCCGCGCGCGGTCCTCATGACCCCGGAGGAGCTCGAGGAGAGGAGGCGCAGGAAAGCCGCGGCCGAGACGGAAGGCGCATAGATTGCTTCTTGATTCCATCGGTGGTCGTTTTGGTATAATTTATCAAAGGGTTATGTGTGCGGAGTCATAAGGCGGGCGCGGTAAGCGGGTGCCGACAACGCCAATCCATACGGGTCGGCGCGGGGGTATGGGCAGCAAGGGAAATGGGAGGTTGCGGTGGCCAACAGGGTTGCGCAAGAGGTTGAGAAAATCCTATCCGCCGCGGTGGGCGATTTCATTGCCAAGGCGACCTTGAAGAAGAACTGCGAGCTGATCGGCACGACCCCGGACGATCTTACCGTGGAACAGCTTCCTGAGCTGGCAGAGAAGATAGAGAAGTCCATCTCCTTTTTCTCGGGAAAGGATGTCGGCGTCGGCGTGGCCGACAAGATAAAGACCATCAGGGCCTGATCCTGCACGTGGCATCGCGGGAAAGCTAACCCCGCGATGGCTTTTCCATCGTACCGCGCATGGAAAACCCGCCACCCCGACCGCTTCCGGACCTGCCGCGCGGGCGGCGGATGGAAGGAAGCGCGGGGCGTCGAACGGCAAGGATCCTGCGCAGGGCCGGAGGCGCGGAAGCGCTGCCTCCGGGAGGGAAACGCGGTGAAAGGGAAGAAAGACGCGAGGAACTTCTTCCTCCTGACCCTGGGATGCCCCAAGAACGAGGTCGACTCCGACCTCATAACCTCGCGTTTGCTGGCAGGGGGGTGGAGGCGGGTGGAAAGGCCGGAGGATGCCGACCTCTTGCTGGTGAACACCTGTTCGTTCATCGTCCCCGCGGTGCAGGAATCCTTGGAAGCCGTGCTGGAACTGGGCGAACGCAAGGCGGAGGGGGAGAAGCGCCTGGCGGTGGTGGGGTGCCTGGTGGCGCGCTATGGAGAGAGGACGCTGCGCTCCCTTCTCCCCGAGGTCGACGTCTTCGCGGCGCCCTCGCAATACCCGGCGTTCCCCGCTATCTTGCAGGGAGGAGGAGCGGAGGATACCGCCCCTGCCTCGCGAGAGCGCGTGTTCTCCTCCACCTTGGGGAGGGGGTACGTGTACGTGAAGGTGGCCGAGGGCTGCGACCGGCGCTGCGCATATTGCACCATCCCAGGCATACGCGGACCCCTGCGTTCGCGCCCCTGGGAGGAAATAAAAGGAGAGGCGCGCTTCTTCCTGTCAAGGGGGGCGAAGGAGCTCATCCTGGTGGCCCAGGACGTCACCTCCTACGGAAGGGACCTCTACGGTGCCGCCTCCCTCCCCATGTTGCTGGATAAGCTGCTGGAGCTGGAGGGCGATTACCGGCTGCGGATCATGTACATGCACCCGGAGGGCGTCGGCGACGGCTTGCTTGCGCGCATGCAAGACCCGCGTGTCCATCCCTACCTGGACCTGCCCATGCAGCACGTGGAGGAGCGCATACTGCGGTCCATGGGCAGGAGGGGAGGGACCGCATCCTTCAGGCGGCTGCTGGAAAGGATAAGGGACCGCCTGCCCGGCGCCGCCCTGCGGGCGACGTTCATGGTGGGATACCCCGGCGAGGACGAGAGGGCTTTCGCCTCGCTTATGGATTTCGTCGCGGAGAGCCGTTTTGACTGGTTAGGTCTTTTTGGCTATTCTCAGGAAGAAGGCACGGCTGCATATTCCCTCGCTGGCACATGTCCGCCTGGGGTCATCGAGAGGCGCCTGGGAGAGATACGGGGGCTCCAGGAGGAAATCATGCGCGAGAATGCCGCACGCATGGTGGGAGGGAGACTGCGGGTGCTGGTGGAGGGGGAGAGCGACGAGGCGCCCCCTTACTGGGAAGCCAGGTCCTACCGCGAGGCGCCGGAGGTGGACGGGGTGATCTTCCTGCCCGCCTCGCGGGGGCTGCGCGCGGGAAGCTGGTGCGAGGTGCAGGTGGAGTCCACGGAAGGGATTGATCTCATTGCCGTTCCCTGTGCTCAGCAGAGCGATGTCTAAGATAACGTCCGCGGAAGATGACAACTGGAATCTCCCCAACGCATTGACCATGGCCCGCATAGTGATAGCCCCCCTCATCGTCATCCTGCTCATGGACGAGGACCGCAGGCGCGACCGGCTCGCAGCGGCGGCGGTGGCGGTAGCGGCGCTGACCGACTTCCTGGACGGTTTCGTCGCGAGGAAGCAGGGCAAGGAAACCAGGCTGGGCCAGTTCCTGGATCCCCTGGCGGACAAGATATGCATATCCACCGCCTTCCTCATGCTGGCAAAACGACGCCGGCTGCCCGCCTGGGTGCCGGGCGTCATCATCGGCAGGGAGGTCGCCATAACCCTCTTTCGCGTCTACGCTGGCGCGCGCGGGGGGTCGGTGCCGGCCAGCATATGGGGGAAGCTGAAGACCAATTCGCAGCTCCTGGCCCTTCTCCTCGTGATCCTCGAGAAAGATACCTCCCCGCGCAGGGCAATGCAGAAGGCCGCGGTTGCCCTGGCCGTTTTCCTCACCCTCTATTCGGGGCTGGACTACATGCTCAAGGCCCGCCGTTACCTGGGCGAAGGCGAGGGTGGTTGAGCGGTGAAGAGGTGCGCGTTGATCTCCGTGGGCGACGAGCTCCTTGACGGGAGGACGCGGGACACCAACGCGGATTTTCTCGCCGAGAGGATGCAGGCGCTGGGCCTGAAGGTCGCCCTGCGGCTGGCGGTGGGCGACGACCTGGACGCGATAGCGCGAGCCTTTTCCCTCGCCTTGGTCCTTTGCGACCTGGTGCTGGTGACGGGGGGCCTCGGCCCCACCGAAGACGACATTACCCGGGAGGCGGTGGCACGTGCCCTCGAGGCGAGGCTGCAGAGGGATGGCCGTATAGAGGAACGGCTGCGCTCCTTCTTCGCTGGATTGGGAAGGGAGATGTCGCCCAGCAACGCCAGGCAGGCGGACCGCATAGAGGGCGCGGAATGGATCCTTCCGCGCCTGGGAACGGCGCCCGGACAATGGATAGAGCGGGAGGGAAAGGTGGCCGTCCTCCTGCCGGGGGTGCCGCGGGAAATGATGGACATGGTGGAGGGGGACGTGGTGCCCCGGCTCAAGGGCGCACTGGAGGGCGCGGGTGAGTTGACCGCCACCCTTCTGGTGGCGGCGAGGCCGGAGTCGGAGGTGGGAGAGCTGGTGGGCGGGGCGGTCTCGGGCATCGAGGGCCTGCGCGTTTCCTACCGAACCATGACGGGACAGATAGAGGTAAGGCTCTCGTCGCGGGACGAGGAGGCTCTCTCCGGCGGGCTCGCGAGAACGAGGGAAGCGCTGGGCGGCTGGGTGGTTGCAGAGGGTGCGGAGACCCTGGAGGAAAACCTTGGAAAGGAGCTGGAAGCGCGCGGGCTTACCCTGGCGGTGGCCGAATCCTGCACCGGCGGCATGGTGGGGGAGAGGATAACCCGCGTTCCCGGTAGTTCCCGCTATTACCGGGGAGGAGTGGTGGCCTACACTTACGAAGCCAAGGAGAAGCTCCTCGGGGTCGCTCCCGCCCTGCTGCGGGAAAAGGGAGCGGTCAACGAGGAGGTCGCGGTGGCCATGGCCGGTGGGATCCGCAAGCTCTTGGAGGCCGATATCGGGCTCTCCGTAAGCGGCGTTGCGGGCCCGGATAGCGGGGGGGAGAGGGAGGCGGTGGGCACCGTCGTCTTCGGCCTGGCCGACGCGCAGGGAGGGCGTGGCTTAAAGTACCGCCTTCCCGGGAACCGTGAAATGGTCAGGGAATACGCCGCCAATATCGCCCTGACCTTCGTTCTCTTCTACCTGCGCGGCATGGAGGTCGGGGATGTCCGGTGACAGGCTGCGCCTTTTCCTGGCCGTGGACATACCCGAGGAGACGAGGCGCCTGCTCGCTGCCGCGCTGGAGAGATATGGCGGGGAGATCCCGGAAGCCAGGTGGGTGAAGGCTGAAAACCTTCATATAACCCTGAAATTTATCGGCGGTTACGAGGAGGAGAAACTGGAAAGGCTGTCGAACGAGATACGGAAAACGGCCGCGTTGAGCGCCCCTTTCCGGGCGGCGCTGGGAGGATGCGGCGGCTTTCCTTCCCCGCGCAAGGCCAGGGTGCTGTGGGTGGGCATGCGCGGCGGCCAGGAGGAGGCCGCGGGGTTAGCCGGCAAGCTCGACGCGCGCCTGGAGAAGGTCGGGGTAAAGCGCGAGGACAGGCCCTTCAAGGGCCACCTTACCGTGGCCCGTTTGCGGCGTCCGGCGGATTGTTCCTCGCTTCTCGGGATGATGGAAGGGGAATTGGAGCCCCTTGCGGAGATGCCCTTCGAGGTGAGGGAGATCACCTTCTACCGCAGCATACTGGGCCCGGGAGGGCCGACCTACGTGCCTCTGGAGAAGATAGCCCTGGGGGAAGGAGAGGATGGGAAAGGTTAAGCTCGCACCCTCGCTGCTCAACGCGGACTTCTCGGATCTGCGGCGCGCCCTCTCATTCATCGAGGATACGGCGGATGCCGTGCACCTGGACGTCATGGACGGGAACTTCGTTCCCAACATAACCTTCGGCCCCCTGGTGGTGAGGGCGGTGCGGTCCATCACCGAGCTGCCCCTGGACGTGCATCTCATGATCGCCAATCCTGCCGAGTACGTCGAGGACTTCGTGGAGGCCGGGGCGGACTGGGTATCCTTCCACAGCGAGGTGACCAGGTACCCCGGGGAAATCCTGGGGCTCATACGCAACCTGGGCAGGAGGCCGGGTCTGGTCATCAACCCCCAGACGCCGGCGAGCCGCGTTTTCGAATATCTCGACCTGGTGGATTTCATCCTGGTGATGACGGTCATGCCCGGTTTTGGAGGGCAGGAGCTCCTGGCTGAACCGCTCGGCAAGGTGAGGGAGATAAAGGAGGAGGCCGCGCGGCAGGGATTGCAGGTCGAGGTGGAGGTGGATGGCGGGGTGAAGACGGAGAACCTTCCGCTGGTCCTGGAGTCCGGTGCGGACATCGTGGTGGTGGGATCCTCCATCTACCGCGCGCCGGACCCGCGGCAGGCGGCCCGGGAGATACGCCGCCTGCTCGATCCTTGAACCGCCCACCTGCCAGGCCGGCAACGTGCGCCGGACATGGACATCAAATTTTCAAGCATCTATAATATTCATAACTGACGGGTCTTCGGGGCAGGGTGAAAACCCCGACCGGCGGTGAGAGTCCGCGAGCCTGATGGCTGAGCCGGTGAAATTCCGGCACCGACGGTTAAAGTCCGGATGGGAGAAGACCTCCAGGCGGCCTTATGTGGCGCCGGGTTTTCTCCCGGTGCCCTTTTTGTTGGCGGATGCGCCGCGTAGGCGCGCCGGGGGCCCCTGGCGAGCAGGAGGCGGGGGACCCTCGCGGCGCGGTCTTGAGGGCAGCGTCCGCGCCCCGGGGCGGAGACGGAGGGGAGGGGAAGAGAGAGCTTCCGAGAGCATGATGGAAGGCGAGGAAAAAGGCGCGGCCTTCATGAGGATGGCCTTGTCCCTAGCGGCCAGGGGGAAAGGGATGGCCCACCCTAATCCCATGGTGGGAGCCGTGGTGGTGAAGGGAGGGAAAGTGATAGGAAAGGGCTACCACCGCGGGCCCCATTCGCCGCATGCGGAGGTGCTGGCCCTGGCCCAGGCGGGCGGGGATGCGGAGGGGGGAGACCTGTACGTGACTCTGGAGCCCTGCAACCATCACGGCAGGACGCCCCCCTGCACGGAGGCCATACTGCGTGCGGGCATAAGGAGGGTGGTGATCGCCGCGCCGGATCCCAATCCCAACGTCGCGGGAGGGGGGGCGGAAAGGCTGCGCTCGCAAGGGGTGCTCGTGGAGGTGGGCGTGCTGCGGGAGGAGAGCGAGGACATGAACGCCGCCTACAGGAAATACGTGGCCACGGGCATGCCGCTGGTGACGGTGAAGGTGGCCGCTACCGCGGACGGGAAAGCGGCCGCGAGGGGCGGCAGGTCCCGCTGGATAACGGGGGAGGCGGCCAGGAGGTTGGCGCACGCGATGCGGCGGGAGAGCGACGCGGTACTGGTGGGAAGAGGTACGGTGGACGCGGATGATCCGGAACTGACCGTGCGCATGGTGCCCCTGCGGGGGGCACGGCCTCCCCTGCGCGTGGTGGTGGATTCGCGCCTCTCCCTCAGCCTGAAGAGTAGGCTGGCGCAGGGAGGAGAACCCCGCGTGATCGTAGCCACCACTGAGGGGCATGACGCGGGAAAGGCGGAGGCCTTGCGGGAGCGGGGGGTGGAGGTCCTGGCACTGCCCGGGGACGAGGCGGGAAGGGTGGACCTGAGGGAACTGCTGGCAGCCCTGGGCAGGAGGGAGGTCGCGCATCTGCTGGTGGAGGGAGGGCCCACCCTGGTGAGCGCGCTTTTCCGCCTGGGCCTGGTGGACCGCCTGTCCCTCTTCGTGGCGGGCAAGGTTTTCGGGGACAGCGAGGCGAGGTCATGGGTGGAGGGCGCCGTCGTGGAGGATCCCTCGCAGGCCTTGCGCCTTAAATGGAGGAGGTCGCGCCGCCTGGGGGATGACCTCCTGCTGGAGGCGGATGTCGCATGCGGTTGGGAAGACCCTGGCGAAAAGGCTCATTCTGCCAAGGTGAAGGACGGGGGCCGTTAGGGATGTTCACGGGGATCATCGAGGAACTGGGAGAGCTCAGGAAGTCGCGGCTGACGTCGCGGGGAGGATGTCTCGAGATCTCCTGCCGGAAGATATGGAAAGATATGGTAATCGGTGACTCGGTGGCGGTGAACGGCGTCTGTCTCACGGTGACAAGGGCAGGGGCGGGAGCTTTCGAGGCCGACGTCTCGCCGGAGAGCCTGCAGCGCACCAATCTCAGCCGGCTGAAAAGCGGGGAGGCCGTGAACCTGGAACGGGCGCTGACCCTGCAATCGCGCCTGGGCGGGCACCTGGTGCAGGGCCACGTCGACGACGTAGGGTCGTTGGAGGCGATACGGGAGAGCGGCGACGGGCGCGTCTTCACCTTCACCGCTCCCCCGCGCGTGATGGAATACCTGGTGGAGAAGGGCTCCGTAGCGGTGGACGGGATCAGCCTGACCGTCAGCGAGTTGCGCGCCGACGGGTTCTGCGTGGCCGTCATCCCCCATACCCTCGAAACGACAAACCTCGGGAGGCGCAGGTTGGGGGATACGGTGAACCTCGAGGTGGATATCATAGCCAAGTACGTGCGCTCCTATCTCGAGCGCGGCGCGGCGAAGGAGGAAGGGGAGGCGGCGGTACCCGATACCCTCTACCGCAAGCTCGTGGAGGGAGGTTATCTGTGAGAGCTCGGCATGGCGATATGGCGGTGAGAGACGGTGCGCCATGCCGTTCCTCGCCCGGCCTTCGGGACCTGGCGGATAGACGGTCCGAGAGAAAACGGTAGCAGGAGGAAGTGCGGTGATGGAAGAGCGTGAGGAAGAGAAGGAAGAAAGGGCCGTGGTCGTGCAGGAGGAGAGCCCTTTCGACAGTATCGAGGAAGCCATTGAGGAGATCCAGGCCGGCCGCATCGTCATCGTGGTGGACGACGAGGACCGCGAGAACGAGGGCGATTTCCTCATGGCGGCGGAAAAAGTGACCCCCGAGGCCATAAACTTCATGGCCAAGCACGGCAGGGGTTTGATCTGCATGCCCTGCATCGCCAGCAGGCTGGACGAGCTGCATATCGAGCCCATGGTGACGAACAACACCTCCACCCACGAGACGGCCTTCACCGTCTCCATAGGCGCCAAGGGCAAGATAAGCACAGGCATATCCGCGCGGGACCGGGCGGTGACCATACAGACCGTCCTCGATCCGCTCACCAGGCCGGAGGACATATCCAAGCCGGGGCACGTTTTTCCCCTGCGGGCCAGGGAGGGAGGCGTGCTCAGGCGAGCCGGGCACACGGAGGCTGCGGTGGACCTGGCGCGCCTGGCCGGCCTTTTCCCCGCGGGGGTCATCTGCGAGATTATGAACGAGGACGGCACCATGGCCCGCGTTCCCCAGCTGGCGGAGATAAAGAAGCGGTTCGGGCTCAAGATGGTCACCATCGAGGATCTCATACGCTACCGTAACCGCAAGGAGAAGCTGGTGCGTCGCGTGGCGGAGGTGCGCCTGCCCACGCAGTACGGGGAGTTCCGCGCTATCGGTTACGAGTCCCAGGTGGATGGCCGCTGCCACCTCGCCCTGGTGAAGGGAGAGGTGGAGGGGAAGGAAAACGTGCTGGTCAGGGTGCACTCGGAGTGCCTCACCGGGGACGTTTTCGCATCGCTGCGTTGTGATTGCGGGGTGCAGCTCCGCCTGGCCCTGCAGATGATCGAGGAGGAAGGGGAGGGAGTCCTCCTCTATATCATCGGCCACGAGGGGAGGGGCATAGGGCTTCCGCACAAGCTGCGCGCCTACATGCTGCAGGAGGAGGGAAAGGACACGGTGGAGGCCAACCTGGAGCTGGGGTTCCCCCCCGACGCCAGGGATTACGGCATCGGGGCCCAGATATTGCAGGACCTGGGGCTCAGCACCATGCGCCTGCTCACCAACAACCCCGCGAAGCGCGTGGGTTTGGAGGGATACGGCCTGAAGGTCGTGGAACGTATCCCCCTGGTCATAGAGCCCTGCGAGGAAAACTACGAGTATCTCAGGGCCAAGAAGGAGAAACTGAACCACCTGCTGGAGTTCTGAAGGGAGAGGAGAGGCAAGATGACAGATTACGAGGGAAACCTGGTAGCGAGCGGCCTCAGCTTCGCTATCGTGGTCAGCCGCTTCAACGAGTTCATCAGCACGCGCCTCCTGGATGGGGCGATGGACGCCCTTAAACGCCACGACGCAGACATGGACAGGGTGGACGTGGCCTGGGTGCCGGGGTCCTTCGAGATCCCGCTGGTGGCTTCACGGCTGGCCGCGTCGGGGCGGTACGACGCCATCATCTGCCTGGGCGCCGTCATCCGTGGTTCGACCCCCCATTTCGAGTACGTGGCAGCCGAGGTCAGCAAGGGGATAGCCCGCGTCAACCTGGAGAGAGAAGTGCCCACCGCCTTCGGCATCATCACCGCAGACAGCATAGAGCAGGCCGTGGAGCGCGCAGGGGCCAAGCAGGGGAACAAGGGCTGGCAGGCGGCGCTGAGCGCGGTGGAGATGGCCAACCTCATGAGAAAGCTGGCATAACGGCAGACCCCCCTCCGCCCGTTTGCGACCCCGGCCCCTCCGGCATGTAGGGGGCAAAATGCCCTTCGCATAGGCATGTCCTGCCTTGTAGCGGCCTCACTCCCCATATTTCGCCGCATAAAACCTTTAACCCGTTTTGCCGATAAAACGGAATGGTAGGCGGAAAACCGCGGGACCACGAGGATGGTAGGCGGAATTGACGGGAAAGGTCGCTCAGGGTTATTTG
The DNA here is from genome assembly GCA_937128055.1 of uncultured Actinomycetes bacterium. GTDB lineage: Bacteria > Actinomycetota > Geothermincolia > Geothermincolales > RBG-13-55-18 > JACIXC01. The sequence continues at coordinate 5,401 of CAKZMC010000093.1, read as the reverse complement.
AGGAGCGATGACCCGCTCCTCACGCGTTCGCTTGCTCGCCTGGCCCCAGGCGAGGAACGGCGCCTTGCCGAGATGGGTCTGCATCCCAGGGAATTCATGGAAATGACGCTGCGCTATCTCTCGGCGCGCGGGACGGGAGAAAAGGCGGATCCCTCTTCCCTGGTCGCATCCGTGGAGGAATTCTCGCGCCGCCATGACCACCCCTGGGAGTGGGTCAAGAAGCTGCTGCGCGCGTTCTTCGAGGCGTCGGCAGATTCCAGGGAGGGCGGAGTGGCGGCGGGGGCGAGGCCCGCTTTCGCGGACGTGAAGGCCCAGAGGGACCTGGAGCTCCTGCTCTGCGAGACCTGCCTGCGGATAGAAGCGGCGAAGAGGAAGGAGCTGGCGGAGAACCTGCGGGACATAGACCGGTTCCCCGACACCATAGCCGCCACCCTTGACCCCCTCACCTTGAGCAAGGTCGCACTGGGCCGTCTCAAGCACATCACTGGCGCGGAGACAGGTGCCATTTGCAGGCTGGACTCGGGGCGCAGGCTGCTCCCGGAGGTGGGAGACGATGCGCTGACCGCCGCCAGTCCCCTGACGTTGCCCGAAGAAGCGGCAGGGGCGCTGCTGGAGAAGGGAGAGACCGTTGTCATCGGAAGCGGCTCCGGAACCGCCGACGCGATGATCGCAGAGCTCAGCCTCGGGGACCTCCTCGTCCTGCCGCTGGTCATAAGGGGGCGCACCACCGAGGCCGCGCTCCTCGCTTGCCCCCGGTCATCCCCGGGGTTGACGCGGGAAAGGGTGGAGCTGGCGGAGAGGTTCGCCAACCGGCTGGCGGTGGCCCTAGAAAACGCGAGGCTCCATGACCGCGAGCAGAGGAAGATCAGGGAAACGGTGGCGCTGCTGGAGATAACGCGGGCCATCAATTCCACCCTCGACCTGAAAGACATATTGCACAAGGTGGTGAGGATGAGCATCGACCTCTTCCCGGCGGTGATGTGCTCCGTTTACCTTCTCGATGACGGCCGCTGCAAGATGGGCGCCTGGTACGGATTCATCGAGGAAGGGCTGTGGAAGGAGGAGAGGGAGAGCGGTTTCGCCCTGGAAGAACTGGGGGGTGACGAACTCGCCGCCCTGCTCGCCGGGAAGCCGGTCAGCATCGCCTCGCAGGAGGCGGGCTTCCTGCTCTCCCCGCAGGTGCTGCGCGAGCACAACGTGGACAGCGTGCTCCTCTATCCGCTGCGGGCGAGGGAGAGGATGAGCGGCGTGATGGCGCTGTTGCTTCCCCCGCGCGGCTCACGAGGCCTGGAAAAGGAGGAGATGGAGGTGGTGGCGGCCATAGCATCCCAGGCCACCATGGCCATAGAGAACGCCTCCCTGTACGAGGACATCGAGCGCAGCTACTTCTCGACCGTGCAAGCCCTGGCCAAGGCCATCGAGGTGAAGGACCCCTATACCCGCGGTCATTCGGAGAGGGTGACCGCGTACGCGCTGATGATCGCCGAGGCCATGCGCCTCGATGAGAGGGAGAAGCAGAAGCTCAAGTACGCGGCCACCCTGCACGATATCGGCAAGATCGGCATCGCCGGGAGGGTTCTGAACAAGCCGGGAACCCTCACCGAGGAAGAATATTCGCACGTTAAGACGCACCCCGCCCTCGGCGACAGCATCGTAGAGCCCGTGGAGTTCCTGCAGGGCCCGCGCCCCATCATCCTCCATCACCACGAGAGGTATGACGGGACCGGTTACCCGCAGGGGCTGAAAGGGGAGGATATACCCATGTGCGCGCGCATCCTCTCGGTGGCCGATGCCTTCGAGGCCATGCGCTCTGACCGCCCTTACAGGAGAGCCCTCCCCTTCGAGGAGGCGCGGCGCGAGCTCATCCGCAACGCAGGCACGCAGTTCGATCCCAAGGTGGTGGAGATATTCCTGGATATCCTGGAGAAGAACAGGGGTGATCCCATCAAGAGGTAAGCGGCGGCGCGGGAAGGCGTAACGAAGGAAAGCGTGGTCCCGAGCGGGGAGCACGAGTTTCTCGGAGGTATGGTAATTGTTCGACGAGATACTGCGTGGCGAAGCCGGTGTGGGGTTAAACGCCGGCAGGAAATACAAGATACTGGTGGTCGACGACGACCCCAACATCCGCGAGCTCATCGTGGAGACCCTCAGCGAGGAGAGGTACAGCCCCATCGAGGCGAGGGACGGAAAGGAAGCCCTGCTCCTCTGCGAGAGGGAGCGCCCCGACCTGGTCGTCCTCGACGTGATGATGCCGGACCTGGACGGGCTGGAGGTGTGCCTGCGCCTGCGGGGAGACCTGCTCACCAGCCATATCCCCATCATCCTCCTCACCGCAAAGGGCATGCTGGAGGACAAGCTGAAGGGCATCGACACCGGCGCGGACGACTATATAACCAAGCCTTTCGACCCGCTGGAGCTGGAGGCGAGGATCAGCATGCACCTGCGGCGCTCCATACGTGACGGAGAGGCGAGTCCCCTCACCGGCCTCCCCGGCAACCGCGCCATCGAGGAGAACATCGCGGCGCGCATCCAGAGCGGCGAGAAGTTCGCCGTCTGCTACGCCGACCTGGACGACTTCAAGGCCTACAACGACCGGTACGGTTTCCTCGCCGGCAGCGAGGTCATAAAGATGACCGCGCAATCGATACTGGAAGCCCTGGACAAGTACGGGAGCGAGGGCGATTTCGTAGGCCATATCGGGGGCGACGATTTCATCGTGGTCACCGAGATGGAGAGGGCCCCGCTCATTTCCCAGGAACTGATAAGGCTTTTCGACACGCGCATACCCTCGCATTACGAACCCGAGGATCGCGAGAGGGGCTACATCGTGAGCACCGACCGCCAGGGCAACGTGCACCATTTCCCCATCATGTCCATAAGCATCGCCATCGTACACAACACTTACCGGGAACTGGACCATCCGGGCAAGGTGGCGCAGATCGCGGCGGAGCTCAAGAAATATGTCAAGAACATGTCCGGCAGCAACTTCGTGTTTGACCGCCGCCGCAGGGATTGAGCGTAAGGATGATGAGGAAGACGAAGGGATCGGGTAGGGGCCTCGTGGAGGCCGTGAAAGAGGAGCCGTACCGGGGAAGCCTGAAGGGCGGCTTGCGCCGCAGGGAAGAAGTGCGCGTGCTCCTCACCTCCACGCGTTTCGTCGCCTCGCTCTTCTGGCTCACCATCATCGTCGCCACCATGCTCTTCGTCATGCCCTACGGCGAGCGCAACGCCTCCCCCCTCTTTTACGCTTTCGTGGCCATGTCTATCGTCGTGTACCTGGGGCACCGCTTCTTTCCTTACGAGGGTTACCGGCCCCTCGCCTTCGCCTCGCTGCTGCTGGCAACCGATGCCCTGATCGCCCTGATGGTATATCTTACCGGGGGGAGCAAGAGCGCGCTCTCCCTCCTCTTCATCACGGTGATCATATTCTCATCCGCCTATTTCGAACTGCTGGAGAACTTGCTTTTCACCGCCGTGACCTGCGCCGTGTACTTCGTGCCTTTCTTTTACGAGAACCTGCCCTTCGAGGAATTGAAGGACATGGTCATGGCAATTCCCATATATTTCCTCATAGCACTCTGCGGATTCTTCGTGATCAGCAAGGCCAGGGAACAGGAACACGAGAAACAGATCATCTCCCACCTCCTGGATCAGGCGGACAGCAAGAGCCGTGAGCTGTCGGCCCTTTACGCGGTGTCCCTGAAGTTCGCCTCCACGCTCAACGAGAGCGAGATCATCGACATCCTGATGAGCAACTCCGGGGAACTGGTGGCGAGCGACGCCATGGCCCTCTGCATGCTCGGCGAGGAAGGGAGGCTGAGGCTGAGGGCAAGCGAGGGGCGCGTCAATCCCTACCTGCTTGTGGAGAAGGAGGAGGGGAACCCCCTCTACGTCTCCGCGTCGGCGGTGCTGCCGGTCATCCTCAGGGAGGTGGAGGAGGACCCGCGTTTCCAGTCCTTCCTGGAGAAGCTGGGGTTCACCTCCATGATCACCGTGCCGCTTTACGCCAGCGCCAGCGTGATCGGGGTGTTCGCCTGCTTCTCACACCGGCGGGAAATGTATGACGATGACGCGGCGCGCATACTCCTCACCATGGCCAGCGAGTCGGCCATAGCGCTGGAAAAGGCGGGCCTCTACAGGACCATACTGGAGGACAAGGGGAAGATAGAGACCATTATCAATTCCCTTGAGGACGGCTTGCTGGTCATCGACGAGGATGCCCGCCTGGTGCTGGCCAACCCCTCCATCGCGAACCTGCTCGGCCTGGAGGAGGACCGCTACATGCTTCCCCTGCGGGAGGTGCTGGGCAGGGCGGGCCAAAGGGTGGAGTTCCACGAGGTTTCATGCGAGGAAGCCCTGCGGAAAGTGCTCCTGGAAGGCAGCAACGTGAAGAACGAGATGGTGCTGGAGAGAGATTACACCACTTTCTTCCATGTCCTCTGGGTGCCTCTCAGGGACGCACTGGGAAAGGTCAACGGGGCGGTCGTCCTCTTCCACGACGTGACTGATTTCGTGGAACTGGACCGCATGAAATCCGATTTCATATCCATCGTCTCCCACGAGCTGAAGACGCCTCTCACTTCCATCAAGGGTTTTGTCCGCCTGCTGGACGCGGAGAGGGTGGGGCCCGTGAACGAGAAGCAGAGGCATTACCTGGAGATCGTGGCGCGGCAGACGGAATCGCTCAGCAAGCTCATAAACGATTTGCTGGATCTTTCCCGCATCGAGGCGGGGATAATAGAGGTCAAGAGGGACGAGGTGAACCTGCGACAGGTGGCGCTGGACGTGCTGGCGCAACTGGATAACCTCGCTCAGGAAAAGGGGATAAGCATGCGCACCGACTTCCCCGACGATCTTCCCCCGGTGAGCGGTGATGCCGATCGCCTGGGGCAGGTCTTCATGAACCTCATCCATAACGCCATAAAGTTCACCCCCCCGGGAGGGCGGGTGGACGTGGAGGCATTCCGCCAGGGTGACCACTGCCTGGTGAGGATAAGGGACACGGGGCTGGGCATCTCGGCGCAGGACCTCCCGAAGGTATTCAACAAGTTTTACCAGGTCGATTCATCGACCACGCGCCAGCAGAGTGGCACGGGGCTGGGGCTTTCTATCTGCCGTGAACTGGTGCACGCACACGGCGGCAGGATATGGGTGGAGAGCGCGCGGGGGAAGGGCACCACCTTCAGCTTCACCCTGCCATTGAGAGGGAAGATACCGCTGCCGGCGAGGGACGCGGAAACGCCGCGCAGGAGGAAGGCCACGGGATAAGCGCGCTCCCCGCGCACCCGTTAAGCCGGGAGCGGCCGCAGGGGAGCCCCATGAAATATGTCTAGGTTCAGAAACATGGTGGACACCCCCTATACTTGCTTTGTAGTAAAAGAAGCAGAGCAAGGAGGTGTCC